>CAYOCW010000035.1:6577-15791 GCA_964402615.1 uncultured Cyanobium sp. | reverse complement strand
CCACCTGGTCGATCGAGGCGGTGGAGAGGGTGCGCTCCACCAGCTCCACCAGCCGGGCGCTGCCGCCCACCTTCTCCAGCTGGCCGGTGTCGGCCAGCCAAGCCGCCATGGCGGTGAGATCGGTGGGTTTGCCCTGGCTGTGCAGCATCAGGGCGGTGCGAAAGATCTCGCGGTGGGCGCCGAGGTAAAAGGCCTCCGGCTGCAGCACATCGACAACGCGGCCGATCGCGTCGGGGTCCAGCAGGATGCCCCCCAGCACCGCCTCCTCCGCCTCCAGGTTCTGGGGGGGCACGGCATCGGGCAGGGGCTCGAAATCGCGATCGGCCCGGGCGGATTGCGTGGCCCGCTCGGCGTTGGCGGCCTGGCCGGCCGCGTTGGGATCGCCGGGCGAGGCGCCATCGGAGCCGTCACCGCCGGGGCGTTGGAGGGTGGGAACAGTCACCATGGCGTTGGAACCGGCAACGCCGGAGGGGAGGCTGCGGCAGCCGGCCCTTCCCGCTGCAAAGACGCGAAGGCCGGCCCTGCATCCTCGCCTGGACGTCGCCGCGCCGCCGCTGATCCGCCCGCCGGGGCGAGGCGCACCCGCAGCTCAGCTGGCGAACAGGCGCCGGATCAACGGCAGCTTGCCCGCGTAGGGCGGATAGCGGAAGGGGAGATCGAGCCTGAAGGGCCGCTCCAGCAGGCTGCGGTTGGCGGAGAACGCCTGGAAGCCGGTCCAGCCGTGGTACGCCCCCATGCCGCTCTCGCCGACGCCGCCGAAGGGCAGGGAGGTGATGCCGGCCTGCACGATCACGTCGTTGCACACCAGGCTGCCGGAGCGGCTGCTGCGCTGCACCCGCTGACGGGTGCGGCCATCGGCACCGAACAGATAGATGGTCAGCGGTGGCGGTTGGCTCTGCACCAGGCCCAGGGCGGTCTCCAGATCCGGCACGCCCAGAATCGGCAGGATCGGCCCGAAGATCTCCTCGCTCAGCAGCGGATCCTGCGGCCCTTGCGCCGCGATCAAAGTGGGCTCGATCTTGCGGCTGGCGGCATCGCTGCGGCCGCCGTGCAGGATCTGGCCCCGCTGGCGGGCCTGCTGCAACAGGGTCTCCAGCCGGGCGAACTGGCGGTCGTTGATGATCCCGCCCAGATCGGGGCTGGCCAGGGGAGCGTCGCCGTGGAAGTGTCGCAGCGCGGCGATCAGCGCCTCGCTGAGCTGCTGTCGCTGGCTGTCCAGCACCAGCACATGGTTGGGGGCCACACAGGTTTGGCCGGCGTTGACGGATTTGCCCCAGGCCAGACGCCGGGCGGTGGTGGCGATCTCCGCTTCCGCCAGCACGATCGCCGGGCAGGCTCCGCCCAGCTCCAGGGTGACGGGGGTGAGATGGCGGGCCGCCGCCGCCATCACCTGCCGACCGATGCGGCCGTTGCCGGTGTAGAGAATGTGGTCGAAGTGCTGGTCGAGGAGTGCTGCGGCGACCGCCCCATCACCCTCGACCACCTGCACGATGTCAGGCGGGAACTGCTCGCGGATCAGGCGAGCCACCAGGGCTGCGGTGGCCGGGGCTTGCTCGGAGGGTTTGAGCACCACGCTGTTGCCGGCCGCCAGGGCGCTGACCAGCGGCTGCATGCAGAGTTGGAACGGGTAGTTCCAGGGGGCCAGGATCAGCACGCAGCCGAGGGGCTGGGCCTGCACCTGGGCCTGGCCCGGCAGCGCCCAGAACGGCATCTTCACCGGCCGGGGCGCCATCCAGCGGGCCAGGTTGCGGCGGGTCAGCTGCAGCTCATCGCGCAGGCCGGCCAGCTCGAACAGCCCCTCGGCTTCCGGTCGGCCCATGTCGGCGGCCAAGGCGGCCGGCAGCGCCGCGCGGGCCTGCACCAGCAAGCGTTCGAGCCGGGTCAGTTGCTCCAACCGCCAGGGCAGGTCCGCCGTGGCGCCGCCATGCACCAGGGCGCGCATCGCCTCGACCGTGGGGTTGAGAAGCAGCGGTGGCGACGTGGCGACCATGCTTCAGGCGATCGGGGAAGGGCGAGAACATTGTGTCGCTCTGGAGTGTCCAGCGGCGTTCCAGGCCGGCCGGCCCGCTGCACCGGCACCGCTCGGCTCAGCTCGGCAGCGGTGGTCCCCTCAACCCAGGGCGCGACCGCGCCCCGGCGGGCTCAACGGCGGCGGGCTCCGCGGTGGCGGACGCAGCAGGCCGGAGGCCTCGGCCCCACTGCCGCAACCGCGCCGAAACACCTCCAGCCGCAGGCTGTCGAGCTGGCGGGACGACGGGCCTTCGAAGGCAAACAACAGCGCCAGGGCCAGGGCCAGATCGCCGCGGTCGCGCTGTTGCAGCACGGCGCTCAACCAGGCCGCCGGATCATGGCCGAGGCTGGCCAGCAATTGCTGATTGCGTTGGAGCACGCCAGCGCGTGCGCCGCGGATGGCCACCACCGCGAAGGCGTCGCTGGCCGCGCCGGGGGGGCGCAGCAGCAGGCGCAGCTGCTCACCGGGCCGGATCGGCGCCAGGGGCCAGGCGATCGGGCCCTGGATCAAGCCCGCGCTGGGGGCATCCAGCCGCCAGGCGAGGCGACCGTCCCGCTCGATGCGGACCTGCAGCAAGGGCCCGGCGGTGAACAGGGTGGGGCGGCTCAGCGGCACGGTGGTGGGGCCAGGGCCTTCCGCCAAGCGCGGCACGATCACGCACACGTCCAGGTCTCTGCTCTGGCGCGCGGGGCTGGTGGACGTGCCCAGGGCAGGCGCCGGGCTGGGGCTGATGACGATCAGCAGGGCCAGGGCGCAGGGCACCACCGCCCGGCGCAACACCTGCCGGATCAAGTTCAGGAGCCGTGGTCAAACCACGAGGGGATCTGGCCCAAGGTTACCGAGGTGGCGACCGCTTGCGCAGCAGCCGGCTGTTGCGCAGGTCGCGCCAAACCGCAGTGCCGCAGTGCCGGGGCGCTGCGGGGGGACAAGCGCTTGGGTCAGGGGAAGCAGCGCCGGCTGCTCGACTCCTGCTGGTTGCCTTGCGCCCGCTCCTGCGCGTAGCAATCGCAGCTGCGCGCGGCGATCCAAAGCGGCACGACCCGATTGGTGCTGTTGTTCAGGAAGGTCAGCAGGGTGTCGGGGCAGATCGCCAGGGGATCGACGGCCTGCCGGAGTGGCAGGGGGTAAGCCTGGGCGCTGAGGGCGGCAGCGATGGTCGGCGTCGGCACCTGGTGCGTCCCGATGCCGCCAGGGCTGAGGCTGCTGGCCGTGCGGGGACGGGCCAGCGCCGGGACGGTGGCGAGGCTCGACGGCAGCAGCGCCAGCAGGAGGGCCAGCGCTGGTGGCAGGGCCCGCTCCAGCGGCCGGATGGGGCCGGCGGGGATGAGCCGTGCTGCCATGACGTTGCCGATCAGCCGATCCAGCCTAGGCAGGTTGGCCGGCCAGCACGCCTCAGGGGCGCCGCCGCGGCGCCGCGGACAGCAATGCCTCCAAACCCTCGCCGAGAAAGGCGAGACCGAGCACCAGCACGAACATCGCCAGGCCTGGGTATAGGGCCGTCCACCAGACGCCGATCGGCACATCCACCATCGCCTGTTGCAGATCGCTGCCCCACTCCGGCGTGCTCTCCGGCAAGCCCAGGCCAAGAAACCCCAGGCCGCCTAGCACCAGCACCGCATCGGCGGCATTGAGGGTGAGCAGCACGGGTACAGAGGTGATCACATTGCGAAACAGATAGCGGCGCAGGATCCAGAACGGGCCGGCCCCGAGCGAGCGGGCCGCCTCGATGAACAGCTCCGCCTTCACCTGGGCGGACTGGTTGCGCACCACCCGGAAGTACTGGGGCACGTAGACCACGCACAGGGCGGCGGCCGCATTGGGCAGGCCCCGGCCCAGCAGGAAGGCCAGCACCACCGACAGCAGCAGCACCGGCAGGGTGTAGAGCGTGTCCATCAGCAGCACGAGCAAGCGATCGACCAGGCCCCCCAGGTAACCGCTCGCCATGCCCAGCGGCACGCCGATCAGCAGGGCCAAGCCCAGGGCGATCAGCACCACCTGCAAGGCCACGCCACTGCCGGCGAGGGTGCGCACGCAGACATCGCGCCCCAGCCGATCGGTGCCGCACCAGTGCTGGGGGGACGGGGCGGCATGGATGGGATTGGCCAGGCCGGCATTGGGTTCCGGCAGCCAGCCCAGCTGGATCAGCCAGGGGGTGAGCAGGGCGATCAGGGCATAAACGCCAACGATGGCCACCCCCCAACGGGCCAGGCGCAGCGCCAGGGGCGGGAGATCCGGGCTCGGGGTCATGCCATCTGCACGCACCGAGCCATTCAAGCCAGGGCGGCAGCCGCTGAGAGAGCAGGGGAAGACTGGAGGCCGATCGGAGCGAGCGCCCGCGCGGCTGGCGACCAGCGTGGCGTCGGCGATCGATCCAGCCAGGTTCGATGCAGCCGGGTTCGAGGCCGGGAGCTGGCGGCGTTAAGCGGATTCTGCGGGCGCCGTTGGCGGCTGGGTTGCGGAGCGCGGCTGCCGGCAGCTGAACTCAAAATACGCGTAAGGCGGCTGCTCCGTGTCGGACGGGGGATCGAATCGCTTGTGGATTAAAATAGCATTGCGGCCGAAGCCGACCGTCTCCACAAGATTGGCGGCAGCAGGATCGATGCCAACATCCAGAAGTGAACCGTAAAGCCAATTAAGATCAGCCGGATCAAGGAAACGTCGATTAACTAAATCAGCCACGACTTTAAAAGCTTCAACGGCAGAATGTCGCTCTCCAAGCCCATGGCTGAATTCATTTCCATAGAGATAACCCCGACGCCAGTAGGAGGTCTCTATATCCTCAATGATGTAAAGACCTCCCGGTTGAAGGAGATCTTGGAACAGCATGGAAAAGCTCAGCAGCTGATGGTCGGGGCGGTGGGAGCCATCATCCACGATCAGAGAAATCGGATGGGATACCATCGCAATGGCTCGCTCCAAGTCGCCTGGCCTGGATTGATCCACGCGCAAGACACACGTTCTGGCGTCCGTCCAGTCGCCATGATCCAGATCGAGGCAGTAATGAAAAACCTCAGGGAATAGAGCGTGCCAAAATCCGATACTATTGCCCTGCCCAAAGCCAATCTCCAGCATGGCGAAAGGCCCGGCGCTGGCAAAGGCCGCCAGCGCCCTGCCATACACCTGGTCGTAACGATGCGGTGAAAATTTGTCCGTTCCAGAAGTGATGCCGGCCTGCTGCATCGATTCAAGAAAGGACTGGATGGCCAGCGCTGCGGCTGATATGGAGCTGGTCTTCACAGATCGAACACTATGGGGTGGGGATCAGCCTTGACATCGTAGGCTCAGCCGCCGCGGCGGGCGATGGCGGCAGCCGGGCTATCACCATCGCCCGCCGTGGTGCCGACAGGGCCAGCGAGCCTGAGCGACGTAAAATGATTTTACCTTCGGAAGCATCGTGAACAGCCCCGTTGCCGTGCCCACAGCGGATCCACTGCAGGTGCTGATCGTTGATGATGACCCGCGCCTGCGGCTCTTCCTCGCGGGTGAGCTGAGCGTGGAAGGTTATTTCCCTCGCCAGGCTGGCGACGGACAGGAGGCGCTGCTGGAACTGCGGCGTCAACCCGCCGACCTGGTGCTGCTCGATTGGCAATTACCTGACTTCAGTGGTGTGGAGGTGTGCCGGCGCATCCGGGCCAGTGGGCTCACCCTGCCGATTCTGATGCTGACCGGCCGCGATGAGGTCCGCGATCGGGTGGAGGCTCTCGATGCCGGGGCGGACGACTTTGTGATCAAACCCTTTTCCCTGGAGGAGCTGCTGGCACGGCTGCGGGCCCATCTGCGCCGCCGCGGCTACACGGACCCCGCCAGCCCCAGCGAGAAGCTCCGGTTCGCGGACCTGGAACTCAACATGGCGACGCGCGAGGTCTATCGCCACGGTCAGAGCATCAACCTCACGGTGAGGGAATACGATCTCTTGCATTGTCTGATGCAGGCTCAAAATCGTGTGCTCGAGCGCAGTGCCATTCTCCATCAGGTTTGGGGAGAAAACCACTTTGGCGACGACAATCTGCTCGATGTCTACATCCGCTACCTGCGCCGTAAGATCGAAATGCCAGGCCTGCCAACGTTGATCCAGACGATCCGCGGCGTGGGATTCATGCTCAAACAGGGCGAACCCCGGCCATGAGCGTGCTGTCGCCACCAGCCGCTGCTGTGCTCAGCGTCGCCGTGGTGGACGATGACCCGCGGCTGCGCCAGCTGCTCGCCCTGGAGTTGGAGGATCTGGGGGTTGCCGCCATCTGCTTCCCCTCGGCCATGGCGCTGCTGAACTGGGAGCAGCTGCATCAGCTGCAGCTGGTTCTGCTCGATCTGGTGATGCCGGAGATGGATGGTCTGAGCTGCCTGATCCAGCTGCGGCGGGGATGCTTCAGCGGCAAGGTGGTGGTGTTCACCGCCAACTGGGAGTGCAGCCGGGCGCAGGAGCTGCTGCGGGCCGGGGCCGATGACTGCTGGAACAAGACCGCGGTGCTGGAGCGGCTCGGCCCGCTGGTGGAGCAGCTGCGGCAGCCCTCGCCCCCGCAGGAGCGCAGCGCTGGCGCCCCGCCAACACCGTGAATCCGCGCCGCTCTCAGCGCGTCTCCCCGCAGTCCGCCAACGCTGCCGCCGGCGGGAGGTGCAAGCGGAAGTCAGCCCCGCCGCCCGCCGCATCCACCACATCCACCTCGCCGCCCATCGCCCGCATCAGGGTCTGCACCAACGCCAGGCCGATGCCGCTGCCCACCACCTCGGTGGCCTGACTGCCGCGGCGAAACCGCTCGAAGATGCGCTGCCGGTCCTGCAGCGGGACCCCGGGACCCCGATCGATCACATGCAACAGCACCCGACCATTCGGCTGCAGGGAGCCGCTCAGCAGGATCGGCGAGCCAGCCGGAGCGTATTTGAGGGCATTTTCCACCAGGTTGGCCAGGCACTGCTCCACCCGCTCGGGATTGCCTCCGGCCGTTGGCAGCGGGCAGGTCTCGAGGGCTGGATCCAGCTGCACTCTGCCTTCGGCATGATCCTTGAGCCGCCGCTGCAGCGAACGCAGAACAGCCACAGGGTCAAGACCGGTCGGGTTGATCTGCAGATGGCCGGCGTCGCTGCGGGCCAGATCGAGCAGATCGGTGACCAACTTGGCCATGCGTTCCGACTCGCGAATGATCAGCTCCAGCTGCTCCCGCTGCCTTGGCGTGCTGCCCTTGGCGTCGCGGGCCAGCCGCCGGGCGTAGCCGCCGATGAGGGTGATCGGCGTGCGCAGCTCATGGGAGACGCCGTTCACGAAGGTGCTCTGCCGGTCCCAGGCCTCGGCCAAGCGCTGCAACAGGCCGTTGAACGCCACCGCGATCGGCAGCAGCTCGATCGGTTGAGACTCCAGCGGAAGCTGCTGATGGGCGAGGCTGTCGAGTTGGATCCGCTCGAGGCGGGCTCCCAAGTCCTGCAAAGGCTGCAGGCCGTAACGAATGGCCAGCCGCAGCAGCAGGCCGGTGATCAGGGTGGTGATCAGGCCTGAGGCCACCAGCAGCAGCTGCACCACCTGCTCCTGGGCCTGATCATCGCTCACATCGCTGATGAAGCCAATCCGCAACGGTTTGCGTCGGTTGAGGAGCGGCACGCGCAGGGAACTGCTCAGGAACGTGAGCTGGCCGATCCGCAACTCCTGCGGTTCCGGAGGCCCCATCAGGGCTTCGGCGCGGCGCAGCAACCGCGGCAGGGAGATGGGCATGGCAAAGCCGGCGGAGACCCTGGGCAAGGTCTGGGGCCGCAAGGGGCTGCCGACGATCCAGACGACCATGCCGGGGGCGACCAGCCGATTCAGCTGCTGCTGCAGCCGGCTCGGTTCGGCAACGTGGCTCTGGGCGGTCAACAGCTCCAGCCGGATTCGCTCAACAGCCTGGAGATGCCGCAGCCGGCGGGCGTGGGCGGATAGCAGCGCATGGGCGAGGAGCAGCACGCCGGAACCGGCCAGCACCGCCAGCAGACTCAGGCTGAGCAGCTGACGGCGCAGGGAGCGCGCCCCGGGCTGCGGGGGCGGCAGGAGCAGCTGCAGAAGGTGCTTCAGCACGGTTGCTGAAAATCGCCCCGGCGAAAGCTGAGAGTTAGCTTAGAACATGTGGAGGGGTGCCAAAGGGCTGCGAGCCTTGCCGCGGCATAAACTCCTCCAGCCAGCCTCGATTCGCTTTCCCCTGCAACGATCCGCGAAGACTTCGCTAACAATCGTGGCACGATGATCCGATTTCTGAAAAGCCGGCGCAATCGTTTCATGTTGGCGCTGAGTCTCAACTCAGGATTCTCTCAGGCCTTGGACTGAAGCGCGCCCTCGCTCCTTGGCGAGCTGCCAGGAAGCGACTATGTTCAAGCAGTCGGCTAACAACTCCCCCGCACTCGCCGTGAAAACAAAAACCCAACTTGAACTGCTGCGCAACCTGCGCGCACAGCGCATCCGCAGCAGCAGCTCTGGCTTCACCCTGATCGAATTGATGATCGTGGTGGCGGTGGTCGGCCTGCTGGCCGCCATCGCTCTGCCCCAGTACCTGCGGGCCCGCAGCCGGGCGCAAGCCGGCGCCTCCGTCGGCGAACTTGTGGCTCTGGCCAAGGAATGTGCCATGGGCAGGGTCTCAGATATGCCAGAGGTGGTCGCCCACCCCGGTGCTGCGGGATCAGTTACATGCGGTGGAACTGGAGACCTTCGTACAGGTTCTATTTCTATATCGGGCCGTACCTTTTCCCCATCAGCCGAAGGGGTTGTTTGCGTCAATACCTCTGCGGGAGCAACCAGTCAGAGGCCTGTTGCAGTGATCGCTACTAACGGCTCCCTATCTTGCACATTCCAGTAAGGATAGAAAAAGCGCGCAGTTGATCCAGCTCGCTGCACCCCCCTCTCCCTTACGGGGGGGGGTGATTTCTATTTGAATCAAGTGGTGAATCTACGTGAAATGACAGCCGGATCTCTGGCGCAGAACCTGCTAATGGGGCATCATCGATGGCGAACTGGTGGAGTCGACAAAGGATAAACCGTGCTGAATGACAAGAGATTTGCCTTCTCGCTGATGAGGCTATCCCATATTTTGCGCTCCGTGACCCCGCAGCAGGACAGGCATTGCAAAGATTCTGGTGAGTTTCTGTTCCATGTTGAACCGGGTTATGAAAACCAGTTTAACAACATTGAATTTAGCCTTAATCTTCTCTGAGAGGTTCCTGAGGCGCTGAGCTTAAGTTGGCCCCGCC
>CAYOCW010000035.1:0-6477 GCA_964402615.1 uncultured Cyanobium sp. | reverse complement strand
TGCACATTCCAGTAAGGCAAGCAAAGGCTCTTGCTAAGTTGATGCTGCCGCTCATGCCTCCAGTTTCCGGAGGCTTTTTATTGCGGCTTGATGGCCAAGACAGCTCTATGTCACGTGTTGTCAGCAGCTGAGGCTGGTGGTCAATCCGCATTGCCAGTGCTATGGCCATGCCCCTGCCCCTCCTGCAGGCTCCATGGACCCGAGCGCAGCGCAGCTCCGCGAGTAAGCATGCGAGTTGGTTTAGGATCCAAGTCTGATCGAGCCGCTGACAACATCTCGTTTCGATCTAACGCTCCATCCCATGTCTGATCCGAGTGCGCTATCCCCCGATCTGCTGTCTGCAACGAGCGCAGCCGAAGAGCGGGCGATGGCTCTAATCGCCGCAGAGCACTATGATCAGGCTCTTGTTCAGCTTCGCCTTGTCGCGCGCCACCCGCAGCGACGGGTTTTTGCCTATTGCGCCGCTGGTGGCTGCTTCTACAAGCTCAATCGCCTGCAGGCGGCCGAGCGTTGGCTGCGCAAAGCCCTGGCCCTGGATCCCGCGCACCGCTCCAGCCGCTTAAATCTCGCCAACACTCTGCTGGACCTTCACAAGCAAGAAGACGCTGTTGAACTTTATCTAGCACTGCTCGAAGAGGAGCCCGACAACCTCCGCTTTCAGATCAATGCCTGCCATGCTCTGGCAGATGTCAAGCGCGATCAGGAAGCCAGCCAACTGCTGGATCGCATCCTCAACGGCGAGCCCCAACCGGCTGCGGTGCAGCTGGAGCTGGCGCGCTTGCTGGTGGACACTGGCCTCAAGAAACGGCTGCTGCCGATGTTGCGCAGCCTGATCCGGCAACAGCCAGACTGCGATGAGGCTTATTTTTGGATGGGGCAAGCTCTGCTGGGCCTGGCGCGGACTGATGACGCCCTGCCGTTTGCAATCAAGGCCACAGAGCTGCGGCCCGATCATCAACCTTATCTCAATTTTCTGATCATTGTTCTGAATGATCTGTCGCTGCCGGAGCGATCGATCCGCGTTTGCGAACGGCTTCTGAAGTCTCAGCCAGACTCACCAATTCTGCTGCTCCATTACCATCTGATCACGCCG
The DNA here is from genome assembly GCA_964402615.1 of uncultured Cyanobium sp. Taxonomy (GTDB): domain Bacteria; phylum Cyanobacteriota; class Cyanobacteriia; order PCC-6307; family Cyanobiaceae; genus Cyanobium. The sequence goes on along the minus strand of CAYOCW010000035.1, from coordinate 5,384 downwards.
ATTGTGTTTTGCTCCACCCAGGAGCTGCATCACTATTGGGCTCGAGCTCTAGCGGGATTAAGGCTGCTCAGTCGTCTTGAGTTTAAGTATTTTATTAGCCCCTACATGATTTACCCCCATCTATTTTTTCTTGCCTACCACAGCCAGAACCTCAGGGTGCCACTCACTATTTACAACGATCTCCTGGCGGATCTGTATGGCCTTCGCGAACAGCAGTCTGGCCGGCTTGATTCCCAGCCGGCCAGCGCTCAAGCATTGGCTCAAATCGACGTTGGCGCCACGACAATTGATGCACCGATCCGCATCGGTTTTGCTTCTGAATTTTTTAGTGAACACAGCAATAGCAGAGCCTTTGAGGGGCTGATCCGCAATCTCAACCGCGATCGGTTTGAGCTGATTTTGATCCACGGTCCGGCGGCCAAGGAGGATGACGTCCAGCGCGGCTTGAACAGCTGCGCCCGTCGCGTTGTTCAATTGGGCAACACCGATCTTGGATTCCCGGATCATCGTCAGATCAGCGACCTCGATCTGGATATCCTCTTCTATCCCGATCTGGGCATGAACTGCCAGATGAACTACCTCGCAATGCAGCGACTGGCGCCCATCCAGCTGACCGGCTGGGGCCTGCCGCATACCTCTGGGGTGCGCAACATTGATTACTACATCTCTAGCGAGCTGGCCGAACCACCGGATGGCGATGATCACTACGTGGAGACGCTGGTGCGATTACCTGGTCTTCCCTGTTGTTACCTATCGGAGCGCCTGGAGCTGCATGAGCTGCCACGCAGCTTTTTTGTGCTGCCGCCGGGCGCTCCGCTCTTTGGCTGTCTGCAGAGCCTCTACAAACTTCATCCCCGCTTTGATGAGGCGTTGGAACAGCTGGCCATCGCCAACCCCGATGCTGCTTTTGTGTTTGTGGAGAATCCCAGGGCCGGTGTGACTCAACGCTTTGTGGAGCGCGTCAAGGTCTCGGCGCCCCATTTCTATGACCAAATGGTGATGTTGGCGACCATGAATCGCCATCAATTTATCGCCCTCTCAAATTGCATCGATGTGCTGCTTGATCCCTTCTTCTATTGCAGTGGCATCACCTTTTATGAGTCCACCTTTGTGGGCACCCCCACCGTGACCCTGGAGGGCCGTTTCCTGCGCTCCCGCTTTGTGGCGGCCGCCTACCGGTTGATGGGCGTCGACAATCCCCCCATCGCCCACTCCGTGGCTGAGTATGTGGCGATCGCCACACGCCTGATTCAAAACCGCGAAGACCTGGATCAGCTGCGCCAGGAGCTGCGCCAGAAAGCAGCCCTGCACCTCTACGACGATCTCAACTACGTGCGCGGCTTCGAGGCTTTCTGCGAGCAGGCCGTCGTGCGCCATGGCCTGCGCCCGGCCCGGCCCGCCTGAGCTGGCCGGCGCCCGCGATCAGGGCGCCGCCATCACCAGGGTGCTGGCGATCTGTGGCCTGTGCCCGTGGCGTTCCGGCAATTCCTGCTGCACCTCCAGCTCCAGCCGCCCTGCGGCCAGGGCCACCACCCGCAACCCTCCTTCCCTCGGCAGGCCATCCAGCAGCACCCGATTCAGGGCCATGCCGACGCTCGGTTGGCCATCGAGCCCGAAGGCCGGTCCGCAGCGCATCAGCACTTGACCCTGCCAGATCGGACTGGGAGCGCTGCCCACGCTATAGGTCACCGGGCCGGGCGTCGCTTGCAAATGCAACACCACCGTTCGCCCCGCCAAGTTGCAGGCCGCTGGGCTCACCGCATCGAGCGCCACCTGGCTGGAGCGCTGCACATCCTCCCGGATCAGTTCCAGCACCCGCCGCTGCTCCAGCCCGGCCCGCAGCCGCCGCGCCAACAGTTCGCTGCCGCGGCTCTCGCTCAACAGCAGCTGCACCATCGCTCCGCAAACCACCCCCCCGAGCGTCAGCGCCAGCAGCAGCTCCACCAGGCTGAACCCCGCTGCCGAGCTTGAGCGCCGGGCCCGCCAGCGGCGGCGCCCGAGCCAGGGCCGCGCCAATCCGCAACACGGCCCCAAGCCTCGGCTGTTAGCTCGCCGGTCGGTTGGCCTCATCAACCCTCCGGGCGGCAAACCGCCGCCTCATAGCGTCCCAGGCGCACGACGCCCAGGGGCGGCGAGATCACCAGGCAACGCTCCAGCGCCACGCCCTCAGCGCGCACCACCAGCGTGCCGCCATCAAGCACCAGCCCGTTGCTGCTGAAGCGCACCAGCGCCGGCAGGTTGTGATCCACCTCCACCCCCGATGGCACCAGCCCCTCCTCGGGTTGCAGCAGGGCACCGGCGCAGGCGGGCAAGGCCGAGGCTCCGGGCGCCTCCCAGCTGCCGGCCTCCAGCGCCAGCACGCAGGCGCTCCCCTGCCGCATGGCGGCCACGCGCCCCAGTTCGAGCCCCAGGGCGATGCGCCGCAGCGCGCTCTCCACCCGCAGGCGCCCCTGCTGGTTGCTGGCGGCGCCAACCAGCAGCGCCATCACCAAACCCAGCAAGGCCGCCGCGATCAGCAGCTCCGGCAGGCTGAACCCCTCAGAGCGGCGCATGGTCCGCCTCGCAGAGGCCCAGCGCCGCCAGGCTGAAGAGCCGTTGCCGCGTCAGGTTCGCCGCTTCGCTGCGCAGCTCCACGGCCAGCAGCGATCCCGGCCCGGCTCGCCGCTCGACCCGACGGACCAGGCCGGAGCTGGCGGGTTGGGCCGCGAGCTGGTCGCGCAGCGCATCGGCCTTCGTCGCGCAGGCGCCCGCTGGGTCCGTGGCGGCCGCCGCCAGCGGAACGGAGGTCGCCAGATCGCGCAGCTGTCGCTCCACCAGCACCAGCTCGGCATCGAGGCGATCCAGCGCCTGCAGCCGTTGCTCGGCCGCCGCCAGGGCGCTGGCGGCGGCGGAATTCACTTGCAGGGCCGCAGCGGTGGCGGTCAGCACCACGCTGGCGGCCGTGATCAGTTCCGTCATCGTCATGGTCAAGCGGTCTCCCGATTGGGGTTTACAGAGCGGCGGCCGGAATTCCCCGCAACCCCTGGGGTCTGAGGGCGAGCACGAGGGGAGCCGCGGCCGTGGGCTCCAGCTCCAGCCGGAATTCGCCGCGCCTCGGCGGTCGGCCAGCCGGGGGGTGAAGCTGCAGCAGCACGTCCACCTGACGCCCACCCGGCTGGGGTTGCCAGGCGATCAGCTGCCAGCTCAGACCATGGGCTTCGCCCCGGATCAAGCCCCCGATGTCGGTCGCGTCGGCACAGCTCGGGTCCGCCAAGCTCCAGGCCGCCAGGTGCAGACCCAACAAGCAGGGATGGCGCTCCTGCAATCGGCCCACCAGCAGATGGGCAACCGAGGCGAGCTGGTCCTCCGCCTGCCGCAGCTCCAGGATGACCGCTCGGCGGCTGCGCACCTGCAAGATCAGGCTCTGCGTGGCCAGGCTGCTGAGCAGCAGCAGCAGGGCCACCAGCAGGGCCAGGGGCAGGGCGAAGCCGCTGCGGTCCTCGCCGCCAGCAACCCGGCGCCACGGCCGCGGTCGCCCTCCCAGCCCACGGCCCCGCGGGCTGCACTGAACGTGCCAGGCCGAGATCGCCGGGCAAGAGAATCGGGCCATGCAGGGATGCGGCTGAACACAAAAAGGGTTCCCCCGGCTTGCTCAGCCGTTGGTGAACGGCTTGCAATAAGGTCTGTGGACTTCGCCCGTGCCCCAATGTCCCAATCCCGATCCAAATCGAGCTGGGACTCATTGCAAAACATCGTGCTGGGGCACCAGCTGGACTACTCCTTCAGCCAGCTGCGCTTGTTGGGCATGCTGCTGCTGCTCTGCCTGGCGCTGCGCCTGCTGGCGTTGGTTTGGCTTGGAACGCAGGACGACCCCCTGACCCATCTGCACCTGATCGAGCAGGCCTCCCAAAGCCTGCCCCTGCTGCCGGTGGCCATGGCTCTGGTGCTGCTGGGGGGCGGGCGCCAACGCCAGCAGCGTGAACTACTGTTCATTGACAGCGTGCGCCGGGCGCTCGTGCCGCTGGCCCTTGTCTGCCTGCTGGTCTTTCCCAGTCTGACCTTCGTGGCCCAGGAGATGGCCCGCAACGAATTGAAGCAAAGGAGCCAATCCCTCGCGGAGCTGCGCACGCGGTTCGAGCGGTTCGAGGCTGATTTGGACGGGGTTCAGGACAGCACCACTCTGATGCGGATCGCGCGCAGCGCGGGGCTGGCCCCCCAACTCAACCCCAACCTGCCTGTGCAGCGCAGCCTGCAACAGCTGAAGCGGCAGATGGAGCGCGATCTGCGGGCCGCCGAACAGCGCGAGTTAGGAGCAACCACTCCGATCGCTGTGCAATCGCTGTTACCGGCCCTTCTGGCAACCAGCCTATTTGAACAGTTCATCACAGGCTTTGCGCTGCTCTGGATGGATCGGCAGGGCCGCCGGATCATCCGCCGCCATGGCTTGACCATGGGTCAGTTCTTTCACAGTGATGTCATCAAGGGGCGCAATGCTGGCTGATCGGCCAGATCCCTACTGATTCAGTTTGAGCACCGCCATAAAGGCCTCCTGTGGCACGTCCACCTTGCCCATCGCCTTCATTCGTTTTTTACCCTTAGCTTGCTTCTGCAGCAGTTTCTTCTTCCTGGAGATGTCACCGCCGTAGCATTTTGCCAGCACGTCTTTGCGCATGGCGCTAATGCTTTCGCTGGCGATCACCCGGCTACCAATTGCTGCTTGAATCGGAATCTTGAATTGCTGACGTGGTATCAATTCCTTCAGCTTCTCCACCAGCCCCTTGCCAACGCCATAGGCTTTGTTGCGATGTACAATTGTGGTGAGAGGGTCGGCCCGTTCGGCATTGATCAGCACATCAAGCCTCACCAAATCGTTGCGACGGTAGCCGATCAGGTGGTACTCCATGGAGGCATAGCCCTTGGTGCGGCTTTTCATCTGATCGAAGAAATCGGTCACGACCTCGGCCAGGGGGACTTCGTAGTGCAAGGCAACCCGCTCGGGTGTGATGTATTTCATGTCGATGAACTCACCACGGCGTTCCTGGCAGAGTTCCATCAAGGTGCCGTTGTAGGTGTTAGGCGTATAGATTTCTAGTTTGACATAGGGTTCTTCGATTGATTCACGCTTCTGCGGATCCGGCAATAGGGCTGGATTGTCCACCATTTGGACGGTGTCATCCAGCATGTTGACCTTGTAGATCACCGAGGGAGCGGTCACGATCAGGTCGAGATCGTATTCCCGCTCCAGTCGCTCTTGAACAATCTCCATGTGTAAGAGGCCCAGAAAGCCGCAACGGAAGCCAAAGCCCATGGCGCTGCTGGTCTCGGGTTCATACTGCAGAGCCGCATCGGAGAGCCGCAGCTTGTCGAGGGCTTCCCGCAAATCGGGGTACTGGTCGGCGTCGGTG
>CAYOCW010000034.1:5251-15970 GCA_964402615.1 uncultured Cyanobium sp. | reverse complement strand
CGCCCATCAGTTCGTGCCATTCATCCAGCACCACCGCCTCCAGCCCCGCGAACAGGGCGCAGGCGTTGGCGTTGCTGAGCAGCAACGCCAGGGATTCCGGGGTGGTGATCAGGATCTGGGGGGGCTGGCGCAGTTGGCGACTGCGTTCGGAACCGGGTGTGTCGCCGTTGCGGATGCCCACTCGGATCGGCCAGTCCATGGCGGCGATCGGCTGGCGGATGGCCAGGGCCAGATCGCGGCTGAGGGCCCGCAAGGGGGTGAGGTAGAGCAGGCGAATGCCGGCGGCCAGTCCCGTCCCCGGGCCCCGTTCGCGAACGCCGGCCTCCTGCAGCAGGCGGGCGATCGGACCCATCACGGCCGCGTAGGTCTTGCCGGAGCCGGTGGGCACCTGGATCAGGCCGCTCTCGCCCGCCAGAAATGCCTGCCAGCAGCGGCGCTGGAAGGGCAGGGGCCGCCAGCCCTGGCTGGTGAACCAGGCTTCCAGCGGCGCCAGCGCCTTCACGGGCAGATCTCCAGTTCGGGATAGCGCTGCGCCCAGGGTTCCAGCCGACGGCGCAGCAGCGCCGCCAAGGCCAGCAACCGCGGTTGATCGCCCCAGTCGCGGCGCACCACGAGCGCTTCGCCGCTGCTCACCGGCAGGGTGAGGGGCAGCCGCACCAGGGCGCCGGCCACCTGTTCGCTGAGCACGGTGGCGTAGGCCACGACCAGCGCCTGCTCGCTCTGGCCTTCCCAGCGATGGCGGCGGTAGCGGGTCATGGCGCTGGGGCTGGACCAGAGGCCGATCGCCTGGAGGGCGGCTTCCACCTTCGGGTAGGCGCCAGGGGGCAGGGCCAAGCTGGGGAAGGCGGCCACATCGGACCAGCTGAGTTCTCCCTGGCGCTGCAGCTGCTTGAGCAGCGGATGATCCGGAGCCACCACCGCGTGGATGGGCATCGAGCAGAGGGGCAGAACGGCGAACTCGGGATCCCCGGCCTCGGGCCAGTCGGGGCCACCGGCCAGCCAGGCATCGATGACGCGCTGCTTGAGCAACAGCAGCGGCCGCTGAATCCCGACGCCGAGATGGCCTCCGCCGATCCAACCCGCAGGCTGCGGCTCCAGCAGCAGGGGGCCGCTCCAATAGCTGCCTTTGATTCGCAGCGGCGCCAGGCCAGCCCAGCGAGCCTGCTGATGCAGGTGGCGCTCCATCGCCAGCAGCTGCAGCCAGTCGTCGGCACCGATCACCTCCCAGTCCTGGTCCACCAAGCGGAGCTGCAAGTGGAAGAGATCCAGGGCCCGGTGCAGGCGCCGACTGATGTTGGACTGGGTGCGATCCAGCCGCTGCGCCGCCTCCTCACCGGAGCGCAGCCAGATGGTGAGGTCGAGGGCGGCGAGGTGATCAAGGCTGAGCATTGGATCCCGGCCCGCAAGCTCCGCCCGCCACGACAGCCCTGGCCGTGCAGCTCGACGACGCCACGATGCAGACGGGGCGCGAATCGCGGAATTTTATGGCCTGGGCTGAGCCTCCCGGGTCGTGGCGGCCCTGCGGCGGTCTGCAGGGGGATCCTCCTGCAGACGGCAGGTGCTGGGGGGGGCGCCTGCGCTGCCGGGAACAAACGCTTAGGGTGACCGACCACTTTTCTCCCCTTGATGGATTCTGGCGATCGGCCATCGGATCCCCTGCCGGCCTCGCCGGCGCGGCCCCAGGCCGATCGGCGCCGCCGCCCCGCCCTGGTCGACTCGCTGCGCAGTCGCTACAGCAGCGCCAAGCAACGCCAGGATGCGGCAGCCAAGCGGGCTCTGTTCAAAGAGGCGGTGTACCTCGGCATCCAGCCCGAGGAATTCACGGCGTAGGGGCGCCACACGTCGCCAGCGGCCCACGCCCCGCCGTTGCTCTTCCGCCCGGGGGGCGTTGGGGGATCTCGCGACGGCGATCCGGGCCGCGCTGCAGGCTGCGAACCTGGCTGCGGCGCCAACCCCGGCGGGCCGGCCCGAAACCCGGGCTCAGGCGGGTGGCCAGCGGTCCAGCTCCAGCATGCGGTGGTACAGCGTCTGCCACTGGATGATGCGTTGCTCCAACCGATGCACCGGCCCCGGGGTGAGCCCGCTGGCATAGCCGCGCTGGGCTGCTTCCACCAGGCGGCGATCCTCCTCCAGGAAAGCCCGCAGCTCGGCCATCCAGGCATCGACCCGAGGAGCCAGATCGGCGGGTCCCAGCAGCCACACCTCCATGCGGCAGCGATCGGTCGCGGCGCTCGCCTCACCGCCGAGAGCCACGGGCAGAAAACTGATCAGGGCCAGGCGCCGATCGGGCCAGAGCAGCAGATGGGTCCAGGGCGCCAGGCCGAAGGTGAAGAAGGTGCCGCCGCCCGAGTGGGGGGTGGCCAGCAGGTTGCCGTAGGCGCTCAAGGCGTGGCGGTAGTCGCGCACCGGTCCCTGCTGGCGGTGCAGGGTGGTGGGATGGGCGATCGCCACGTGGTAGTCATCGAGGGTGTTGTCGTGGGCCAGCTTCCAGTTGCAGGCCAGCGGCACGTGCTGCCGCGCCAGCAGCTGCCGCGGCTGGGCGAAGAGCTCGCCCGCTTCGGCTAGCACCAGGTCGAGCTGCTGCTCCAGCGGCAGGGGATCGGCGGCGAGGGCGACCCAGATCAACGGGCCGAGCTGCCGGCAGGGCAGGGCCTGCAGCGGCCAGTCGGCGCGTTGAAACGGTTCGAGGAAATCGGCCTCGCGCGCAGCCGCCCGCAACCGGCCCTGAAGGTCGTAGGTCCAGCCGTGGTAGGGGCAGATCAGCCGGCGGCAGGCGGCGAGGCTGCGGCCGCTCTCCAGCAGCGCCACGCCGCGGTGGGGGCAGCGGTTGAGAAACGCGCGCGGGGCGTCGCCCTCGCCCGGCGGACGGGTGAGCAGCAGGGGCAGCCCCAGCAGCTCCACCGCCAGCGCGCCGCCTTGCGGCAGTTGGGCGCTGGCCGCCAGCGGCTGCCAGCAGCGGTTCACATAGTGGGTCTGCTCGCGATGGGCGACGGCGGCGGAGCTGTACACCCAGCTGGGCAGGAAGCGGGCGTTAGCCATGGCGTCGGGCGGGTTGTGGCGGGGTTAAGCGGCAAGGGCTGGATCACACGGGCAGGGGCGGCTCGTGGCGGCGCAACCCCTGGGCCAGGTCTTCGCGCAATTCCAGGAACGGCCGGGACAGGCGCAGTTCGGCCAGCGCCGTGCGCTCCAGGTCCACGGCGACGCTGCGCACGATCCGCCCCGGGGCGGCGGCCATGATGTGCACGGTGCAGGCCAGCAGCAGCGCCTCCTCCAGGTCGTGGGTGATCAGCAAGACGGTGAGGCCGGTGGTCTGCCAGAGGTTGTGCAGGAAGTCCTGCATCGATTCGCGGATCTGGATGTCGAGTGCGCCAAAGGGCTCATCGAGCAGCAACACCTGCGGCTCGGCCGCGAGGGCGCGGGCGATCGCCACCCGCTGCTGCATTCCCCCCGAGAGCTCCCGCGGCAGGCGCCGGGCCGCATCGGCCAGACCCACCACCTCCAGGAAGTAGCTGGTGCGCTCGCGGACCTCCTGGCGCGGCCGGCCCTGCAGCTGCATGCCAAAGGCGACGTTCTGGGCGGCCGTGAGCCAGGGATAGAGGCTGTACTTCTGAAACACCAGGCCCCGGTCCGATCCCGGCGCGGTGATCGGGCGGCCGTCGAGGCTGATGCAGCCCGCGCTGGGTTGCTCGAGCCCAGCAATCAAGCGCAGCAGGGTCGACTTGCCCGAGCCAGAGCTTCCGACCAGCGCCACGAATTCGCCAGACGTTACGGCAAAGCTCACCTCTCGCAACACCTCCTGGCGCTGACGACCATAGCCGAAGCTTTTGCAAAGGTGATCGATCTGGAGATGCATGGCAAGACAGATTTCAGTTGGCCCAGGCACAAGCGCGGCGCAGCAGCGCTCGGAAGCCCAGATCGATCAGCAGGCCGATCAGACCGATCACGATCAGGCCCAGGAAGATTTCGTCGGTGCGCAGGAAGCGCTGGGCCAGGCTGATGCGCTTGCCGAGCCCTTCGCTAGCTGCCACCAATTCGGCCACGATCACTAGATTCCAGGCTGATGCCATGTTGATTCGATAGGTGTCGAGCACCTGGGGGGCGATGAAGGGAGCCACCACCTTGAGCAGAATCGGTAGAGGTCGACCGCCGAGGGTGCGGGCAGTTTCCACTAGTTCATGCGGCACAAACTTGACCGCATCCATGATCATGAGTGTATTAAAAAAGAAGGTGCCGATGAAGATCAGCAGCACCTTCGGCAGCTCATCCAGGCCGAAATAGATGATCAGCAGGGGGATGAATGCCGGCGCCGGCATGTAGCGGATCAGGCCCAGCAGTGGCTCCAACAGCCGACAGATCAGCGGCTGGCTACCCATGGCGATGCCCAGGGGCAGGGCCAACCCCGCCGACATCGCGAAGCCAATGAACACCCGCTGGATGCTGGCCAGCGCATCCCGCAACAACAGACCGCTGCTCCACTGCTGCTGGCCCGCCCGCCAGACCGCCTGGGGCGAAGGCAAAAACAGCTGGTCCACCCTGCCGCTGGCGGTGGTGATCCACCACAGCATCACTACGCCGAGGACGCCCAGGATGCCGAGGATCCAGGGATGCCGGAGGAGGCGTTGCAAGTCAGGCATGACCGGCCAGGGGGTTTTACTTGGCGTGATCCACAAAGGTGGAATTGAACAGCTGGCGCAGATCGGGCTGACGCTGGGACAAGCCAACCTCCACCAGGAAGGCACTGATCTGCTCGGCCGCAAACGGCAGGGAGGTCATGGTGCGGCCGGGCCTGAAGTTGACCCGGTTCTGCTCCAGGGTTTGGAGGGTGGTGCCAGCGGCGTAATTCTTGAACTCTTGCTCGGTCACACCGGAACGCTGCACCAGAATCGGCAGGGTGGCGGCTGGATCGTTGTCGATCAGCCGCAGCGTGGCAAACCAGGCATTGACCAGCTTTTGGATCGCCGCCGGGTTCTGCTCCACGACCTTGCGCTGGCAAACGAGCAGGTCGCTGATCGCGCCGGGGTGCTGCCGCGACGAGGTCAGCACCGTGCTGCCAGGACGCCTGAGCGCCTGGGATGTGAAGGGGGCAAACACCGCGACCGCATCCACCTGGCCGGCCACGAAGGCGGCGGTGGCGGCGCCGGTCTCCAGGGGCACAAACTTGATGTCGGTTGCCGTGAGGCCGTTGTCCTTGAGCACCTTGAGCAGCAGGTAGTGATCCACCGTGCCCTCCTCGGCGGCAACCTTCTTGCCTTTGAGATCAGCGATGGCGTTGATGCCTTGGGCCGCGATGATCTGGTCGTTGCCGGTGGAGTTGTCGTTTTGCAGCACCACCTGCAGATCGGCGCCGCCGGCTACGGAGCTGATCGTGTCGTTGAGGGTCTGGCTATTGCAGTCGAGCTGGCCAGCATTGAGGGCGTTGATGCTGTCGAGATAGCCATCGAACCATTGCATCTGGGCCTTGACGCCGGCCTGGCCGAACAGGCCTTTGGCCTCGGTGACGGCCCAGGGGAACCAGCCGGGCCAGGCGCTGTAGCCGATGCGCAGCGGCGCGCCGTCGCCAGCGGGGGAGGGGCCGCCGGGGGTTTGGCAGGCCGCCAGCAGGCCGGTGGCGAGGCAGGCGAGCAGGGAGCGCAGCGCCAGCCGCTGGCGCGAGCAGCGGCCGCGGGATCGGCGAGGGTTGGACGGGGCCATGGCAAACAGGGGGGCTGGGTTGCGGTAGCGCCGGGTCGGCTCATGCCGGCAGCAGCTGGGCGGTGGGCGGGGCGCAGAGCGCAGCCTGCTGGTCGCGCACCCAGCCATGCCAATGGTCGAGCCCCTCACCGCTGCAGGCCGACACGCGGATCACCTGGCAGCGCGGATTGACGGCGCGGAGGTGGGCTTCGATGCGATTGATGTCGACCGGCAAATAGGGGAGCAGATCGATCTTGGTGATCAGCACGCAGTCGGCCTCGCGGAACATCACCGGGTACTTGAGTGGCTTGTCATCGCCTTCGGTGACGCTGAGCAAGGCCACCTTGCGATGTTCACCCACCGCGAATTCGGCCGGGCAGACCAGGTTGCCAACGTTCTCCACCCACAGCAGATCGAGGCCGGCCGGATCGAGGCGCTGCCGCAGCAACTGCAAGCCACCGCTCACCATGGCCGCATCGAGATGGCAAGCGCGGCCCGTGGTGATCGGCACCACCGGCACCCCCAGCGCCTGCAGGCGATCGGCATCGAGCTGGGTGGTCATGTCGCCCTCCAGCACCGCCATCGCCAGCTCGCCGGCGAGGGCGACGAGGCTGCGTTCGAGCAGGGCCGTCTTGCCAGCGCCGGGGCTGCTCATCACATTGATGCAGAGCAAGCGCCAGGCATCGAAGTGGGCCCGGTTGTGGTCGGCCTGATGCTGGTTGGCCGCCAGCAGCTGCAGGCCGAGGTTGTCTTGCAGGGGCATGTGCATGGCGGTCAGACCGGTGTGGGGGGTTGGGCGGGCAGGGTGTAATCCACCGAGCGGATGCGCAGCTCGCGACCGCTGACGATCTCCTCCATCGGGTGATCGCAGCAGGGGGAGCGGTAGGCCGCTGCCGGGCTGGGGGCGTAGGTGGCGTTGCAGAGCACACAGCGCCCCAGCAGCGGCACGGTTTCGATCACCAGCTCGGCGGCTGCCAGCCAGCTGCTCTGCACCGCCGCCCGCCAGGTGGTGACCAGCTGATCGGGTTCGACACAGGTGAATTGACCCACCTGCAGATGCACCTGCTGTACCCGGGGCGTCAGCGGAGCGTGCTGCTGCCTCCATTGGTTCATGGCGAGCAGCAGGCACTTGGTCATGTCAACTTCATGCATGTGCCTATCGCCAGCGTTGATCGACAGACATGTTGCAGACCTCGGTGATCCAACTCGGGGGTTGGCGACGTGGCAGCTGTCCACTCACCACCAGGTGCGCCATCGTGTCGCAGATGACGCGGGTCGCCATCAGGGAGGTCATGTCGCTGATGTCATACGGGGGAGATACCTCCACCACCTCCAGGCCGCAGACCGGCACGTTGCGCACGATCAGCTCCAGCAACTTCAAGGCTTCGCGCGGCAGCAGGCCACCCGGCTCGGGCCAGCCGGTACCAGGCACAAATCCGGCATCAATGCAGTCGATATCGAACGAGATATAGACGCAATCAGTGCCATCGGTGGCACGTTCAATGGCGTATTGGGCGGCAGCCTGCAGGCCCATCTCGCAGATGTCGGTGACGGTGAGCACGTTGGTGGCCCGCTCGCGGCAAACCTTGACGCCTTCGCGGGGCACTTGCCAGCCACCGATGCCCAGCTGCACGAGGTTGGTGGCCGGCGCATTGGCCATGTTGGTAGCGTGAAACCAGGGACAGGTGTGCATGCGTTCATCCAGATCGATTTCCTGGGTGTCGACATGGCGATCGAAATGAATGATCCCTACCTTCTTATCGCCGAGGTGTCGGCAGACGCCGCGCACGGTGGGGAAGCCGATCGAATGATCACCACCAAGGATGATCGGAAAAGCGCCGCTGCTGAACACGTGGGCGATGCCCTTGGAGATCTGATCGAAACTCTTTTCGTTGTTGGCAGGAATCGTGAAGATATCCCCGACATCGCAGAGGCTGATCTGCTCGCGCAGATCGACCCCCATTTCATAGTTATAGGGGGTGTAGAGGGCCGAGATGCGGCGAATACCCTGGGGACCAAAGCGGGTGCCGGGGCGATAGGTGGTGCCACAGTCGTGGGGGACGCCGACAATCGCCACGTCATACTCGCCCACCCGGTTGACATCCTCCAGATAGGGAGCCTTCATGAAAGTGTTGATGCCGGCGTAGTGGGGCAGTTCACCACGCGAGAAAGTGGAAATGCGGCGGTCGACAATGCTGTCTGCTGCTGCCAGGCCAAAGCGCTGGGCCTGCTCCACCTCCCGCTGCCAACCGGTCAGCGGCAGGGCCCGCTCCTTTTCGAGGGCCTGCAGGCCTTCGGATGGGTGCAGCCTTTCGAAGGCACCGGAGGCACCAGAGGGCGTGGACATCGCCTGGCAGGGGGTGAGGAGTGATTGCGGTCTCCCGGGCTTTTATCCCTCCGTGCCCCGGCAGGCGCCGGTGGAGCTCTCTTGGACCAGACACCCGTGGCGAGGCCGGAACCCTAGAACTCCTGATCCGCATGTTGAGTCTGGAAGAGGCGAGGAGCGAGGATGGTGACGATCGCTACAGGAGCGGCGATCGAGCGGCGGCTGCGGGGCCCAGCTCCGGCAGCTTGAGATCGGCTGGCCGTGGTCCCCAGGGCCCAGGAGCGGGGTCAGGGAGCCCCAGTGGGCGAGGCAGTAGCTGTCAGGACGAGCTAGAAATGCTTGCCATGCAGGGATAGGGGTGCAGCAAGGCGAAGCCGATTCTCGACAAATGCTTTATTGCGAATAAATAATGTATTCCCGGATGCCAGGTTCTTGCCTTCAAGATCGACAAGTTTTCGGATCAACGGATCGTAGGAATACGTGCTAAAACCATTCCGTGACATGAAATCAAGGATTTTTGATTCATCGAAACCATAGCGACGGCCACTGCCATTGAGCTCGATGATCAATGCCTGAAGCGACGGCTTGGCCAAGGTTTGTTGAGCACCTTCCAACACCAGTGTTTCATAGCCCTCAACATCAATCTTGATCAACGAAGGTTCCAGTTCAGCCAGGGCCGCATCCAAAGCAATGACATCCACTACGATCTGATCAGCGCAGTGCTCACCGGCAGCAAGAACGTGGTTTTTCGTATCGATGCCACTGGTAAATGCGATCGATCCAGGCTGAGAACCAACACCTTTATTGACGCAGTCGACCCTTGCCTCTAAATGATTAATTCGCATATTCTCCACGAGCTTTTTATAGGTACTGGGCACTGGTTCAAAGGCAACGCCGCGCGCCCCAACAGCACAGCATGCCAGGATCGTATAGGACCCAACGTTGGCGCCAATGTCCACAAAAAGATCATCGACGCGCAAGAAATGCAGTAAAAATCCCATGTCGGGAAACTCATGCAGTCCGGTGTAGATATTGCCGGTCAAGCCCTTGTCACCGGTTTTAACTAAAAATTTGGAGCCGTTAATCCAGTCATAAACAATTTCACCACGGACAAGCCGACTGCCGATTTGCCACTTAGCGAAGCGAATGATGGATTTTAACTTTTGCTCGCGATTGAGAGGGTGACTCGTAATAAATCTGATCGTATCAAGAAGCGACATGGCAATCTCTAGTCAGCACCCCAGGTAGCGTTCAGCCTTTCCAGCGGCAAGGCCCGGCTGGAGCTCCGCTGCGGAAAACCGAATGGCAGCACGCCAGCTCGGAGAGCCCAAGCCAGGAAGGTTCATGGGTTGCGATGTTCGTCCACTACATGCTATCAGCAGGAATGGGCTCCGAACCCCTGCAACGTCATCAGCCGGAAGGCCCGGAATGGCCAAGTGGCCGAACCTTGTTTTGGCACCGGTCTACCGGCGACGGGATTGACACACCAATCTGCGGAGCCATGGGTTATCCAGTCGAGGTCAGATTCCGGATTAACGTCCAGCCGCTGATCATCACAACTTGGCTCGGCCTCGTCAGGAGCAGTGCGCTGGTGGCGGAACCGCGCAACCCCAACGCAGATGCTCCTAAAGACAGTAGGCCCCTGATCTTGAAGGCAGCTCGCGTCGAAGAGGGCGTGACCTGCGGTGGTGTTACCTGAGTTGCTACAGTTGGATCTGGATTCAGCGCACCGCTGGCTGGAACGCCTCGCTGCGGATCGGCGCCATCAGGAACAGCTGGGCCATCTCCAGGGCGTTGGCGGTCCAGAGGGGCAGTTTGCGCAGGACCTTGAGCGGACCGGGCAGACCGCTGTCATCGGCCTGGCTGAGCGCGGCATTGTTGCCCACCATTCGCTCCAGATGCTCCCAAAACTTCGGGCTCTCCACGTTTAGCACCACCGGGAAGATGCGGGCGGAGGTTTCGTTGGTCTTGCGGATCACGTAGCGGTCGTATTCGCGGGCGTCAAGACCGAGGGCTGCATAGAACTCCTTGCGGGCGACATCGCGCACATACATTGTGGCAAACACGGCCAGCAAGAAGAAGCGACACCAGAGCCGCGCTCGCCAACCCCGCACCGTGCTGGGCTGAGACTTCATCAAGGCATCGAAGAAGTCGCCGTGACGATTTTCATCTTGGCACCAGTTCTCAAAGAAATTGAAGATCGGGAAGATCTTGCTTTCGGGATGCTTTTCCAGATGACGGTAGATAGCGATATAGCGCCAGTAGCCAATCTTTTCGGATAAATAGGTAGCGTAGAAGATATGGTCTGGGCTGAACTTCGTATAGCTCTTGTTGGCGGTCAGGAAGCCGAGGTCGAGCTGCAGGCCGAAATCGGTCATCGCCTTGTTGAGGAAGCCGGCGGGGCGGGCCTCATCGCGGGCCATGTGGGCAAAGCATTCCGCCAGCAGCGGATTCTTCGCCTTGATGCGGCGGGAGAGCTCCTTATAGAGCAGAAAACCGGAAAATTCAGAGGTGCAGCTCTGCTCCAAAAACTCCACAAACACGCGGCGGGTGTCGGGATCCAGCTTCTCGGCTGCCCCTTCAAACTCCGCGTTGCGCACGAAATGGTGGCGGTTGTAATCCTTGCGGAACTCCTCGCAGATCGCCTCCAGCTCGGCCTGGTTGGGGCGCAGGTCCATCGCCGCCATCGCTTCGAAATCGGTGGTGTAGAAGCGCGGCGTGAG
>CAYOCW010000034.1:0-5241 GCA_964402615.1 uncultured Cyanobium sp. | reverse complement strand
TCCACGTCAGCGTGAAGTTGCTGGCGGCACTGATGGTGTAGAACCCGGTGGTGGGCGTAGCGTCAATAACCGGATCCTTGATCGCTGGGCCCTCAGCCGTGGCGGCGACAAAGCTGGGGGCGGTGGCTGTGGCGGGAGGCACCATCGCGTGGAAACACAGGGAGTACTCCCATCGTAGGCAACCGCCGCCCGGCCACCGTCGGGTTGTGAACAGGCTGGTCACACAGGCGGCGCCACCGCAAGCCGAGCAAGGCTCGCCCCGCCGTCGCCATGGCGACCAGCTCGGCCCCAACCGGCTCGGGGTTTGACCTGAATTGAATCCGCCCGGGCGGATAGGGGCCTGCGCTGCCGGGTTGGGCCCGACAGGTTGCTAGTTGGGCCCCAGCCACTTCTGGCCGTTGAGCCGTTGCACCAGCCGCGACACCAGCAGCGCCAGGGTGGTTTTGCGTTCGTCGATCAGGAACGACTCCAACAGACTCGGGGTGGCATCGCCTTCGGCCAGGGCCACCGTCTTGGTGGCATTGATGTTCTTGGCGCTGAAGCAGAGCCAGAAGCGGCGCTCGCCAGGCAGGTTGCCGCGCACCATCCAGCACGGGCTGCCGACCACCGGCATCGCCCCCTCGACGACCTCCAGCTGCGGTGCCGGTCCGCCATAGGCTTCGACCTCCTTGCGGATGGCCGGCAGCAGCAACTGGGGCAGAAACTGCTCAAACGGGGTGTCCTCCGGCGCCGGCGGCTTGGACTTGGCCGCCGGCGCCTCCGCCGCGACGGTTGAGGGGGCGGGGGCTGCGCTGTCGGTCACCGGTCCTCAAGATCCGAACAATCCGCTGGACTTTAGGCAGCCGCTGCGGCTGGACGTCGGCACAGCCTCGGCCTCTACCAGTCCTCCGGCAGGGGATCCCCCCAGGGCTCCCCGGTCCCGGCAACCGGGGCGGCAGCCGCAGGCTGCCGCCCATCGGTCGCCGCAACGCCCGCCGCTGGATGGCCGACCGTGGCGGCTCCCTCGTGCTGCCTCGATCGCCGGATCACCCGATAGGGCACCTCTACCGTCGGGGCCGGCTCCCCGATCGGCCGGCTCGGTCCAGCCGAGACGCCGCTCGCCTCGCGCCGCTCGGCAGGCCTCGACGCCGGGGACCGGGGCGGTTCAGCCGCCCGCTCGTCCCGCTCCGGCTGGCGCCAGGGGCCGTTGCTGGAGCCCGCCGCGCCGCTGCCGGGGCGCCGCCGGTCGTGCCACGACAGCCGGCCCGCCTGGCCAAAGCCAATGCCGACGGCGGCGGCGCTGAGCACGGCGCCTCCCGAGGCCGCCATCGCCAGCCAGGCGCCCAGCGGCAGGCTGGCCGACCGCCAGGTGAGCAGCTGCAACGACAGCCGGGGCGCCGGATTGAGGCCGGCCAGCAGCAGCACCGCCAGCAGCGGCGCCAGCAGCGGAACCAGCAGCAGCCGCCGCGCCGCAGTCATGGCTCGGCGACCGGGGCGCGGGCTCGCCCCTGGGGGCCATCCCAACGGCGCAGCTCCCCCAGCTGCAGCCCGAGGGCATCGAGGATGCGAATCACCAGAAAATCCACCATCTCCTCCAGGCTGCGGGGTTGGTGGTACCAGGCCGGCACCGGCGGGGCGATGCGGGCTCCCGCCTCCGCCAGCGCCGTCAGGTTGCGCAGATGGATGAGGTTCCAGGGCAATTCCCGCGGGGCGATCACCAGCGGCCGCCCCTCCTTGAGATGCACATCCGCCGCCCGCTCGATCAGATCGGTGGCCACGCCTGCGGCGATGCGACCGATGCAGCCCATGCTGGCCGGCAGGATGACCATGCCGCCGGTGAGAAAGCTGCCGCTGGCGATCGCTGCGGCCTGGTCGTCCCAGCGATGGCAGCGCAGCCGACCGCTGGCGCAGCCGCTGCGTCGGCGCCAGAACGCCTCCTGGTCGGCGGGATCGAGCGGCACGCGGATGCCGAGCTCGGCCTGCCAAACGCGCAGGGCACCGCGGCTGGTGACCAGCTCCACCGCGAGATCCGCCTCGAGCAGCAAGCGCAGTGCCCGTTCGGCCAGGGGCTGACCGGAGGCACCCGAGATGCCCAGCACCACCGGCCGCGCCGTCGAAACCATCACCAGAGTTCAGAAGGCCCCATCCAAGCCCTCGTCCTCGCCGCTTGCCTCGGCAGGCCCCTCGCTGGCGGAGCGGTCCAGGGGGCCAGCGGCAGGGGCGGGCACCGAGCTGGCGCCGGCCTCGGCGGCTTCGGCGGCCGCCAGATCCTCCGCGCTCAGTTCCGGCTGGATCACCGCCAGATCGATCTGATGGCGCAGGACATCGACTTTGAGGATCTCCACCTCCACCCAGTCGCCCAGCATGTAGGTGCGACGGAACTTGCGCCCCACCAGCCGGTTCTGGCGGGAGCGGTATTCGTACCAATCGTCCTTGAGGGAGCTGACATGCACCAGCCCCTCCACCTGGGACGGGGGTACTTCAACGAAGAAGCCGTAGCTTTGAATGCCGCTGATCTGCCCCCGCACCACCTGCCCCACCAGCGACTCGCCGAAGCGGGCCTGGGCCATCGCCAAGGCATCCGCCTGCAGGTCCTGCAGGAAGCGGCGCCGGCCGTTGAGGCGCTGGGCCAGGCCGCGCCGCATGGGCTCCTCCAGAGCGTTGGTGAGCGAAGGGGCGAACAGAGGCCAGTCGATGGCGCCATGGCAGCTGTCGCTGGCCAGGTCGACGCAGGTTTTGTGCCGCACCGTCGGACGGTCTTTGCCCTCCACCAGCAGGGTGACCAGCAGGTGCTGGTTCCAAAGATCGGCGGCGTGGAGCGTCGGCAGGCACCAGGGCGCGAAGGCCAGAATCGCCTCGCCGTTCGGCGGGCTTGAGGTCTGCTCGGTTTCGCCGCTGATGGCATGCACGCCCGGTTCGGCGCTGAACTGCACCGGCGCGAGGCTGTCCTTCAGCAGCTGTTGCAACACCCTGGCGCGGTCGCTGCGGGCAAAGGCGGCCGCCAGGTCGGCGGCGCTGGCATTGCCCTCGACGCCGAGCTCCAGGGGAATCTCCAGCGCCAGGGCGGTCTTGGCCACATCGTTGATCTCCGCCGAGTCCGGCAGCGGGTTGATGGCGTAGAGGCCGGGCAGACCCAGGGCGGCCAGATGGCGGCCGAGAGCCCGGTGGGCCAGCAGCACCGCCTCTCGCACAGCGGCGGCGGGATGGTCATCCGCCAGCGGCACCAACCAGCCGCTGCAGGTGTCATCGGGGGTTGGCGTGCGCAGATCGCCGAGGCTGTCCAGATCGGGGATCGGCAGGTCGAGATCGAGGGAGCCCGCCGCCTGGCGGCGTTGGCGCAGCAGTGCCGTGAGGCCGATCAGCTGTTCCAGCAGGGGCTGCTGATCCTTGAGGGCCTTGAGGGCGGGGGGAAGGGTTCGCGACCGGGGTTTGCGATCCAGCAGCGCCGCCAGGCTCTCGGCGGTGACCACCGCCAGGGGTTGGATCTGGCTGAGGCAGAAGCGGTGGTGCAGCAGGCTGCCGTCCTCCGCCAGATCAAGGGCAACCGAGACCGCGGCGTCGCGTCGGCCGGGTTGGAAGGCGGACGCCTTGGCCAGGGCGGCGGGCAGCAGCGGCAGCCAGCGGCGGCCGACGCAGAGGGCATCCCCCTGCTCTTGGATCCAGGCCTCGAGAGCGTGGCCGAAGCTCACCCGCTCGCTCACCGCCGGCGCATGCACCCACAGGCGCCAGCCCTCCTGCTGCGGTTCCAGGGAGAGGGCCGGCAGCGACGGCGCCTCGGGGCTGCCCCAGGGCGCGAACAGCAGGGTGGGCAGGGCGCTGAGATCCTGGCGGGACGCCTGGGGCACACGGGCCGTGGCCCGCGGCGGCGCCGGTCGGTCGTGCAGGCGGTGCTTGGTCAGCAACAGATCCAGATCCGCCGCCTCGCCACCTTGCACCGACAGGCTGCGGGCCACGTGCCCGCGGGGGGCGAACTGGGCCACCGGAAACTGGTCGATCCGCACATCGACCACCGAATCGGCGGCGCTGTCGAGATGGCTGGCATCGCTCTCCGGCAACTCCACGGCGGTGAGCAGCCGGTCATCGAGGGGCACCGCCAGCAGGCGGCCGTCCTGCCGCTCCAACTGCGCCAGCAGGCTGGGGGTGGCTCGCTCCAGGATGCATTGCACACCCCCCTCGGGCGAACGGCGACGCCCTCCCTCCCGGGTCAGGCGCACCAGCACGCGATCGCCGTTCCAGGCGTGGTTGAGCAGATGTTCGCGGATGTAAATGTCTTCGCCGCCGTCGTCCCGCAGGGCAAAGCAGAAGCCCTTGCTGGAGCAGCGCAGCCGTGCCGGGATCAGCTCAGGTGTGTCGCGGCGGCGCAGTCCCGCCGCATCGCCTTCGATCAGCTCCAGCCGCATCAAGGCATCGAGGCCGATGCGCAGCTGCTCGCATTCGCTCGCGTCGCTGAGGCCGAAGGCTTTCTCGAGGCTGCTCTGGGGCACGCTCTCCTCGAGAGAGAGCTGGTCGAGCAAGGCGGCGACCGTGAACTTCATCGGGAAACGGGAGCGCAGGGGAACCGGAAAGGGCGGAGCGGGGGACGAGCGGGCGGCAGATTCAGGCCCGGGGGCCGCAGCGGGGACGGCGCCCGCCGCCATGGATGCCGGGCCGGGCGCAGCAGGATCGCGACATCGGCTCCAGCCACCAGGGGATTGGCAAGGGGCTGGTCTCGGCCGCTTGAGGCTGAGCCAGAGGCGGTGAGACGCGATGGGAGCGAGCTGCGCCAGCCGAGCGACGCCCGATCAACGGCAGGGCCAGGGTTGAGGGCAGCGGCCCCGTGCTCGGACGCCGCCGCGGGGCAGGGGGCTGATGGTTCAGCGTTGGGATGGGCGTGAGCCGAGGGGAAAGGCCGAGCCAAATGGATCGAGGCAGGACCAGCGGGGCGAGGACGGCAGGGAACCTGAAGCAGCCACCCCAGGGACAGCAGTCTAGGGAGTGGTGGTGTCGCCTCCCCGCTCGGCTGCCGTGTCCGCTGCGCTGGCGCCAGCCTGGCCCCGCGTGTTCAGCATCAACCGGCTGCCGATGATCAGGAACCCGGCGGCGGCGGCCAGCTCCAAGGCGTTGGTGGGGATCAAGCTGGAGAGGGATCCCCCCGCCGCCGCGCCGACCAGGCTGGCCAGCACCAGCGCGGCAGCGCTGCCGGCGAACACCGCCCCGGGCCGCGTGCTGGTGCCGCTGATGCTGACGATCGCCAGCTGGGTCTTGTCGCCCAGCTCCGCCAGG
>CAYOCW010000033.1:0-16084 GCA_964402615.1 uncultured Cyanobium sp. | reverse complement strand
TATGGAGCCGACAACAGTGGCACCAGTGGATTCTCCAATGGTGATCCCGATATCGACGCCGTGGTCAACACGGTGTTCCAGACCCAGTCGTTCGACGCCACCACGCTGCAATTCGACTTCACCGTGAGCGACCCGGCGGCCAGCTCAATCAGCTTTGATCTGGTGTTCGGCTCCGACGAATACCCCGAGTGGGTGGATGCCTTCGTCGATTGCGGCGTGGTGATCGTTGACGGGGTGAATTACGCTCTTTTTAATAATGATCCCCTCCACCCACTGAGCGTCATCAGCCCTAATCTGGCCGCCGGCTATTTTCAGGATAATGGTGGTAACACCATTCCGATCGAATACGACGGGGTCAGCGGTCGCTTGCGCATTGTTGCGCCCCTCAAGGCTGGACAGAGCCTGCACACGATCAAGATCGGCATCGCCGACACCGGCGATCACATCCTCGACAGCGGCCTGTTCATCGCCAACCTCAGTGCCGGCACGACGCCGGGATCGGGCGTGGTCTCCAACCCTGGTGGTGGCACCAACGGCGACGACAACTGCATCGGCAGCAGCAAAGATGAATTCTTCGACCTCCAGGCTGGCAATGACACGCTGTTTGCGGGCGCTGGGGCCGACATCATCGTAGCCGGCTCCGGCAACGACCTGGTCATCGCCGGCAGCGGCAACGACGATCTCAAAGGCGATGGCGGTGATGACTGGCTCGATGGCGGCACCGATCTGGATACGGCTGTTTATGCCGGCCTCAGCACAGCCTATGGCCTCAGCTACGACGCCCCAAGCGGCACGTACAGCATCAACGGCAGCAGCCAGGGCGAGGGCATCGACACCCTGGTGGGGATCGAGCAGTTGAAGTTCAGCAATGGGCTGTTTTCGCTCTCCAGCAATGGAGCCAATGCCGTCCTGACGGCCGTGCTCCAACCACCACCACCTGCCGCCAATACCGCAGGCACGGTGTTGCTCAGCGGCCTGGCGGCCGTCGGCTCCACCCTGAGCGCCAGCGTGATCGACCTCGATGGGGTGCCCAGCACGGCGGGCGCGATCAGCTGGCAGTGGTATTCCGATCTTGGCGTGATCAGCGGTGCCACATCCTCCACCCATCTGGTGCAGGCGGCTGACAGCAACCACTCCCTGTGGGCCGAGGCGTCCTACACCGATGCCAAGGGAACAAGCGAAGTCGCCTCCAGCGCTGGCGTGTTTGTGCAGCCCCTGCCCACGGATGGGGAACTGACGGCCACGCTGATGACGATCGAAGGCCCGGCCTCAGCCAGCGTGAACACCCCCATCACCACCTTGCTGGTGCGAGCGGTGGAGCTGGGAGAAACCCCCAACGGCGCCATTCAGAAGATCCGCTCGACCCTGAAGGTGCCCTCAGGCGTCGCGAGCCTGCTCACCACCAATGCCTTCAAGACGCTGCAGAGCGGCGTCGGCGACAGCGTCACAGCGCTGGCGCTGGCCAAGCTGGAAGTTCAGATCGCTGTGCTCTGCTCGGTCTCTGACGATGCAAGCGGTCTCAAACTGACGCTGGCCTTGCTCAACAAGGCCTCCAGTGGTGGCTCGTGCGATCTCTCCAAAGCAACCGATGTAGCCGCAATCCTTGGCCTGAATACCAGCTCAATCAATTTTTCCGATAAAACAACCTGGCCCAAGACCCTGCAGGAAGTTGTCGACCGCAACAACAACATCAAGGATGCCAGCAAGCTCTTGATCAGCAGCACAGCGTCTGGTAAGAGCATGGAGTCGGAGTGGGTTGACTTTCTCTCCAATTGGGATGGGCTTGCCGACAACACACCCCTCACCAGCCTCAGCCTGGCCATCAATCAAGGGCCTTCCGGCTTTGCCACCGCGCTGCTTCCGGAGCTTGTGGCCGCCGATGCAGGAAACTTCGCGCTCACCACGGCGCAACTCACCCAGGGGTTTCACGATCCCGATGGCGATCTTCTCTCGGTGAGCGGATTGACCACCGATCAGGGCAACTGGTTCAGCGACAACGGTGCCGGCATCTGGTCCATCAATTCGAGCTATGACCCGACCTATGTGGGGCCTCTGGAGCTGAGTTACCAGATCGATGACGGCCAGGGCCACAGCCTGGCTGCCAGCCAGCTGCTGCTGGTGGTCGCTGCCGCCGCCAACCATGCCCCCACCGGCAGCGTCACCATCAGCGGCACTGCCAGCCAGGGCCAGACCCTCACGGCGGCCAACTCCCTGGTCGATCTCGATGGCATCCCCACCGCCGGGACGGGGGCCATCCGCTATCAGTGGAAGGCCGATGGCACGGCCATCGCCGGAGCGACGGCCAGCACCTATCTCCTGACGGCCACCGAGGTCGGCAAGACGATCACCGTCACCGCGGCTTACACCGACAGCCACGGCACCGCTGAATCCGTCACATCGCTGCCCACCGCAGCGGTTTTGGCAGGTGACACCACACCGCCAGCCCTGAGCGGCATCGGCCTGAGCGGCAGCAGCGTGGCACTCACCTTCTCCGAAGCCTTGAGCGCCTCAGGCCTGCCGACGGCCTCCGCCTTTGTGGTGCAGACCGTCAGCGGCAGCACCGTTTCGACGCGCAGCGTCAGTGCCGTGGCGATCGATCCCACCGATTCCACGGGCCGCCGCGCGCTCCTCACCCTGAGTGGCACCGCTCCGGCCGCCAACGTCGATCTGCGCGTCTCGTACACCGATCCCTCGGGGAATCAAGCGACCGGGGTTCTGCAGGATCAGGCCGGAAACGACGTCGCAAGCTTCGCCAACCAGTACGCCACCACCTTCTCCTCCTCCATCTCCGTCACCTCCCTCGCCGCGAACTACAGCGCCTTGATCCTCACCGGCAGTTCCGCCATCAATGGCACGGGCAACGCTGCGGCAAACATCATCACCGGCAATAGTGCTGTCAACATCATCACCGGTGGCGCTGGCGTCGACAGCATGGACGGCGGATCCAGTGGTGACGTCTACATCATCGCCAACGCTTCAGAGCACACGGCGGCTGAAATCGGCGATACCGGAGCTGTGGGGGTTGGAATCATGGACGAACTGCGCTTCTCGGCCACCAGCACCTCGGCCGGTGCAACCCTCTCGGTTGATGCCGGTGATACCGGTCTGGAGCGCGTGATCATCGGCACCGGCACGGGCATCACCGCCACCACCACGGGCACCACGGCGCTGAACATCAACGCCTCAGCGGCCCTCAACAGCCTGGAGATCACCGGCAATAACGGTGCCAACGCCCTCACAGGCACCGCCTTCGCAGACACGATCAACGGTCTCGGCGGCAATGACACCCTCACGGGCGGTTCAGGAGCGGATGGCTTCCGGTTCACCAGCACCCCCAACTCCACCAGCAACCGCGATCTGATCACCGATTTCACGACGGGCTCAGATACATTGTCGTTCAGCAGGGCGATCTACGCCGGTTTCTCCAGCTCCGCCACCGCAATCACCAGCAGCCAGTTCCTGTCTGGTGCCGGCGCAACCGCCGCCACCAGCAGCAGTCAACGCTTCCTTTACGACACCAGTTCAGGCATTCTCAGCTATGACCGTGACGGCATCAGCAGCACCTATTCCCCCATCCAAGTGGCCCTCCTTGGGGTCAGCACCCATCCAGCTCTGGCTTACACCGACTTTGTGCTGACGGCCTGATCCAGCTGGCGATGACAGTGCCAGGCGTCTGGGGGCACCGAAGCCCGTGAGCAGCGATTCATCCCGCCACAGGCTCCCCCCCCAGCCGCTGAGCGGCGGCGGCCTCAGCGAATGCCCCGTTGCGCTCAGCTGTGGCGGCGAAAGCCCCGTTTCAGCCAGAGCGACACGTACACCAGCGAAACCAGCACCGGCACTTCAATCAGCGGCCCGATCACCCCCGCCAGGGCCTGCTGGGAGCTGATGCCCCAGACGCTGATACAAACAGCGATCGCCAGCTCGAAGTTGTTGCCGGCCGCCGTAAAGGCAAGCGCCGCGGTGCGTGGATAGTCGAGCCCGCTGCGTGAGCCCAGAGCGAAGGCAGCGCTCCACATCAGCACAAAGTAGAGCAGCAGCGGTAGGGCCACCTCCACCACCTGGACGGGGTTGGCCATGATCGCCTGCCCCTGCAGGGCAAACATCACCACGATGGTGAACAGCAGGCCGTAAAGAGCCAGCGGGCCGATCCTGGGAAGAAAGCGTTGCTCGTACCAACGAAGGCCCCTGGAGCGCACACCGATCTGGCGGGTCAGAAAACCAGCCACCAGCGGAATCCCCAGGAAGATCAGCACCGCCTTGGCGATCTCCCAGAACGAAAAGTTCACCACCTGGTGCTCAAGACCCAGCCAGGCCGGCAACACCTGCAGATAGAAGGTTCCCAGCAGGGCGTAGATGAGCACCTGCAGGATCGAATTGATCGCCACCAGCAGGGCGGCGGCCTCGCGATCGCCTTGGGCCAGGTCGATCCAGATCAGCACCATCGCGATGCAGGGGGCGATGCCGATCAGGATCAGCCCGGTGCGGAAGGCCGGTTGATCCGGTAGGAACAACCAGGCCAGGGTGAACATCAGCAACGGCCCCAGACCCCAAACCAGCGCCAGGGCCAGCTTCAGCAGACGGCGGTCGCCAGCGACATGGCCGAGTTCGCCGTAGCGAACCTTCGCCAGCACCGGATACATCATCAACAGCAGGCCGAGGGCGATCGGCAGGGAGGTGTGATCCACCTGCACCGCACCCAGCACCGCTTGCAGACCGGGGACCAGGCGCCCCAGCAGCAGCCCGGCGGCCATCGCCAGCAGGATCCACACCGGCAGCAGCCGATCCAGCCAGGAGAGGGAGGCGAGTCCGGCGGCGTCCGGGGCCGGCGGCGTGGAGGGAGCCGGGATGTGGTCGATCTTCATCAGCAGCACCACGTCAAGGATACCGAGCACCACCGCCGGCGGCGTGGCGAGCTCCAGCAGCAGGATCAACAGCCAGAGGGCCCAGCCTGTCCAGTAAAGGGCAACCACCTCAATCCTTGCATTCAGCATCCTTGATATTGAGAAGCGATCTGGCTTCCAGCTATCAGCGAATGCACAGCCGACTCTCTCTGATTAGCATAGAATGCTAGAGTTGCTAACGACTTTCACGGTCAATTTTTCTCTCCAGTCGTTCAACATCCCTCGGAGTGGGCCGCAAGGGCCACCCCTCACTTTCCTTTTACGAATAGACGCACCAGCAGGCCTAGTGCGTCGCCTCGCTGGCCAAGGGGTAGTAGCTCTAAGCCAAGGCCATCTTCGGGCTCGCCGGCTCGGCCTGTTTCAGCCTTCAGGTCGATGAGAGGCTGCTGACTGCGGAGAACTTCGTGGGCGAGGTCTGTTAGCTGATGAAGGCTTAGTCTAACCGGATGTCCCGCTGCAGAAACATTGTGATTTTCAGGCCATCGCTGGGCCAGAGACGCAAGCTGTTTGCCGATCAACTCTTGGACAGGCAGGCCAAGATAATCGGCAAGGCTTTCGCTGACAGTCAGGAGGCAGAGCGTGTCATCCAGAAGCATGATCGGCTTTGTCTCCGTGGCCTGGATCGCCTGAAAAGCGCTGGCTAGGAGCTGGTTGCGGCGTTCAAGTCGCCGAATTTCGGTCACATCGCTGAGCGTGCCGACTACCGAACGGTCGTTGTGCTCATCGAGAACCCTCGCCACCTCCTGCAGTGTGATCTCGCCTCCATCCCGGAGGCGCATGCGATAGGTCACGCGCCAGCCGCTGCTGTCGAGCCGGCGAGCGGCTTTCACGGCCTGTTGATCTGCGGGCAGGATTGCGTCATCGAGTAGAGAGGGGCTGGCGCAAATTTCAGCAGCACTCCAGCCGGTGAGCGTCTGAATCCGCTGACTGACATAAAGGATTCGACCCAGCGAATGATCTCGCTTCCAGACCACCGGATCGAGTGAATCGGCCAGTGAAGCGAAATCGCGCAGAGCGGCCTCAGCGGTGCGGCGCAGGGCCATCGACTCGGACACATCGGTGAGTGTGATGATCGCCCCCAGGGTCAGACCGGCCCGGTCGCAGTAGGGCATCACCTGCAAGAGATAGGCCACCTCCTCGCTGCTCGCCTCGATTGTGCAGCGCTCCCGCTCATGCACCGCCGCCAGTAGCGCTTGGCGAAGCTCAGGCAGTGGCACGGTGGTGGGCACGCCGATCAAAGACTGACCCAGATCGCTCTCCATCAGCCCGAACACCCGAACCGCCAAGGGCGAGAAGCGGGTGATCCGCAGCTGCTGGTCGACGATTACCATCCCCTGATTGAGAGAAGCTTGAATGTTCTCGAGGTCGTTATTGAGATGCTCCAGCTCATCGCTGCGGGTGCGAAGCTGCTGGTTCAGGGTGCTGAGCTCTTCATTGGTGGCTTGAAGTTCCTCGTTGGAAGCCTCCAGCTCCTCATTGGAGGATTGCAGCTCCTCCGCTGATGCCTGCAGTTCTTCTGAGGAGGCCTCCAGCTCTTCGTTCGCCTGCTCAAGATCCGCCATCGAGCGCCGCAACGTGTCCTGGCTGGAGAGCAGCTCCCTCTCCAGGCGGTCGATTTCACGGGCGAAGGCGGCATCCCGCTCCAGTGCTCCCAGGCCCTTGACCTCGGTCCTATCGGCTTCGCGCTCGAGGATGAAGGAGAGGACCGTGAGGGCTCGATCCGCCAGGATCAGCGGCTTGGCCTCAAGCCGCAGTGGACAGGGCAGGCCCTCAAGGCTGAGGCTGGTGCTGCTGGCGGGGCGCTGATCCGCCAGCACCAGCAGCACCAGCGCCCTGGCCTCCGCCTGCAGCTCGTCGCGCAGGAAGGCCCCCGCCACCGCTGGCATCGTCCCCTCCGGCAGCCTGCAAAAAGGGGAGACATCTCCAATGACCTCCACCAGTTGGTGGTCTTGATCCATCACCAGCGCCGGATGGGCGAGCGTGCGGATCAACGCCTCCAGCAGGCGCACATGTTGCTCCGGCACCAGCTCCTTGGCGACCGGCGAGTGCGATGACGTCCGACTGCGAGGGAGATGGCTGGTGGTCATCGGGGTCGCCAGCGCCTGACGGCCCTGGTGGCGATACTCACTGGTGCGGCAGTAGAGCCGATGCACTGGGTTGAGCACCCGGAAGCCTTGGGGGCGGCTCAGCGATTCAGACCCCCCCAAGAACAGGAGGCCACCGGGTTGAAGCGAATAGCTGAGCAGCTCGATCACCCGCTCCTGCAGGGCGGGCTGGAAATAGATCAGGGTGTTGCGACAGGAGATCAGATCAATGTTCGGGAAGGGTGGATCCTCGCAGAGGTTGTGGCGGGCGAAAACCATGCAGGCTCGCAGTTCCTTGCTGAATTCAAAGTTGCTTTCGAGCTGCACGGCAAACCGCTCAAACAGCGGCGATGGAATGTTGGCGGCGGCAGCCATCGGATAGACCGCGCGCCTGGCAATCGCAAGGCTCTGTTCATCAAGATCGGTGGCGAAGATCTTGAGGGCATGCGCGAGGTTCGCGGGGTGTCCCATCACCTCACTCACACACATGGCGATGGTGTAAACCTCTTCACCGGTCGCGCACCCCGGGACCCAGACCCGCAGACGCTCTCCCGGCCTGAGGCTTTCCGTCAGCTTCCGCAATGGGCCGGCCAGGGCGGCGAAGGCATCGGGATTACGGAAGAAGCAGGTTACCGACACCAGAAGGTTGTTCGCGAGGGCATGTGCTTCGCTAGCTTCGGCACAGAGTAGCGCTAGGTAGTCTTCCAGCGAATCGCTACCGCGGATGGCCATGCGCCGCTGCAACTGCCGCAGCAGGGTGGACTTCTTGTAGTTGGAAAAATCGATACCGCTCGTGTGTTCAAGCTGTGCCAAAATATTGGCTTCATATGACGTTGATGAGGTGCCCGGGTCGCTCCGGGGTGAACCCTCCTGTGCAGGCTCGCACGCATCACTGGACTCGCCATTCCCCTCGCCATCTCCCTCGCCCTGGACAAGCTTTCCGCCGTGCTCGAGCCAGGCGTCGAGGCGAGCCGCGAGTGTGCCGGGGCTGGCCACCAGATCGGCCTTGCCCAGGGCAATCGCCGCGGTGGGCATGCCATCGAAACGGGCCGTCTCCGGTTGCTGAACCAGGGTGAGCCCTCCGGCCATCGCAATGCACCGCAGCCCCACCGCTCCATCGGACCCGGTCCCAGAGAGCACGATGCCCACCGCGTGGTCCCCCCACTGCCCGGCCAGGGACCGAAACAGGCGATCGATCGATGGACTTGGGGAGTAGCGCGGCTCGGGCGTGCTCAGCCTCAGGGTTGCCGCGTCGAAGCTGGCATCACAGTGGGGAGGCAGCACCACGATCTGATCGGGCTCCAGATCCAGGCCATCGCGACCGCTGACGACAGGAAGCCGGGTGACGCGTTGCAGCAGCTCGCTGAGCTCGCTTCGGTGGTCGGGGGCTAAATGCTGGGCGATCACATAAGCGGTGCTGCGACCCGTGCCAAGCGGGCGGATCAACTCCTGAATGGCCTCCAGGCCCCCAGCAGAGGCCCCGATCACCACCACGTAGTCAGGAGCATGGTCAGGCCCTGGATCCTGGCCAGCGTGAGCTCCGCGGTCAGCATCGTGGCCAGGGCCTGCTGGGGCTGAAACCATCTCGACTCTCGAAGCGAAGGAATAAGGGGTGCCAATGCCGCGGATCGGGCCAGGCAGATGGGGATGACGGCTGATGTCTCCCCCATCAGACCTTCACTCAAAGCGAGTCGGAATCCTACTCGTGTGGTGATCCTCAAGCAGAGCTGAGCAGGCAGAAGCTGTCGATCAGGCCTTAGATTGTGCGGTTGATGTCGCCAAAAATCTGGCCACTCGTTGGCAGCCCATCGGCAGACAGCTGAGCAGCTCAAGCCTCTTTTTCGAGCAAGGTTCCAGCTCGACGGTTGTGCGCGGCTCCAAGGCTCCAGGCCTGAGCAGCCAGCACTGATTCAACGGATCAACATGGCGTTGCTCCCGGCTGCCTTCTTGCCATCCGCTTGCCACAAACGTGCATGATTCACAGCAGCGTGCAAATTCGGCTCTCTGCTGCTTCGGTTCTGCTGATTGGAGACGCTGCCGATGCTTCAATGCTGTCACACACCAGATCCACGAACGGACATTCCTCCATGAGTCGCTGTATGGCTGGATCAGAACCTCAACACGCTTTCGCATTTCGTAAGCCTGTTCGCATCACGATCACGCTTCCTCTCTCCACCTTCGAGCAGCTGCAACAACGCAGCGATCAGGAGGGACGCTCGATGTCAAACCTGTCTGCCTATCTGATCGAGGGCGCCCTCAGCCGGTTCAATGGCTGATTGATCCAACGCGGCTGTTGGGTTGCAGGTTTTGATAACTTAGCTTGCTCAGCTTTTGGTCGGTCTGCATCCAGCCAAGTCTGCGGCCTCAGGGTTGTCGATCTTGAGGCGATGGAGCGGCTTACTGTCTCACCATGCAGAACCCCTTTGAGCAGCAGCTTCGCTCCTACCGGTCCAGCTCATTGACAGGCACAGCCCTGGAAGCACCCCTGCCCCTGGCGCTCGGGTCTGAGGATGTCTCTGGAGATGAGGAGACGAGGG
This sequence comes from uncultured Cyanobium sp., assembly GCA_964402615.1. Taxonomy (GTDB): domain Bacteria; phylum Cyanobacteriota; class Cyanobacteriia; order PCC-6307; family Cyanobiaceae; genus Cyanobium. The sequence continues at coordinate 6,562 of CAYOCW010000033.1, read as the reverse complement.
TTTTTGAATGTGACATCGGAGACCTGCAGATCATCGCCGCGACCGGATCCTGCCAGCGGCAGCAGTTGACGGCTAGACCATGGATTTCGCTGCTCTATGTGGTGTGGGGCGAGATTGCGATCGTTCAGTCCGGCTTGCAGATCTGTGGCAACTCTGGCGGTTGTATGCTGATCCCGCCGTCGCCTGCCATGTGGCAGAGCGAAGCATTCAGCGTGGTTTGCTTGATGCTGATGCCGCATCGGCTGGCGGGACTGATGCCGACGCGCGGCGCAGACCCCAACGCCGTGAAGGTTGCTCCCACTCCCCTTCTGACGGCACGGGTCTTCACACGGGAGCGGGGCCTGCAGGAACGTCAGTTGCTTGAATTGCTGGAATCGAATCTGCGAGCCGTGGCTGCGTTTCAGAGTCAGGACCCGCAGCTGATCGAGCATCTGTTGCTGCCCGATCAGCTGGTCAGCATCATCGCTGCCCTGGCCTGCGTGGCGCCCGTCGATCAGCGCTCGGAGCAACCGCAGCAGCAACGCGGCCCAGCCGGCATGCAGGCAGCCCTGGATGATCTGATTGCGTTCATCCAGGCCAACCTGGATCAGCCGCTCAACCTGGCTGTGCTCGAGAACCACACCCACTACTCCAAGCGTGCCTTGCAGTACGCCTTCCGCCAGCGGCTCGGCTGCACACCCAGCCAGTGGATCCGCTCGCAGCGGCTCGATCAGGCTTATCAGCAGTTGCAGCACGCCGAAGCCAGCGACAGCGTCAGCCGCATCGCCCTGCGTTGCGGTTATCACTCGGTCAGCCTGTTCAGCCTCGACTTTCAGCAGCGCTTCCACATCAAACCGTCCCATCTGCTGCGCCAGGGGCGTCAGCAAGCCTGAGAGAGATCAGCTGCACTGGTTGCGGCCCTGACGGCTCAGCATCACCGCGGCCCCGAAGCCAGTCCTCGAGCCGCCGGTCCGCGCCCCCCAGCCCAGACTGGCTGCATGAGCTCATGCACAGGTCCTGGCGAAGATCCAGCCGCGGCTGGGGCCCTGCAGGCCGCCGCTGGCCATGCGTCGCAGGCTCCCGACCCGGTCGAGCGGCTGCTGGCCCAGCTGAGCTCCGCCGAAAAGGTGCGCCTGCTCAGCGGCGGCCTGTCCTTCTGGTCGGGCATGGCCGCCATCGCGCTGGCGGATGCCCCCCATCGCCAGCCCTGGCCCGCCGGCCAGCTGCCGCGGCTGGGGCTCAACGGTCTGCACTTTGTGGACGGTCCGCGTGGCGTGGTGCTCAAGGGTGGAGCCACCACCTTCCCGGTGCCGATCGCCCGCGGCGCCAGCTGGAATCCCGAACTGGAGGACCAGATCGGTCGGGCGATGGCCGAGGAGGCGCGCAGCTTCGGGGCCAACTGGCTGGCGGCCGTCTGCGTCAACCTGTTGCGCCATCCGGGTTGGGGTCGCGCCCAGGAGAGCTATGGCGAGGATCCGCTGCAGGTGGGGGCGATGGGAGCGGCCTGCACCCGCGGCATCGAGCGCCACGCGATCGCCTGTGTCAAGCACTTCGCCCTCAACTCGATCGACAGCTCCCGCTTCCTGGTGGATGTTCGCGCCAGCGCGCGGGTGCTGCATGAGCTGTATCTCCCCCAGTTTCGCGATTGTGTGGAGGCCGGGGCCGGCACGCTGATGAGTGCCTACAACCGCGTCAATGGGAATTGGTGCGGCGAGCATCCCGAGCTGCTGACCGCGATCCTCAAGCAGCGCTGGGGCTTTGCCGGCTTCGTGGTGAGCGATTTCATCTTCGGGGTCCGCGATGGCCAGGCCGCTCTGCTGGCCGGCCTGGACCTGGAGATGCCGTTCCGGATGCTGTTCGCGCAGCTGCCCGATCCCGAGGCTCCGGCCCCGCGGCAAGGCCCGCCGTCGCCGCTGTCCCTTCCGGACGGCGAGCGCTTCCGCCTGCGCATCGACGATGCGGTGCGGCGCCAACTGCGGGTGCAGTTGCGGGTGCCCCAAGGCGATTACCCGCCGCAACGGCGGCGCTGCCCCGCCCATCTGGCGCTGGCGAGGCAGGCGGCGCGCCAGGCGATCGTGCTGCTTCGCAACGCGCCCCTGGGCGATGGACAGCCCCTGTTGCCGCTCGGCGAGCTGCGATCCCTGGCCGTGATCGGTCCCTACGCCGCGGTGGGGAACCTGGGGGATCGCGGCTCGTCCGACACCCGGCCGCCCGCCGGCGCGGTGATCACACCGCTGCAGGGCTTGCGGGCCGCTCGACCGGAGCTGCCGATCGCCCATGCCGATGGCCGCAACCTGCGCCAAGCCGCCGCCTTGGCGGCCCGCTCCGAGGCTGTGGTGCTGGTGGTCGGATTGGACTGGCGGCTCGAGGGGGAGCACATCCACCCCGGCGACATCGCGCCCATCCTCAAGGAGATTCCACCTCCCTCCTGGCTGGAGGGGCTGGCCTCCTGGCCGCGCCTGCGTCCGCTCTGGCGGCGTTTGACCGCTGTGATCGCTTGGGTCACCAGCCATGGCTCCGCCCGAGCCGGTGGCGACTTTGCCGCCGGTGATCGCACCGATCTGCGGCTGCCAGCCGACCAGATCGCGCTGATCAAGGCGGTGGCAACCGCCAACCCGCGCACGGTGGTGGTGCTGATGGGGGGTGGAGCCATCCTCAGCCGCGACTGGGACACGGTGGTGCCGTCGTTGTTGCTCCTCTGGTATCCGGGAGAACAGGGCGGGCATGCTCTGGCGGATGTGTTGTTCGGCCGGGTGTCACCCAGCGGGCGGCTCCCCTTCACCATCCCGGTCCAGGAACGGCAGCTTCCCCCGTTCGAGCCCCGCGCCTCCGTGGTGGAGTACGACCTCTGGCACGGCTACCGGCGCCTGCAGCGCCAGGGGGAGCGGGCGGCCTATCCCTTCGGGTTCGGGCTGAGCTACAGCCGCTTCGAGCTCGGCGATCCGCTGGTTCGCTTCAAGAGCGATCGGGCCGTGCTGGAGCTGGCCGTGTCCGTGCGGAACCTGGGCCCGATGCAGGCGGCGGAGGTGGTTCAGGTGTATCTGGAGCCGCCCGGGAAATGGCTGGAGCGGCCGCGACGCAGCCTGGTGGCCTTTGAGCGGCTGGAGCTCAACGCTGGTGAGCAGCGGCCTCTGACTCTGATGATTCCGCTGCGGCGCTTGGCCTGCTTCGACGAGCAGCGCGATGGCTTCGTGATTGAGCCCGGGCTGCATCGGTTCGTGGTGGCCGCTCATGTCGACGCCCCGGGGCGAGCGGCGGAGTTGTGGCTGGAAATGCGCGATCTTGGTCCCTGAGCGTGCGCCAGGCACCGCAGTAGACGGCGTCGGTTGAAACGCTGCAGCAGCAGACAGGGGAGGTTGAACCCGGTGGCGAACAGCAGGTTCCCCGCAACCGCTGGCAGCGGCAGCCACAGCGGCGTCAGCAGCCCGGCGGCCCAAAGAGCCCAGTGCACCAGCTCGGCGCGGCGTGTCTCGATCACCAGCCGTTGCAGGCAGCAGGGATCGCGGCTCACCAGGCTGGCCTTGGCGATGCCGCCGGGCAACGCCGCTCCGGCATCGGGGATCCAGCGTTTCCAGCGGCGAATCCCCGGCGGCGCCGTGGCCTGAAGCTGCACCGGCAGCCGTTCAGGAGCGACCTCCAACCAGCGGGTCGGCAGGCGATTGGCCAAAGCCCCTACCACCAGCGAGGCCAGCAGCCAGAACCCTGCGGAGCTCAGCACCACCAGCGAGGTCGCGGTCAGCGTCATCAGCGGGTCCGGAAGCGGCGGCCCTTCCAGCGCACTTCACCCCGCTCCAGGTTGAGGATCGCCAGCACGAACACGCCCAGGAAGAAGAGCACCGGCAGTGGAAACACCAGGTTGATCCAGCTGAACCGCCCCACCTTGCGGCTGAGTGACGACAGTTGCAGGGCATAGGCGCCGTAGATCAGGGCATTGGGCAGCAGCGCCCGATCGCCCACCAGTGGCCAGCCCAGCAGTGCCGCCGGCAGGCACCAGGCCGCCCAGAACAAACCGGACAGCCACAGCAGCACGGCCAGCATCCAGAGCCAGCGCACCTCGCCCGCGGCGGTGGCGAAGTTCTTGTCGAAGCCCACCACCATGTCGGCCAGCCCGCCGGGGTACATCCGGTAGCTCAGCTGCCCGGCACCGATGTAGGCACTGACAGGCAGCCCGGCGTTCTCGTAGCAATGGGCCAGAAACCAGTCCTCCACCACCTTGCCGGCCACGGCGGCATGGCCGCCGCTGCGCTCGTAATCCTGACGGCTGGTCACCATCGCCGGCCCGAAGGCCACTCCGCTGTTGGCACCCATCGGCACGGCCATCAGGCCCACCAGGTTGAACAGCAGGGAGAGCTGTTCGTAGGCCTTTTCGGTGCGGTGGAAAGGCTGCACCGACACCAAGCCGCCGAGCCGTTCGTGGCAGGCGAGCAGACGCTCCAGAAACTCGGGTTCCGGTTCGGTGTCGGCATCGAGAAACACCAGCAGCTCAGCCGTGGTGGCCTGCACACCGTGATGCAGAGCCCAGGTCTTGCCGCACCAGCCGTCCGGTAGTGGTGGTGGCTGCAGCACACGGATCGGCAGGCCTGAGCTGGTGGCGAACTGTTCAACGACGCTGGCGGTGCGGTCGGTGGAGTGGTCATCGATCACCAGCACCTCCCGGGGCGGCAGCTGCTGAAGGGCCAGTGCCGCCAGCAGATGGGGGAGGGTCTGCTCTTCATTGCGGGCGGGAATCAACACCGCCAGCGTGGGGCGATGGCGAGGCTCCCCCGCGGGCAAGGCGGGCAAGGCGGGCAAGGCGGGCAAGCGCAGCGCCAACGCCCAGCCCAGCAGCCAGCGCACCAACAGCGACACCTCCAGCCAACCCATCCTCAGGTCCTCAGCAGTTCACGGGCCAAAGGCTTGATCGCCGCCGGATCCCGCAGCAGCTGCGGATGGGTGAGCACGGGCAGCATCGTGCGCTCTCCGACGGGCAACACGGCCAACCAGCCTGGCAGCACCGCCAGGTCGAGAACGGAATAGAAGCTGTGGCACTCGATCCGCCGCAAGGCCGACAGATCGCCGTTGAGCTGTCTGAGCAGTGCGCTGCCCCACTTCAAATCGGCAAGGCCCCGAAACAGGCGCCCGGGCCAGGGCTGGGCGGTGATGGTGCCCTGCTGGGGGCTGCCCACGCTGATGAAGCGCCGGGTGCGGCGGTCGCCACCGAGCAGCTGGATCCAGGTGCGGGCGATCACGCCGCCCATCGAAAAGCCGAGCAGGTCGATCGTTTCCTCCCGCCCGAAGGCCGCTTCAATGTGGATGCCAAGCAGGTGGGCAAGCTCCGCAACGGGAGTGCGGCCGAGGCGCAGCGGCAATCTCGGGATCAACATCGGCTCGCGGCCATGCACCAGCTCGCGTTTGAGTCCATCGAACACTGCCGGTGTATCCAGCAGGCCGTGCACCAGAACCAGTGGTGGGGTGGTCGTAGGGGTGAAGCAATCGTGAGATGAGTATGAGGCGGATTCAGCATCGCCTCCGCCGTCTCGGCTGCGCTGCTCCTTCTCGCCTGGAGCACTGGAGCCATTGGAGCCTCTACCCATCCTCGACCGGTTGGAGCTGGGCGGCTGGCTGCGGTGGTTGCTGGATGTTGACCTGTCCGTTTGCCCCCCAGCCCCACCTGCCCGAGCGAAAGGCCTGCAAATTTGACGCAGGCTGCAGCACTTTCTACCCATGGGGGTCGCCTGCAGCTTTACTGCTACGCCACCGCTGCCTACGGCTTGGATCCACTTGCCCGTGGAGGGCTAGCGCCGGTTCCCCGCCGCCCAGAAGTTCAAGACGCCCTGCTCCGTTGAAAATGAGGCTCGAACCGACCTCACCATCAAGTCCAGCCAGTCGAGGCTGCGAGTCTCATGGCTGAATCGCACAGCTGGTTGGAATCGGATGGTGGCATTTCGACTGGCCTCGATGGGTTGCAACCCCAATCCGTTGTTACCGCATGCTGTCGTGTTCGAGCCATCTGGCAGGCGATGCTGGTCGACGTATTCCCGTCCTTGTTCTAACCATCATTCCCTGCATGGTCTTCTGGACCCCCTACGCGGACACCCTCTACGCTGTCGTCAGCATCAGCGGCTTGCTGTTGATCGTCTGGCTCGTTTTGCGCCGCGGTTGAGGCGACCAGCAGGTCTTCCAGCTCGCAGACCGGAAAGCGGTTGATCGCCCGCAGCGCCCGGCGGGCCTGGCGGCGCAGCGCCTCGCTTGCGGCTTCCACGTAGGGCAGCTGGGCCAGCAGGTCGACCGTGCGGCGCAACACCCGCACCACATCCCCTTCGTCCAGGGAGGTGGCGGCGATCACCTCGCTCCAGGCGGCGCCGCTGGCCCAGGCATGCACCAGGCCGGTGAGCTCCGGTTCCCACCACACCGGCACCACCACCTGGTGCTGCTCCTGCTGGTGCAACAGCTGGCGCCGCAGGCCGCGCAGGTCGTGCATCGCTTCCTCCACCGCCGGCGGCGGCGGAAAGGCCGACCACAGATCCGGCCGGTTCACCTCCGTGGAGATCGCCTCCAGCACCGCCGCCAGTGCGGCGGGTTCGAGGCCATCGAGGTGGCCGCT
>CAYOCW010000032.1:0-16588 GCA_964402615.1 uncultured Cyanobium sp. | reverse complement strand
GCCAGCAGCAGCCTCGGTTGAGCCGCCAGGGCGCGGGCGATCGCCACCCGCTGCTTCTGCCCGCCGGAGAGGTCATGGGGCAACTTGTGCAGCTCCTCCGCCAGTCCCACCGCCCGCAGCCACTGCCTTGCCAGGTCGCGGCGGACCCGATAGCTCAAGCCCGGCAGCAGGTCGGCGCCCATCTGAACGTTCTGCTCAGCCGTGAGGCAGCGCAGCAGGTTGTGGCCCTGGAAGATCATGCCGATGTGCTGCCGCAGCCGCTGGCGTTGGCCCCGCCCCGCCCCGGCCAGCTGCTCCCCCAGCACCTGCACCGACCCCTGCTGCACCTGCCGCAGCGCGCCGACCAGGGTGAGCAAGGTGGTTTTGCCGCAACCCGAGGGGCCGGTGAGCAACACCACCTCCCCCGCCTCCACGCTCAATTCGACGTTTTGCAGCACCTGGCGGCGGTTGCTGCCACTGCCGAACCAGTGGCAGAGCCGCTCCAGCTGGATGGCTGCAGGGCCGGCGGCAATGGCGAGGGAGGGGGCCATCTCCATCAGAAGATCTCGGCGGGATCGGCATCGACCAGGCGCCGCATCGCCAAGGCCGCCGAGGCCATGCACATCACCAGGATGAGGCCAAAAACCGTGAGCGCCCGCTCCAGGTCCATGCCGACAGGCAGGCGGGTGGCTTGGCGCACCACGATGTAAAGGCCCTGGCCGGCGAGATAGGCCGGCACATACCCGAAGATCACCAACAAAAACCCTTCCCGCGCCACCACACCCAACAGGGTGGTGAGCCGGTATCCCATCGCCATCAGCGTGGCGTACTCGGGCAGGTGATCGCTAACGTCAGAGTAGAGAACCTGGTAAACAATCACGCAGCCGACGATAAAGCCCATCGCGGCACCAAGAGTAAAGATAAAGCCAATAGATGTGCCGGTGCGCCAATAGTTCTGCTCAAAATCGATGAAGCCTTGTTTCGTCAACACCCGCACATCCGCCGGCAGGCGCTCCTGCAGGCGTTGTCGCACCTGTTCCGGGTCGGCGCCGGGCGCCAGGCGGATCAGCCCCAGCTCGATGCTGCCCGGCGGTGTGTTGGGCATCAAATCGAGGAAGGTTTCGGCGCTGGTGATCAGATTGCCGTCAGCGCCGAAACTGGTGCCCAGGGCCACCAGGCCCACCACTCGCACCCGCTTGCCGGCGATCTCGGTTTCCACCAGGCGACCCTGGCGAAACCAGTTGGCGACCGGTCCGAATTCGGCGCGAGAGCGCTCATCGAACAGCACCCGACCCTTTTGGGTGAGCTGCTTGGTTTTGGCCGCCATGGCGGGATCGTTGAACAGCGAATCGCCCGGTTCGATGCCGAGCGCCAGGATCGAGCGGCTGCTGCGCGTCTGGGGGTTGCGCCAGAGCATCAAAGTCCAGTGGACCGGCGCGATGCCGCGCACATCGGCATCGGCCATCGCCTGCACCAGCCGCCGACGGGAAAATCCGGCCATGCGCACCGAGCTGGTGGAACGGGGGCTGATCAACACCAGATCGGCATCCACCAGGCGATGGATGGTGACGCTGGCGTCGAGCAGGCCATCGCGGAAGCCGAACTGCATGAACATCAAAATCCCGGCGAAGGCGATGCCCGCCAGGGCGACAGCCAGGCGCATCGGCTGACGCGTCAGCAGCAGCCAGGCGAGCGGAATTCCCCGCGCCTGCCAGAAGCCAGTCATGGTTCGATCCTGCCGATCACCTTCAAGCCGGCCAGGTTGCGCACCCGCGGCAGCGACTCGGGATCGAGCCGCACCCGCACCTCGATGATCCGCGCGTCGGCATCGCCGCTCGGATCGGTGGAGAGCACCTGCCGCTGGCGCACCTGGGGGCTGATGCGGCTGACCACGCCCTGCAGGCGCCCCTGGAAGCCACCGCTCTCGCTGCTGATCGTCACCCGCTGCCCCGGGCGCACGCGGCCGATGTCGCTCTCATAGACCTCCAACAGCGCCTCCATGCGAGCGTTGGCTCCCAGCTCGAGGATGCCCTGCTCGCCGGGCCGTTCCCCCACCCGCGCATGGATGCGCAGCACCGTGCCCGCGAAGGGGGCCCGCAGCAGGGTGTCCACCAGATCGGTGTCCAGCTTCTGGCGTTCGGCCAAGGCCTCCTGCAGTTCACCCTGCAGCGTCAGATACTGCTGATCCCGGCGGTCGAGCTCATCCACGGAGACCGCTCCGGCCCGGGCGAGGCGCCGGTAGCGCGCCAACTCCCGCGCTTCCACCGCCAGTCGACGCTGCAGATTGGCCACCCGCACCGACAGCCGCTGTCGTTCCGCCAGCAGCGCTGGCCGGTTGTCGAAGCTGGCCAGCACCTCGCCGGCCCGCACCTCCTGGCCCTCCACCACCAGCAGGCGGGCCAGGCGCGGACTGCCCCCGAAGCCCAGCATCGGTGCCGCCAGGTTGCGCACGTCACCGGCCGGTTCGAGCCGTCCCAAGGCGGCGACAGCATCCGGCTGCGGGCGGGGCGGCGCCGGGGTCGGCGCGATCGCCGGAGCCGGTCGCCGCAGCTGCTGGATGCCGACGCCCAGCACCGCCGCAACCAGGGCCGCCAGAGCGATCAGCCAGGGCAGGACGGTGGCGGCGGGTCGTCGAACAGCAAGGCCTCGATGTACCGCTCCGCCCACGCGGGGCTGAAGGCTTTCTCCAACACCCGGCGGGTCTTGTCGTTGCGTTTCTGTTGCTGGCAATAGCGGACCTGACCCTGCCAGCGACTCACCGTAGCCGGATCATCCGCGCGCTGAGCTTCGCTGTGGCACAGCGCCGCGGCGAGCACCGCCAGCAGCTGTTCCACCTCGGCGATGAACAGCTGCTCCTCACGCCCCGTGGCGGGCCGCACGAACAGCACATGGGGCGAGAAAATCGCCCCCCAATCCGGCAGGGTGCGGGCCGCCGCGAAGGCCGGGCGCTGATGCGCCGCCAGCGCCGCGTCGATCGCTGCCGGCAGGGCCGGCCCGACCGGCGACAAATCGGCGATGGCGGCCGAGACCCCCGCCCGGCTGGCGACGATGTCGGCGCCAAACACCGGCAGGTCGTGGCGGGGATCGGGAAAGAACACGCAGTGCAGGATCTGCAGCCCGGCCCCGAGCCGCGCCGTTTCGAGATGCAGCTTGCGCAGGCCGCGGCAGCGGAACACCTCGTTGCGGATGAACAGATCCTCGCCATCGAGGCTGCCGCTGATCGCCTCCAGGTCCGGATCGATCGCCAGCGGCTGCAACTCCGGCAGGTTCGCCATCGCGGCGCGGAGGCGCTGCGCCAGGGCGTCCACCAGGGGGTGGATGCCGCCGCTCACCGAGGTCTGGGGCATCGCCGCACGACAACCAGCAGAATGGCGATCCTGCCATCTGTCCGTGAGCGAATCCCAAGGTTGTTGCGGGCCGTTGCTGCCTGGTCTGGTCGAGCCGCGGCACCTGCGTCTGGCCAATGGAGCCGAGGTGGTGACCCTGCCCCTGGCGGATGCCCCCCTCACCTGCCTCGATTTCTGGTGCCGGGCCGGCAGCCTCTGGGAACAACCCGAGGAGAGCGGCCTCGCCCACTTTCTCGAACACATGGTGTTCAAGGGCAGCCAACGGTTGGCCGCCGGTGAGTTCGACCGCCGCATCGAGGCCCTCGGCGGCAGCAGCAATGCCGCCACCGGCTTCGATGATGTGCATTACCACGTGCTGATTCCACCGGCGGCGGCGGCCGAGGCGCTGGAGTTGCTGCTCGATCTCGTGTTGGCGCCCAAGCTCGACCCCGAGGCCTTCGCCATGGAGCGGCAGGTGGTGCTCGAAGAATTGGCGCAAAGCGAAGATCAGCCGGATGAGGTTGCCCTTCAGCAGCTCCTCGCCGCCGCCTGCCCGGACCATCCTTATGGTCTGCCGATCCTGGGTTGCCGCGAGGCGTTGCAGGCGCATCAGCCCGAGGCCATGGCCCGCTTTCACGGCCGTCTGTATGGCAGCGACCGCTGCGTGCTCGCCATCAGCGGCTGCCTGCCGAAGCACGACCTGCAGGAGCAGCTGGCCAGCGGTCCGCTGGCGACCCTGCCCAGGCGCGGCGAACCGAGCACGCCGCCGCCGTTGCAGCTGCGGCCGGGCGAGCACCACCTGGTCTTGCCGCGGTTGGAGGCGGGCCGGCTCCTGATGGCCTGGTGGTTGCCGCCGGCCTCCGAGCTGGAGCCGCTGATGGGGGCGGATCTGGCCACGGGCTTGCTGGCTGATGGCCGTCGCAGCCGGCTGGTGGAGCGGCTGCGTGAACAGCTGCGACTGGTGGAGAGCATCGACCTGGATCTGCACGCCATGGAGTGCGGCAGCCTGGCCCTGCTGGAGGCGGTGTGCGACCCGGCCGATCTGGCGGTGGTGCGGGCGACGGTGCAACAGGTTTGGCAGGAGCTGAGCACGGAGGCCATCCCGGCCGAGGAATGGCAGCGCGCCTGTCGCCTGGTGACGAATGGCTATCGCTTCGGGCTTGAAGCGGCTGCCGCTTTGGCTGGTTTGATCGGCAACAGCTCCCTCTGGGGCCGGCGGCGTCCCCTCGCAGAACCGCTGGAGCTGATCGACTGCTGGAATCCCCGGCGCCTGCAGGAGCAGATGCTGCCCCTGCTGGATCCCGCCCGGGCCTGCGTGCTGCAGGTGGTGCCGGCATGATCTCCCCCAACCCCCCCAACCCCCCCGAGCTTTCCCCGCACCGCGATCCCGCGCTCGTCGGCGCTGCTGGAGCCACCGCCCGCGGTGGCCTGCCGGTCGTGGTGCTGCGGCGGCCGGGTCCGGCGATCCTGGCGGCCCGCCTGGTGATCCGCGGCGGCAGCGGCCGCGATCCGCTCGGCCAGCGCGGCGCCCACCAGCTGCTGGCGGGCCTGATGACCCGCGGCTGCGGCGAGCTCGATGCCACCGCTCTCGCCGAGTTGGTGGAAGGTGCCGGAGCGGCCTTGCGGGCCGAGGCCCACGAGGATGCCCTGGTGATCGGCTTGAAGTGCGCCGCCAGCGATGTGGACGCCTTGCTGCCGTTGCTGCCGGCGATGGCGCGGCGGCCGCGGCTCGAGCTGGATCAGCTCGATCTCGAACGCCAGTTGAACCTGCAGACCCTGCAGCGCCAACGGGAAGATCCCTTCCAAGTGGCCCATGATCTGCTGCGCCACCAGCTCTATGGCGACGGTCCCTACGGCCACGACCCCCTGGGGGTGGAGCCCGATCTGGAGCGGCTGGAGGTGGCGCAGCTTCAACCGTTGGTGCGCGATCTGGGCGCCCAGGGCGCTGTGCTGGTGCTCTGCGGCGACGCGCCGGATCGGGCCCTGGCGCTGATCGATGCGGGTCTGGAACAGCCCTGGCCCACGACCATGCCGGCGGCGACCCGGCAGCCTGTGCTCCCGTCCGCCACCCCGCCCTCGCTCGCGCTCCAGGAGGAGGACACCGAACAGCTGGTGCTGATGCTGGGCTGCGCCACGGTCCCCCTTGGCCATGTCGATGCCTTGAGCTTGCGGCTGCTGCAGGCCCACATGGGTTTGGGCATGTCCTGCCGGCTGTTCACCGTGATGCGGGAGGAGCGCGGGCTGGCCTACGACGTGGGGGTGCACCTGCCGGCTCGCTCCGGAGCGGCGCCGTTTGTGCTGCACCTCTCCACTTCGGCCGATCGCGCCGCCGAGGCCACCAGCTGCCTGCTGGCGGAATGGCGCCGGCTTCAGGAGCAACCCCTCAGCGGCCGGGAGCTGGCGTTGGCCCTGGCCAAGTTCCGCGGCCAAGATGCCATGGGCCGCCAAACCTGCGCCCAGATCGCCGAACGGCAGTCCCTGGTGCTCAGCCATGGCCTACCGCCCGACCATGTCGATCAGATGTTGCTGCGGGCGGCCGAACTGAAGCCCGCGGACCTGCAGGCTGCTGCCTGCCGCTGGTTGCGCCAGCCCCATCTCAGCCTGGTCGGACCCGCCGACGCCCTGGCCGCGGCCGAGCTGGCCTGGCAGGCGGATCCACTCAGCCGTCGCTGACCCCGATCAGATCGGCGGCATCGAGCAGAAAGCTGCCGCGTCGAAAGCGCACGGCCACCCGTCCCGAGCCGCGCAGCTCCTGGACCTTGCCGACCTCCTGCCGATCCACGAGATCGGGGGGCCGCAACATCGGCATCGGTTCGGCGCTGCGCAGGAAGGGAACCCCATGCCGCAGCCGTACCGCTTGATCGATGCGGAACTCTGGAGCGTCGACGGGGGTGGTCGACGGGCCGGACCCCTCGGCGTCGCCTGTGGTCGGCGCGCTGCCGGGAGGGGGCGTCGCAGCCTCCCCGGCCCACGGTTCCGCCGGTATGGAGGCGCCGGTCATCGCCTCGGGGTCAGGGGCTGGGCCCGGAGGAGCGGTCGAATCAGCGGGGATCGCCATGGTGGAGGAGCGCTCTCCCGATCGACGGTATCGCCGCATGGGTCGGATCGCCGCGCCGCCCTCCGGGTGCCGGGCGGCTCACCAACGCCATGCCGAGACGTCTCAGTCGCTCCCGACTGCAGCAGGATGGGCGGCAGTTCAGGCCTGCATGCTTGCGGACCCTTGCCACCTGGAGCGGCGCCCTCGCCGGAGTGCTGCTGATCGTGGTCGGCGGCCTCGTGCCCGCCGCCTTCCCTCTTCCCGCCGCCCACGGTTGGTCGCTCCAGCCCCTCGGCATCACCTTGCAGGTTCCGGCCCTGCTGCTCACGGCTCTGATCGCCGGTCCCCGCAGCGCCATCCTGGCGGCCGTCGCCTATCTCAGCCTCGGGCTGTTCCAGCTGCCGGTCTTTCACGACGGTGGCGGCATCGCCTATCTGCTCGACCCCGGCTTTGGCTACCTGGCTGGCTTTCTGCCGGCGGCCTGGGTCACCGGACGGCTCGGGCGTCAAACGAACATGGATGATCCCCTCGCCTTGGCCTTGGCGGCGGCGCTTGGCCTGCTGCTGATCCAGCTCTGCGGCGCTGCCAACCTGCTGCTCGGCGGCCTGGCCCAGCGCTGGGAGGGCATGCTGTTGCCCCTGCTGCTGGGCTACAGCCTGGCGATCTTTCCCCAGCTGCTGCTTTGTTGCGCCGTGGGCAGCCTGGCCTGGCTGCTGCGCCGCGTGCTGCTGGTGGAGTCGTGAACGGGCGACCTCAGTCCGCCAGCCTGGCGACCTTGGCGGTGGCGGGCCTGGTGCTGATGGCGGACCAGATCAGCAAGCACCTGGCGCTGCGGCACCTGCCGCTGGCGGTGTCCACCGCCTTCCTGCCCGGTCTGCTGCGCCTGCACCGGGTCGGCAACAGCGGCGCCGCCTTCAGCCTGCTGAGCGGCAACAGCACCCCGCTGGCCCTGTTCAGCGTCGCCGTCTGCGCGGGGTTGATCGTTTGGCTGCTGCGCCAGCCGCCGCTATCCCCTTGGCAGATCCTGGCCTTCGGGCTTCTGCTCGGCGGAGCGGCGGGCAATGGCCTCGATCGGTTGCGTCTGGGGGAGGTGGTTGATTTCCTCGAGCTGGTGCCGATCCGCTTCCCGATCTTCAACCTGGCGGATGTGGCCATCAATTTGGCGGTGCTGTGCTTCGCTGCCGACCTCCTGCACCGTCGGCAGCATCGTGGCGATTCCTGAGTGGCTGCGTCGAGCGCTGCAGCGCCTGAGCTCCCTCGCCCGCGGCGGCGAGGCCCGGCTGCAGGTCGTCGGCGCCGGCCCGCCGCAGCTCCAGCCGCTGCTGGGGAACTGCTACCGCATCGGTCGCGATCGCCATGCCGACATCGTCATCGAGGCGCCGGCCGTCAGTCGCAGCCATGCCCTGTTGGAACGCCATGGTGATCACTGGCTGCTGAGCGACAGCGGCGCCACCAATGGACTGTGGTTTCGGGGGCGTCGGGTGCGCCAGCTGCTTCTCGGCCACGGCGATCGGGTGGCGCTGGCTCCAAGCGGCAGCGGCGAGCGGCCCGAGCTGGTGTTCCTGAGGCCGTCCGCGGCTCCGTTGCAGCAGCTGTTGCAGCCCATCAGCCTCGCCCTGGTGGCCGCGGCGGCCGTCGGCGGCCTGATGCTGGTCGCGGCCTGGTGGCAGGTGCCCATCCGCGGCAATCTCGCCAGTGTGCGGGGGCCGTTGGTGCTCTACGACCGCCAGCGGCGCCCGGTGGCGGCGGCGGAGGGTCGCCACCACCGCGAACTCGGCCAGCTCTCCAGCTTTGCGCCGCTGCTGATCGAGGCTCTGCTGGCCAGCGAAGACGCCCGCTTCTGGTGGCATCCGGGCGTGGATCCCGTGGGTACGGCCCGAGCCCTGCTGATGAACCTGCTCGGTGGGCGGGTGCTGGAGGGTGGCAGCACATTAACCCAACAGCTGGCGCGCAGCCTTTACCCCGAGCAGGTGGGCCAAGGCGAAACCCTGGAGCGCAAATGGCGGGAGCTGCTGGTGGCCCTGCAATTGGAGTCTCGCTTCAGCAAGCGCGATCTGCTGCTGAGTTACATGAATCGCGTTTACCTCGGGGTGGGCTGGGGTTTCGAGGATGCCTCTCGCCATTACTTCGCCAAGCCGGCCGCCAGGCTCAACCTGGAGGAAGCCGCCCTGTTGGTCGGTCTGCTGCCCTCTCCCAACGGCTTCGCGCCCTGCGCGTCGCCCCGGGCTGCCCTGGCGTCCCGCAATCGGGTGCTGGCCAAGATGGTTGACAACGGTCGGCTCAGCCTCGACCAGGCCCGCGCCGCCCGCCGTCGTCCGATCCTGCTGGCGCCGGATGCCTGCCGCAGCTCGGCACGGCGGGCGGCGCCTTACTACAGCGATCAAGTGCGCCAGGACCTGGCGGCGCTCGTGGGCCCCGATGTGGCCAACGAAGGCAACTTCCTGGTCGAAACCTATCTCGAACCGGCCCTGCAGCAACATCTGGAGCAACGGCTGCGCGATTGGATCGATGCCCACCGCTCCGACGGCATCAGCGAGGGGGCAATCGTGTTGCTCGATAGCCGCACGGGCGGCATCCTGGCGGTCGCCGGCGGTCGCGATTACCGCCAAAGCCAGTTCAACCGCGCCAGCCAGGCGATGCGCCAGCCCGGCAGCACTTTCAAACTGATGACCTATGTCGCAGCCCTGCGCCAGGGCCGGCGACCCGGCGATCGCATCAGTTGCGGTCCGCTGGACTGGCAGGGCCAGCACTTTGACAGCGGCTGTGGCGGGGCGCTGAGCCTCAGCCAGTCCCTGGCGATCAGCAGCAACACGGCGGCCCTGCGTTTGGCCCGCCAGGTCGGTCTCGATGCGGTGGTGCGCACCGCCCGGGACCTGGGGATCACCACGCCGCTCAGTCCGGTGCCGGGCCTGGTGCTCGGTCAGAGCGAGGTGACGCTGCTGGAGCTCACCGGTGCCTACGCGGCGATTGCCAACGATGGTCTCTGGCATGCCCCCACCAGCATCCGCCAGCTCACCGATGCGGAGACCTGCGAACCTGCGGATGCCAGCCGTCGCTCCAGCGCCAGTGACGCTCCGGCTGGCTGCCGGGGTGCTGTGGCCCAGCTGGGACGGGCCGGCCGCCAGGTCCTGGCCAAGGCCACGGCGCGGACGGCGCAGCAGATGCTGCGAGGCGTCGTTGACGGCGGCACCGGCTCGGCCGCCTGGGTGCAGGGGGGCGCCTACGGCAAGACCGGCACCACCAACGACGGTCGCGATCTGCTGTTCATTGGCGCTCTGCCCAGCCGCCACTGGGTGATGGGCATCTGGCTCGGCAATGACAACAACGCCCCCACCGGCGCGACGAGCCGACTGGCGGCGGCCCTGTGGGGCCAGATCATGCGCAGCGCGCCGGGGTCCTGATGCGGCTGCCGCGCCTGTGGATCTGGATTGGCCTCGGCTTTGCCGCCTTGGTGTTGCTGGTGCTGGTGCTGCAGTTGCTGACGCAGCTGCAGTGGCAGCTGAGCTACTGGCTGCCAGGTTGGTTGGTGGGCCCGCTGCTTCTGCTCCTCCCCGTCGCCCTGGCGCTGGCGGTGATCCAGCTCGGCTGGCCCTGGTGGCGGGCCGTGCTGCGTGGCAAGGCGGCGCCCGGGCGCGATACCCCGCCGTTGCCGCCGGCCCGCAGCCGCCGCGAAGCGGCGGCCCGCAACCTGGAGGCGATCGAGAGCACACTCAATCGCGTTCGTGATGCGGTGCAGCGGGAGGCGCTGCGACAGGAACGCCAACGCCTGCAACAGGAGCTGGAGCGGGGCGACCTGTTGATCGTGGTGTTCGGCAGTGGCTCCACCGGCAAGACCTCCCTGATCCGGGCGCTGTTGCGGGATCTGGTGGGGGAGGTGGGCGCCGCCAAGGGCTCGACCCGCCAGGCCGAGCGCTATCGGCTGCGGTTGCGCGGCCTGGCGCGCGGGGTGCTGCTGGAGGACACCCCGGGCATCCTCGAGGCGGGCGGAGCGGGGCGCGAGCGGGAGCGGCAGGCCCGCCAGAGGGCCGGCCGCGCCGACCTGCTGCTGCTGGTGGTGGATGGCGATCTGCGCGCCTCGGAGTTTGAGGTGCTGCAAGCCCTGGCGTCCCTGGGCAAGCGGCTGCTGCTGGTGCTCAACAAGTGCGATCTGCGCGGCGAGCTCGAAGAGGCTCGCCTGCTGGAGCTGTTGCGGCGTCGCAGCGCCCCCCTGCTGACGCCCGACGATGTGATTCCGGCCAGCGCTGCGCCCCAAAGTGTGCCGTTGCCCGGCGGCCGGCCGCAGCAACCCCCACCGGAGGTGGGGGCGTTGTTGCGGCGCATCGCCACCGTGTTGCATCAGGACGGCGAGGAGCTGATCGCCGACAATCTGCTGTTGCAGTCCCGTCAGCTGGGGGAGGCCAGCCGCGCGCTGCTGGATCGCCAGCGCCAGGCCGATGCCCGGGCGAGCGTGGATCGCTTCATGTGGATCAGCGCTGGCGTGGTGCTGGTCACGCCACTGCCGGGCCTGGATTGGCTGGGCACCGCGGCGGTCAATGCCCAGATGGTGCTGGAGATCGGCCGTGTCTACGGCGTCAGCCTGAGCCGTGGCCACGCCCAGGAGCTGGCTCTCTCGGTGGGGCGCACCCTGGCGGGCCTGGGCTTGGTGAAGGGGGGCGTCAGCCTGCTCTCGGAAGCCCTGCGCCTGAGCCTGCCGACCCTGATCGTCAGCCGGGCCCTGCAGGCGGTGAGCGTGGCCTGGCTGACCCGCCTGGCGGGCCGCAGCTTCATCACCTACTTCCAGCAAGACCAGGATTGGGGGGATGGCGGTCTGCAGGAGGTGTTGCAACGTCAGTACGCGTTGCAACGCCGCGAGGGCGAACTGCAGCGTTTTCTGGACATGGCGTTCAGGACGGTGGTGGAGCCGTTGCGGCGCCAGGAGCTGAGGCTGCCGCCACGACCGGGGCCGCGCCAGCCAGGGCCTCCGCAGGAGGCGGCAACAGCGGACCCCGACGATCGAGAACGGTGATCAGCAGCAGATAGATCAGGCCGATCAGCACCGAGAGGGCACCGGTGAGGATGGCCACCCAGCGGGCCCGAGTCGCGCCTGGATCAGCCACGGGGAGCCTCCTGGTCGAGGCTGCGCTGAACCAGATCCGCCAGCTGCCGCAGCTGCTCCTCGCCGGTGTGGGGGTTGCCGAGCACCGCCTTGAGGTGGTGCAGGCCCTGGTAGTGGGGTCGGGAGAGCATCAGTTGGTGATCGAGCAGCAGTTGACGGGTCCGGGCGCTCCAGGCGGCGCAGCCGGCCGCATCCGCCTGGCGGGGCCGAAAGGCGAGCAGATGCAGCGGGCCGCCGTTCAGCAGCAACCTCTCGTCGCTGGCGAGCAGGGCTTCGAGGTGGCGGCAGCGGACCAGGGACGCCTGCAACAGGTTGTGGATGCCTTCGAGCCCCAGATGGCGCAATCCCAGCCACAACTTCAGCACCTCGGCGGGGCGGCTGCCCTGGAGGCCCGCCTCTCCACCGTGGTCGCCACCCCGGGAGGGCTCCATGTAGGGCAGTCCGGTGGCGAAGGCGCGGCCGAGGCGAGCCGGTTCCGCCAGCAGCAGCAGCGATGAGGTCTTGGTGACGCCAAGAACCTTCTGGGGGTTGACGGTGACCGAATCGGCCAGGTCCAGGCCAGCCAGTTCGGCCGGCGCTTCGGGCAGCAGCTTGAAGATCGCCCCGATCGCGCCATCCACGTGCAGCCACAGCCCCCGCAACCGGCAGAGGCGGGCCATGGCCGCCAGCGGATCAATCGCCCCCCGCACCGTGGTGCCGGCGGTGGCGACGACGGCGATCACCCGCCGGCCGGCCCGGTCCAGGTCCGTCAGCAGCGTGTCCAGCGATTCGATCCGCAGGGCGCCGTGCTCATCCGTGGGCACGCGGATCAGGGCAGCGGCCGGCAGCCCCATCACCACCAGCGCCTTCTGCAGTGACACGTGGGCATCGGCGCTGCAGACCACGACCGCCTGGCCGTCGCAGCCCAGGCCGGCGTGCTGGCGGGCGGCGACCAGGGCCATCAGGTTGCTGAGGCTGCCGCCGCTTGCGGCCACCCCGCCCGCGCCCCGGGGCAGCCCGAGGCCGGTGGCCAACCAGGCGCAGAGGCTGCGTTCCAGGCGGCTGAGGCTGGGGGAGAGCTCCTCGGCGAGCAGGTTGTTGTTGAGGCCGGCGCAGATCAGATCCGCGGCGATCGAGGCGGTGAGGGGTGGCGGGTCGAGATGGGCCAGGGCGCCGGGGTGGTGGGGCCGATAGGCCCCTTCCATCACCTGTTGGAGATCGGCGAGCAGGCGCTGGCGCGAGAGCCCCTGGGGCTCCGGTTCCGAGCTGGGCAGAACGCTCCGCGCTGGCAGCGGGGTGGCGCTGGCGGAGGCCCCGATCCAATGGCCCAGCAGTTGGGCTGCCTCACCCAGGAACCGCTCCAGCTGCGGATCGCCCGGCAGGGGGCTGGCGAACGGATCCAACCGGTCCAGGGCTGCCGCGGCGCGATCGCCAAACCCCTCAACGTTGGAGCTTTTCGCCGCATCGGGGGGGTGGCCAGAAGCGGCAGCCCGCGGCCGCAGCCACTGGGCAGAGGTGAGGCTGGCCAACGACGATGCCGGAGATGCACGCATTCTGCCCCCTGTCACTGATGGCCCAACCGGTCCGCACGCCAGCATCTGCCAGCGGCGATCCACTGCCGCAGTGGGATCGCTGGATGGCGCGGCTGCTGCGGCTGGCCGAGCGGGTGGGAGTGGTGGGCGAGGTCCCCGTGGCGGCGGTTCTGCTGGATGGGCAGGGACGCTGCCTCGGCTGGGGCAGCAACTGCCGCCATCGCCGGGCGGATCCCCTGGGCCATGCGGAGCTGCTGGCCCTGCGCCAGGCCGCGCTGGCGCGAGGCGATTGGCGCTTCAACGACTGCACGCTGCTGGTGACGCTGGAGCCCTGCCCAATGTGCGCCGGCGCCTTGATTCAAGCCCGGGTCGGCACGGTGGTGTTTGGTGCCGCGGATCCCAAACGGGGAGGACTCGGCGGCAGCCTCGACCTGGCCAGCCACGCCAGCGCTCACCATCACCTGCGGGTGGTGGGAGGCCTGCGGCAACAGCAGGCCTCCCAGCAGTTGGAGCGTTGGTTCCGCGAACGACGCTCGGCGCTCAGGCGGGCGAGCCGGCCATGATCCGCTTGCCGGAGCGGAAGGCCGGCAGTTCGGTTTCCAGCAGGTTGAGCAGGCGATCGACATTTTCGGCCGAGCTGTTGAAGCCCATCAGGCCGATGCGCCACACCTGGCCGGCCAGTTCGCCCAGGCCACCGCCCACCTCAATGCCGTGTTGATCGAGCAGGTGACGGCTGAAGGCCTTGCCGTCCACCCCTTCCGGAATTCGCACGGTGGTGAGGGTGGGCAGGCGCAGCTCCACAGGCACATGCAATTCCAGGCCCAGGTTCTCCAGACCCTGCCAGAGCCGCTCGGCGTTGCGACGATGCCGGGCCCAGGCGTTGTCCAGACCCTCCTCGGCCAGCAGGCGCAGGGCTTCGCGCATGCCGAAGTTCATGTTGACGGGAGCCGTGTGATGGTACACACGATCGCTACCCCAATACTTGTTCAGCAGCGAAACATCCAGATACCAGTTGGGCACCGGGCCGCGGCGCGCTGCCAGCTTGGCTTCGGCGCGGGGGCCCATGGTGAAGGGGCCGAGGCCGGGCGGGCAGCTGAGGCCTTTCTGGCTGCAGCTGTAGGCCAGGTCCACCTGCCATGCGTCCAGGAAAAGCGGAACACCGCCCAGGGAGGTGACCGTATCCAGCAGCAGCAGGCAATCGTGCTCGCGACAAAGGGCGCCGACGCCCTGCATCGGTTGGCACACCCCGGTGGAGGTTTCGGCATGCACCATGGCCAGGACGGCCGGCCGGTGCTGGATCAGAGCTTGCTCGATCTCGGCCAGCTCGAAGGCTTCACCCCAGCGGCGCTCGATGGTGACCACGTGGGCCCCGTAGCGGCCGGCCATGTCAGCCAAGCGATGGCCGAAGTAGCCTTTGATGGCCACGAGCACCGTGTCGCCGGGTTCGACCATGTTGGCCAACGTGGCCTCCATGGCGGCGCTGCCGGTGCCACTCATCGGCAGGGTGAGGCGGTTGTCGGTCTGCCAGGCGTAGCGCAGCAACTCCTGCACCTCGCCCATCAGGTCGATGTAGAGGGGGTCGAGGTGGCCGATCGGGGTGCGGGCCAAGGCCTGCAACACCGTGGGATGGGCGTTGGAAGGCCCTGGGCCGAGCAGCAACCGGTCGGGAGTGGCGATCGGAGCGAGCCCGAGCCGATGGTGTTGGTTCACGGCGGGCAGGGTGGCGCTGACGGTCAAGAGCCTTGAACTGGCGGGGACGTGGGGTCGAGGTTACGCAATGGCCGCAAGCTGGCGCTCAGCGGGCGCGGACGTTGCGGGCGGCCAGCCCCTGGCAGAGGTGCAGGAAGGGGGCTCGCACCAGCTCGATGTCGGCGGCGGCGTAGGTGCCCGTCGCGGCGAGCAGTTCCGCGAGCACCTCGCCCAGCAGGGCAATGCCGCGCACGGTGGGCCCGGTGGGCACGCCCAGGCTCTTGTAGGTGTCGTCCAAGCCATTGAGCACGCGCTCGTCGAGGATCGTGGGATCGTCGGCGACAAGGGCGTAGCTGGCGTAGCGGAGGAAGTAATCGAGATCGCGCAGACAGGCCGCCAGTCGGCGGGTGGTGTAGGCGTTCCCACCGGGCAGCAGCAACTCCGGGTTTTCCCGCCAGAGCCGCTGGGACGCCTCGCGCACGATGGCGGTCGCCTCGCGGTTGATCAGCTCCACCGCCGCAAGTCGCAGAGCGGCTTGGGCGTAGAAGCTGTCGATGCGCTCGATGGCGCCGCGGTCGAGGTAGCGGCCGAGCTGGTCGTAGCGACCGATGAGGCCGCTGATGGCATCGCGCATGGGCGGGACGTCAGGTCGTTCCTGGGGCGGAAGCTAGCACTCGCGAATGGACAAGACCCCAGTTCCGAGCGCAGTTCTCGCGAATCTGACAGAAACGGTTACGCGCTGGGCGACGTCCAGCCTGAAGGGGCACAGCGCGGGTTAGCCCCTGGGGAAGGCTCCGCCTCGGCAGGGGCGAAGGACCGGCTGGGGCGAGAGCGAGAGCGAAGCGTCGGTTTCGTCGCAACCGCTACGGGAGAGTGGTCGGTATCAGGGCAAACATTTACGGTTGTGCCGGATACCGGCCCCACAGTCACCCCCCAGTCCCCACGCCCCATGGCCAAGACCGCCCAGGACGTTCTGCGTCAGATCAAGGACGAAGGCATCGAGCTGATCGATCTGAAGTTCGTCGATCTGCACGGCAAGTGGCAGCATTTAACGGTCTGCAATGACTTGATCGATGCATCTGCCTTCACGGAGGGGGTTGCCTTTGATGGGTCATCGATCCGCGGCTGGAAGGCGATCAACGAGTCCGACATGGCGATGGTGCCCGATCCCAACACCGCCTGGATCGACCCCTTCTACAGCCACAAAACCTTAAGTTTGATTTGCTCGATCCAGGAGCCCCGCAGCGGTGAGCCCTACGGCCGCTGCCCCCGGGCCCTGGCTCAGAAGGCTCTGGACTATCTCAACTCCACCGGCCTGGCCGACACGGCTTACTTCGGCCCAGAGCCTGAGTTCTTCATCTTTGATGATGTACGCTATCGGAGTAGCAATGGCTTGAGCTTCTACAGCGTCGACTCGATCGAGGCACCCTGGAACAATGACCGCATCGAAGAAGGTGGCAACCTAGCCTATAAGATTCAGCTCAAGGAGGGCTACTTCCCGGTGGCGCCCAACGACACCCTTCAGGACATTCGCTCCGAGATGTTGTTGACGATGGGTTCGCTGGGTGTGCCGATTGAAAAGCAACACCATGAAGTGGCCACCGCCCAGCACGAGTTGGGGATCAAGTTTGCGGAATTGATCAGCGCTGCAGATAACGTGATGATCTACAAATATGTGGTCCGCAATATCGCCAAGAAGTACGGCAAGTCCGCCACGTTCATGCCCAAGCCCGTCTTCGCTGACAACGGCAGTACCGCATTCGCCTGGGCCGCCGGAATCACCGTCGGATTCTGGCTGAAGACAGTCGATTTCAGAACGCAGACAATGCTGGTGGTCGGGGCTCCTTCAGCCGTAACGCTCTGGGGGAGCGGTTGCTGAAGCGTGAGTCGAAGAACGATCTTGTTGAACATACTGCCGTTGATTGAACCACTCGGCTGATACTGATCATTG
>CAYOCW010000031.1:0-17136 GCA_964402615.1 uncultured Cyanobium sp. | reverse complement strand
TCATCGGGAAACCAGCAATCACGCCGGACTGACAGGTTTCCTTCATGCCGGCTTCGGCAGGACCGATGTACTCCTTGGGAACGACACCGCCAACAATCTTGTTGACGAATTCAAATCCCGAACCCGGTTCGCCAGGCTCCATTTCGATGACCACATGGCCATATTGGCCTTTGCCACCCGTCTGACGGGCGAATTTGCCTTCCCCTTTCGCGCTGCCTCGAATCGTTTCCCGGTAAGACACCTGCGGAGCACCGATGTTGGCCTCCACCTTGAACTCCCTCAGCATCCTGTCCACCAGGATTTCCAGGTGAAGTTCACCCATGCCGGCGATCACGGTTTGGTTGGTTTCGGGATCCGTGCTGACGCGGAAGGTGGGATCTTCATCGGCGAGAGACTGCAACGCCTTCGACAGCTTTTCCATGTCACCCTTGGTCTTGGGTTCCACCGCGACGGAAATAACCGGTTCGGGGATGAACAGGGATTCGAGGATGATGGGGTCGGAATCGACACACAGGGTATCCCCGGTCGTGGTGTCCTTCAGACCAAGAACAGCGCCAAGATCGCCAGCACGCAGTTCATCCACCTCCTCTCGCTCATCGGCCTTGAGCAGAATCAAGCGCGAAATGCGTTCCTTCTTGCTCTTGGAGGAGTTCAACACGTAGCTGCCCTTCTGCAGTACGCCGGAATACACTCGTACGAAGGTCAGTTTTCCGTAGGGATCGGCCATTACCTTGAAAGCCAGTGCACTGAAGGATGCACTGTCATCGGCGGGACGGATTGCCTCGGTTTCATCCGGTAAGATCCCCTGGATTGGCGGCACATCAACCGGGGATGGCAGATAGGCCACCACCGCATCAAGAACCAGTTGAACACCTTTGTTCTTGAACGCGGAACCGCAAAGCATCGGCACCATGCCATGGTGGGTGACCCCGTTGCGGATCCCCTTGATCAGTTGCTCTTCGGTTAGTTCTCCGTTTTCAAGGAAGATCTCGAGTAGATCCTCATCGGTTTCGGCGACCGATTCCATCAACTTGATGCGCCAATCTTCCACCTCATCCTTCATCTTTGCGGGAACATCTTCCTCGAGGATGTCCGTGCCGAGATCGTTGGTGTAGATGATCGCTTTGTTGCGAACCAGATCGACAATGCCCTTGAGCTCACCCTCGGCTCCGATCGGCAGTTGAATCGGTACAGCGTTGGCCTTCAGGCGATCCTTGATCTGACTATAAACTTTCAAGAAATTGGCCCCGGTGCGGTCCATCTTATTGACGAACACGATTCGAGGTACGCTGTAGCGATCGGCTTGCCGCCAGACTGTCTCGGACTGGGGCTGAACGCCACCCACCGCGCAAAACACCGCAACCACCCCATCGAGGACGCGCATGGAGCGCTCGACCTCAATGGTGAAGTCCACGTGGCCAGGGGTATCGATGATGTTGATACGGTGGTCTTTCCAACTGGTGGAAATCGCAGCGGCTGTGATCGTGATCCCGCGCTCGCGCTCCTGTTCCATCCAGTCGGTGACAGCTGCACCATCGTGCACCTCACCCATCTTGTGAACGACCCCCGAGTAGAACAGGATCCGCTCGGTGGTTGTGGTTTTGCCGGCATCGATGTGGGCGGCAATCCCAATATTTCTGACGCGATCGAGGGGGTAGGCGCGGGCCACAGGGATCGTCTCCGACGGGTTTCAGGAAAAAACGGGCTGAACTCTACAGAGGCGTCTGGCCCCCACAGCGCGAATGCCGAACAGCCCGGGGATCGGCTCGCCAGTCATCAGTAGCGGTAGTGGGCGAAAGCCTTGTTGGCTTCAGCCATCTTGTGGGTTTCCTCGCGCTTGCGCACGGCGCTTCCCGACTCATTGGCCGCATCCATCAACTCGCCAGCGAGCTTTTGGGCCATGCTGCGGCCGTTGCGCGCGCGGGAATAATTCACGAGCCAGCGCAACGCCATCGCCGTCCCCCGCTCTTGACGAACCTCCATCGGCACCTGGTAGGTGGCCCCACCCACCCGGCGGGCCCTCACCTCCACCAGCGGGGTGGCGTTGCGCACCGCTGTTTCGAACAATTCCAAGGGATCGCCGCCTGTGCGTGTACCGATCAGATCGAAGGCATCCGAGAGGATCCGCTGGGCAGTTGACTTTTTGCCGTGCTTCATCAGCCGTGCCACGATCATCGAGGCGAGGCGACTGTTGAACTGGGGATCCGGCAGAACCGGACGCTTTTCGGCGGCGTTGCGACGGGACATGGAAGCGGGAAACGGTGAAGGCGGGGGAGGGCAGGGAACGGTGCAAGCCGCTGGGGGGAGACCGCCGTGCAGCGACGTTGAGGTCGCCGGCATGACGGGTCGCCACCGCCCAGGGGGATCATGACTTCGGGGTCTTGGCGCCGTATTTGGAGCGGGCTTGGCGGCGATCCTTGACGCCGGCGGTGTCGAGCGTGCCGCGGATGATGTGATACCGGACGCCGGGCAGGTCCTTCACCCGTCCTCCCCGGATCAGGACGACGGAGTGCTCCTGCAGGTTGTGGCCGATGCCGGGGATGTAGGCCGTGACCTCGAATCCCGATGTGAGCCTCACCCGGGCCACCTTGCGCAAGGCCGAGTTGGGCTTCTTCGGTGTGGAGGTGTAGACGCGGGTGCAGACCCCGCGTCGCTCGGGGCAGGCCCGCAGGGCTGGCGATTTGGTCTTGCGGGTTAAACGCTGCCGCTCGCTGCGGATCAGCTGCTGAATGGTGGGCATCGATGGCCGGTGGGCAGGTCGGAACTGTCGGGTCGGACGTCCGACCGATTACGACAATCTCGTACCTTACTGCCCCGAGGTTCCGCGCTCCGACTCCCGGCTGAACGCTGACCCGCAGGCGCAGTGGCGGGTGCCCGGGCCGGAGCGCACCAGAAAGCCTCCGCCGCCCAGATCCCCTTTGTAATCCAGCAACAGCCCGGTCAGCAGCGGCAGCTGCTCGGCTGGAGCATGCAGGGTGACACCGTCGGCTCGGGCGATCGGCGTGCCCGCCAAATGCCCGGGTCTCAGCCGGATCGACCAGGCCTCGCACCCGCCGGGAAGCAGGTCGATGTGCATCAGCCCCGGGGTTCCCGCCACGGCCGCCTGTCGGCAGAGCTCGGAGGCGGCGCTGGCGGTCATCTGGAGGCTGTGGCCCTTCGGCACGATCGAGCTAGGAGCAACCCTCACTCTGGCAGCTTTGGCCCCTCGCCTCCGAAGGCGGACCCAGACCTCACCTGGAGGGGGGCGAAACCGGGCTTGCCGGGGACATCCCCGTTCGAGGATCGGGACCGCGGGCTAGCGGCGTGCTGCGGTTGTTCGGATGGCCTCCCCGGGCTGGCGCCGGCTCAAGAGGATCTGGACGCGGCGCTGCCTTGGACGCTCAGGAGCCGTCCCGCTCTGGCCGTGCTGTGAGCTGCACCAGGCCGAGTCCGTTGTGCACAACCCCCGCCACACCACGCCCCTTCACCGTGTGCTGGCCACCCATGACCAGTCCGGTGGAGCTGCCGCCGTCGAGATTGAGGGCGTCCCGCAATCCCAAGCGCTGCAGCAACACGGCTGTTTCTGCCAGCGTCGGACCTTCGTCGTCAAGGCCCTGCAGCGTGACCAGCCACAGCCGCTGGCCGTCGCTGCCGATCACGGTGCGGGGAGCCCCCTGGCTCAGGAAGGCATTGCTGAAGTTCTCCGCGGCCCCATCGAGCACCATCCTGCCCTCCAACAGCAGCAGCGGGCCGCCCCCGACCACGTGGGACGCCAGCCCCAGCTCATTGCTGGGCCGGCTGGACAGGTTGAGTGTGTCGCCCTCTCCCCATGGCAGGGCTTGGCCGCCGCGGGCCACCAGCAGGGTGTCGCCCTCGGCCAGAGCGATTCCCTGGCGCAGCTGCTCGCTTTCAAGGAGCTTGATCACGGTGTTGCGCCGCAGCAGCAGGGCTGTCTCCTGGCCGCTCAGGGCTCGGTAGATGGGGCCCCAATCGGTGGTGTAGCGGCTGAGGCCCCGTTGCACCCAGCCGCTGTTGACCGTCAGCAGCGGCCAGCGGCGGCCCGATGCGTCCGTCAGCCATTCCTCCAGTTGCAGTCGTCCGAAGCGTGGCAAGCCCCGGGCCTCCCAGGCCACCACGCCGCGGTTGAGGATGGGGCCTGACAGCCAGCGTCCGTCCGTGCGCAGGGCCCCCAGAGGCAGCCGTAGCAGGCGGTTGAAGTAGCCGCCGTTCACGGCCACCAGGGCGTCGTGGCGGCGCGCCAGCAGAGACAGGGGGCTCAGCCCCTGCATGCCGTCTGGGCCGCTCAAGGGCCGGAGGGTGAGGGGGGCGCCGCGGGGGTCGAAGCTGACGCTGTTGAGGCGCAGCCGTCGGCCGCCGATGGATAGGATCTGACGATCCCACCGAACGCTGCCGCCCAACAGCGCCTGCAGGCGCGGGTCGATCGGGACAGCGGGTTGCGCGGCCGGTTCCGATCCGCCGCCTGGTTCCGCGAGGTCGATCACCACCCGGGCTGGCGTGCCGAGGGTGAAGGCGTTGCGGATCGATGCGCTCGCAAAGCTCAGGCTCCCCGCTTCGCGGCGCGGTGGCAGGCCCAGGCTCGCCAGTTGAGCGCTGAGGGCGGTCGCGACGGGCTCCACGCCCAGCTGCAGGCGCCCATCGCTGCTGGCCAGGGTGGCGGGTCCGGCCAGATCCAAAACGACGCGCCGCCGGCCGGGTTGCTCGGCGCTGCGCACCTGGATGACCTGAGCTGGCGGCAGTTCCAGCTGCAACCGGTCACCGTCGGCGCTGATCCGCACGCCCACCGCGGCCAGGATGCCGCCGACCTCGATCGCAACCTCGTCGCCCAGCGTTCGCTGTTCGGCGGCACCGACCTGCCGTCCCTGGCCGAACCATTCGATCGCCAGGCTGCCGCCCTCGCCGTTGCGGCGGCTGAAGCCGAGTTGACCCTCCAGCACCTCCAGCGGCAGCCACAACTCCTGACCGAAGGGGCCGCGACCGCCCCCCCAGCGCCAGCCCGCCTGCTGAAGGCGCCCGTTGATCGACAACCGGCCGCCGGCCAGCAGGGGGCCCCAGTCCGCCGGCTGCGACCGCAGTGCCGCTCCGGGCAGCACCGGCTGCATGGGCGTGTCCGCTTGGGCCGGTGGCGGCGCTGGCAGGGGCACGCTCCCCAACCCGAAGGGTGTTGCTGCCAGCAGAGCCGCTCCAAGCACCGACCAGGATGCCATCGTCTGCCGCCAGTCGGATGCCTCGGAAAGCTAGCTGTGCTGCAGAAGCCGTGCCTGCCGATGCCTACGATCGT
This sequence comes from uncultured Cyanobium sp., assembly GCA_964402615.1. Classification (GTDB taxonomy): domain Bacteria; phylum Cyanobacteriota; class Cyanobacteriia; order PCC-6307; family Cyanobiaceae; genus Cyanobium. The sequence goes on along the minus strand of CAYOCW010000031.1, from coordinate 11,858 downwards.
GGCTACGGGCCGCTTTCGGCCGCGCGTCGCCCCAGCGACGCCCACTCTGGAGCCTGCAAACGCTTTCCGGTCAACGCCGGGGCCCGGATGTCGAAGCCCCATCTCAGACGCAGTCCCTGGCTCATGCTTCCTCTCCCCAACCCCCCTCGCCAGCACGCCTGCGACAGCCCCGCTCCCGCCTGCGTCGTCGGGGAGAAGGATGCCTGCGGCGTGGGTTTTCTGGCCCACTTGGGTGGGGCCAGCAGCGCCTGGGTGCTGCAGCAGGCCCTGCGAGGTCTGCGCTGCATGGAGCACCGGGGCGGTTGCGGTGGCGACAGCGATTCCGGTGATGGGGCCGGCATTCTCACGGCCATCCCTTGGGACTATCTGGAGGCGATCTGGCCCGCCGCCGCGGCGTCCAGCGGCAGCCTGCGGGGACTGGGCATGGTGTTCCTCCCGACAGATCCCGATCGCTGCCTCACGGTGCGAGGCTTTTGTGAGCAGGAGGCCGAGCGGCTCGGCCTGCGCAGCCTCGGTTGGCGTCCCGTGCCTGTGGACGAGACCGTGCTCGGTCCGCTGGCCCGGCAAACCGCGCCGCTGATCGAGCAGTGGCTTTTGCAGGATCCGCTTGCCGATCCCGACGACGTGCAGGCGGCCAATGCCCTGGAGGCCCTGTTGTTCCGCCTGCGTCGGCGGGCAGTGGACCGGGTCAGGGAGGCCTGGGGTGCCGCGGCCACCGATCTCTATTTCGCCTCGATCAGCGCACGCACTCTCGTTTACAAGGGGATGGTGCGGTCCGTCGTGCTCGACCGCTTCTATGCGGACCTGCGCGATGAACGGTTCGCGGTGCCATTCGCAGTCTATCACCGTCGCTTCAGCACCAACACTCTGCCGCGCTGGCCCCTTGCCCAGCCGATGCGATTGCTGGGTCATAACGGTGAAATCAATACCCTGCTGGGCAATATCAACTGGGCGAGCGCTGCCGAAGCCAGTCTGGAGTCGGTCTGGGGTGAAGCTGCAGCCGAGCTGCGCCCCCTGGTCAACGCGGCGTTCAGCGATTCGGCCAACCTCGATGCCACGCTGGAGTTGATGGTGCGCAGCGGTCGGCCGATCACCGATGCCCTGCTCACCCTGGTGCCGGAGGCGTTCCACGACCAGCCCGAGCTGGAGGACCGCCCGGAGATCCGGGCCTTTTACGAGTACAACTCCTGTCTGCAGGAACCCTGGGACGGCCCGGCACTGCTGGTCTTCAGCGACGGGCGCATGGTGGGAGCCACCCTCGATCGCAACGGTCTGCGACCCGCCCGCTACTGCATCACAACCGATGGCTATGTGGTGATGGGCTCCGAGACCGGCGTGGTGGAGCTTGATGAAAGTCGCCTTGTCGAAAAGGGCCGCCTGGGACCTGGCCAGATGTTGGCCGTGGATCTGGAAACCGGCCGTCTGTTGCGCAACTGGGAGGTGAAGGAAGAGGCGGCGGTTCGGCATCCCTACGCGGCTTGGTTGACGGAGCATCGGCGCAGCCTCAGCGCCCAGCCTTGGCAGCAGCACCACTGCTTGGCTGATCAGGAGCTGCTACAGCAACAGATCGCCACCGGCTTCACCGCCGAGGATCTGGAGCTGGTGATCGAGGAGATGGCAGGTAGCGGCAAGGAGCCCACCTATTGCATGGGCGACGACATCCCGCTGGCGGTGCTGTCCGCCAAGCCCCATCTGCTCTACGACTACTTCAAGCAGCGGTTTGCCCAGGTGACCAATCCGCCGATCGACCCGCTGCGTGAAAAGTTGGTGATGAGCCTGGAGATGCATCTGGGTCCCCGGGGTTCGGCTTTGCGCCCGGAACCGCAGGCAGCGGCCGTGCTGCACCTGTCTACGCCGGTCTTGAATGAGGCGGAACTGGTTGCCCTCGCTGACCACGGGCTTCCTGTGACGTCGTTGTCGCTGCTGTTCGCGATCAGCGACGGCCCAGCGGCTCTCGCCCACGCGATCGAGCGACTCTGCCGCCAGGCGGAGGAGGCTGTCAGCGCCGGCAGCGCCATCTTGGTGCTGTCGGATCGTCTGCTGCCGGATGGGCAGGCTGGCGGCATCAGTGCCGCCATGGCCTCCCTGCCCCCGCTGCTGGCGATCGGTGCGACGCATCACCATCTGCTGCGTCGGGGTCTACGTCTGCAATGTTCCTTGGTGGTGGAGACGGCTCAGTGCTGGTCGACCCATCACTTGGCATGTTTGATCGGGTTTGGTGCCAGTGCCGTCTGTCCCTGGCTGGCCTGGGAATCCAGCCGCCACTGGTTGGCCCAGCCGAAAACCCAGTCCTTGATCCAGCGTGGCAAACTCCCGGTCATCGATCCCGATCGGGCCCAAGAGAATGTGCGCAAGGCCTTGGAAGATGGCCTGCGCAAAATCCTCTCTAAGATTGGTATTTCGCTGCTAGCCAGCTACCACGGTGCTCAGATCTTTGAGGCGATTGGCATCGGTGCTGATCTGATTGAACTGGCTTTTCGCGGTACAACCAGCCGGATCGCTGGCATCAGCCTCGCCGACTTAGCGAGTGAGACCCTCTCCTTGCATAGCAAGGCCTTCCCCGAACTCGATCGCAATAAGCTGGAGTTCATGGGCTTCGTGCAGTACCGCAGCGGTGGTGAATACCACATGAATAGCCCGGAGATGGCGAAAGCTTTGCATGCAGCTGTGGCGGCAGGCCCAGGTTACGACCATTTCTCCACCTATCGCACCCTCCTGGAGAACCGTCCGGTCACTGCCCTCCGCGATCTGCTGGAGCTGAAACCCGCTGCCACGCCGCTGCCTTTGGATCAAGTGGAGTCCGTGGAGAGCATCTGCTCGCGCTTTTGTACGGGCGGCATGAGCCTCGGGGCTCTCTCGCGCGAGGCCCACGAAGTGTTGGCGGTCGCCATGAACCGCATCGGTGGCAAAAGCAACAGCGGTGAGGGCGGCGAGGATCCCGCCCGCTTCCACCTGCTGACCGATGTGGATGGCGAAGGGCGCTCCGCCACGTTGCCCTCCATCCAGGGGCTGCGCAACGGCGACTCCGCCTGCTCGGCGATCAAGCAGATCGCCTCTGGGCGCTTTGGGGTGACCCCTGAATACCTGCGCAGTGGTCGTCAGCTGGAGATCAAGGTGGCCCAGGGAGCCAAGCCTGGCGAGGGGGGCCAGCTGCCCGGCCCCAAGGTGGATGCCTATATCGCCGGGCTGCGCAACAGCAAAGCTGGTGTGGCCTTGATCTCGCCGCCGCCGCATCACGACATCTATTCCATCGAGGATCTCGCCCAGCTCATCCACGACCTGCATCAGGTGCATCCAGCCGCCAAGGTGAGTGTGAAGCTGGTGGCTGAGATCGGCATCGGCACGATCGCCGCCGGCGTAGCCAAGGCCAATGCTGATGTGATCCAGATCTCCGGCCACGACGGTGGAACGGGTGCTTCGCCGCTGAGCTCGATCAAGCATGCCGGTAGCCCCTGGGAGTTGGGTCTCACGGAGGTGCATCGCTCTCTGCTGGAAAATGGTCTGCGCGATCGGGTGCTCTTGCGCGCCGATGGCGGTCTGAAGACCGGGTGGGATGTGGTGGTCGCTGCTCTTCTGGGGGCGGAGGAGTATGGCTTCGGTTCGGTGGCGATGATCGCTGAGGGTTGCATTATGGCCCGCGTTTGCCATACAAATAACTGCCCAGTGGGCGTGGCAACCCAGAAGGAAGCTTTGCGCAAGCGGTTCACCGGTCTACCTGAACATGTGGTCAACTTCTTCCTGTTTGTAGCCGAAGAGGTGCGGCAACTCCTGAGCATTCTTGGTTTGCCTCGGCTTGAAGATTTGATTGGTCGCAGTGAGCTGTTGCAGCCTCGCGCTGTGACCCTCGCTAAAACGAGCTCCATCGATCTCTCCTGCCTGATTACGCCGATCCCGGCGGCGGCGGATCGCTCTTGGCTGGTCCATGAGGACACGGCCCATGGCAATGGCCGGATTTTGGAGGATGAGCTGCTCGAGGATCCGGAGCTGTTGGCGGCGCTGGAAAACCATGGTCACGTCGTGCGTCGGCTGGCAATCGTCAACACCGATCGCAGCGTCGGCGCCCGCTTGGCCGGTGAAATCGCAGCTCGCCACGGCAACAAGGGTTTCCAGGGCCAGCTGGACCTCACCTTTGTGGGAGCCGCTGGACAGAGCTTTGGAGCCTTTGTGCTGCAAGGCATGGAGGTCCGCCTGGTCGGCGATGCCAACGATTATGTGGGCAAGGGCCTGAACGGCGGGCGCATCACCGTTGTGCCTCCGCCTGGCGTCAACGATCCCGGCAGCCAGGTGATTCTCGGCAACACTTGTCTCTACGGGGCCACGGGCGGCGAGTTGTTCGCCCTGGGCCGAGCCGGCGAGCGTTTCGGTGTTCGCAACAGCGGGGCGCGAACGGTCGTCGAAGGGGCCGGCGACCATTGCTGCGAATACATGACCGGTGGTGTCGTGGTGGTGTTGGGGAGCACTGGACGCAACGTCGCCGCGGGCATGACCGGCGGGCTGGCCTTCATCCTCGATGAGGCCGATGGGCTTGCCGCTCGCCTCAACCGTGAAACGGTGTCTTTGTGTGAGCTCACCACCCCTGAGCAGGAGGCGCTCCTGAAGCCCCTGCTGGAGGCGCACCTGGAGGCCACCGGCAGCGTCAAGGCGGGGCGGATCCTGGCGGATTGGAACCAGTGGAAGCCACTGTTCAAGGTGCTCGTGCCACCGAGCGAGAAGGCGACGGTGGGGCTTGCCGAGCGGCAAGCGGTGGCCGCCTGAGCGGCTTGATGCCGCTGTCCCTGTAATCGTCATGGCTGTCAGGACCGTTCAGGATTACATCGAGGACAGCCCAACCTGGACGAACGGGGCGACGCTCAACCGCCCCGTGCTGTCTCCCACCCAGTGGCAGCTGTGGAGTCTGGCTACCGCAGGCAAGTTCTTTGAGGGCTTGATTGTGTTCATGGGCGGCATCGCCTTGCCGCTGGTCGCCCAGCAGTTCGACATGACCAGCACCGAGAAGGGTCTGGTGACGGCAGCCACCCTGTTCGGGATCCTGTTGGGGGCCATCGGGCTGGGTGGGCTGGCCGATCGATGGGGCCGCAAACCGGTGTTCATCGGCGAGATGGTGCTGTTGGCCGCGGCTCTGATCGGCGCCTCCTGCAGCGTCAACACGCCGATGCTGGTCTGCTGCTTGTTTGTGATCGGCCTGGCGCTGGGGGCCGATTATCCAACGGCCCATCTGGTGATTTCGGAGAGCATCCCGGCCCAGTTCCGCGGTCGCTTGGTGCTGGGCGCCTTCAGTTTTCAAGCCCTCGGTGCCCTGCTGGCCACGCTCATCGCCGCCGCATATCTGACCCTGGAGTCCAGTCTGGATTTGTGGCGCCAGCTTTATCTTCTCCCGGTGATCCCTGTGCTGTGTGTCGTTTGGGGACGTTTGTTTCTGCCGGAAAGCAGCCACTGGCTGGTGAGCAAGGGTCGACTTGCCCATGCTGAACAACAGCTGCGCAGGTTGTTGCATCGAGACGATATCTCTCTATGCCATCAGCAGATCACCGAGCCGGGGGCCTTGCCGCCTGGTGGCAATTGGCGGCAGCTATTTCGGGGGCAAGCCAAACGCGCCACCATTCTGGCCAGTGTGCCCTGGTTCCTGCAGGATCTCTCCACCTATGGCATCGGTATTTTTACGCCAGTGATCATTGCTTCCGCCTTCGGCGCCGACGCTGCGCAGAGCAATGGTGCGGCTGTGATCCACCAAGCTCTGCTGGGCGCCAAAGGCTCGGCACTGGTGGATGTGGGCTTTCTGATCGGTATTGCCGTGGCGATTGCCCTTTCGGATCGCTGGGGCCGCATCCCGTTGCAGATCATCGGCTTCATTGGCTGCGCCCTGGGATTGCTAATCGCCACCGCGGGCAGTCGCGGCTCCAGCCTTGATGTTCCGGTGATCATCTTTGGCTTCTTCCTGTTTCAGTTCATGACCAACCTCGGTCCTAATGCCCAAACCTATCTGCTGGCTGGGGAGTTGTTTCCCGTGGGCCTGCGCGGTCTTGGAGCTGGATTCGCGGCTGCCTCCGGCAAGGTCGGGGCGGTGATCACGGCGTTTGTCTTCCCCACGCTGCTCCGCCAGCTCGGCAGCGAGCGGCTGCTGCCATTACTCGCCTTAACATCACTGCTTGGAGCGTTGATTACCTGGCTGTTTCGTATCGAGACTCGTGGCGTGAACCTGGAGAGCCACGAATCTTGACCGCGTCGATGTTGTCTGGTTTCAGCGCGGATGCTCCCGCATCAGTCGTTGGACTTCGCCCGCGTGATAGCTACTGCGCGTCAGCGGACTGCTGACGACTTGCAGGAAGCCAAGCTCGTCTTCGCCGTGGCAACGGAAGACCTCGAATTGATCTGGTGTGACGAAACGATCCACGGGTAGATGCTTGGGCCCTGGGGAGAGGTATTGCCCAATCGTGACGATGTCCACGCCGTGCTGGCGCAGATCCGCCATGACGGCAAGCACCTCGTCGTCCCGTTCGCCCAGGCCCACCATCAGGCCAGATTTTGTGTAGGTGCTGGGCCATCGCTCATGCACGCGACCCAGCAGCTCAAGCGAGCGGCTGTAGATCGCTTGGGGGCGGGCCCGCTTGTAGAGCCTGGGGACCGTCTCAATGTTGTGGTTCAGCACATGGGGAGCCCCGGTCATCACCCCAGCCAAGGCTTCCCAATCGCCGCAAAAATCAGGAATCAGCAGTTCGATCGTGGTTTGGGGGGCACGCTGACGCACCGCCTCGATGCAGGCCACGAACTGGCTGGCGCCGCCATCGCTCAGGTCGTCGCGGTTGACCGAGGTGATGACGACATGGCTCAGTCCGAGGCGCACCACCGCTTCCCCCAGCCGCGCGGGCTCGGAGGCATCCAGGCTCCGCACGCTTTTGTCGAAGTCGATGTCGCAGTAGGGACAGGCGCGGGTGCAGCCAGGCCCCATGATCAGGAACGTCGCTGTGCCGCCTGCGAAGCATTCGCCGATGTTCGGGCAACTGGCTTCCTGGCAGACGGTGTTGAGCTTGAGATCGAGTAGCAGGTCAGCCACGGCGCCAATGCGTTCCCGCTGGGGCGCTTTCACCCGCAACCAGGTGGGCTTGCCGCCGGATGCCCCGCCTGGAGCAACCGGCTGGCCGTTGGACTCCACGTTGAGCGGCGCTTCAACCCGATCGGAATCCGAGGGGGTGGCGCTGGGCAGGGGCTCGGCCATGGCGGCGGGGGGACCCGGGCGGATCGGAGCAGGTGGGGCAGGGATTGAGCAGTGGGGTGCTGCGGCGTCCGCTGGTTGGCACCCGCCTGGACCCCTCGGTAATGCGCCGCTGCCAACCTCAACATCCGACCCTAGCGGGGGGACTCCCTGGGATCCCCTCCGGGGGACGCGACTGTTTGGCCGGGGCTGACGGCCGATCGTTTAAAGTGATCCCCATCGGGATGTAGCGCAGCTTGGTAGCGCACTTCGTTCGGGACGAAGGGGCCGCAGGTTCGAATCCTGTCATCCCGATTTTTCGAAGGCAACTGTTCCGCCCAGCTCCGCGCCGGGGTAGCCGCGCGGCGTGAGCATCCATCCTTCGCGGCTCAGGCTGCTGCGGTTGCCGATCAGCACCAGGGTCAGCATGTCCACCTGTTCCAAGGGCAGTTCTCCCAGCCGATGCAGCTGCACCGATTCGCCAGGGCGGCCCAGCTGGCGCGCCAGCACCACGGGCGTGGCGGCGGGGCGGCTGGCCAGGAGCAGCTGCTGCGCCTGAGCCAGTTGCCAGTCCCGATCCCGGGAGCGCGGGTTGTAGAGCGCCACCACGAAATCGGCCTCGGCGGCCGCCCGCAGGCGCCTTTCGATCACCGCCCAAGGGGTGAGGCGATCGCTGAGGCTGATGGTGCAGAAGTCGTGCATCAAGGGGGCACCCACCCGCGCGGCCGCCAGCTGCAGGGCCGAGAGGCCGGGATGCACTGTGAAGTCCGGACGCTCCTGCGGCGCCAGCCGCAGCCAGAGGTCCAAGGCCAGGCCGGCCATGCCGTAGATGCCGCTGTCGCCGGAGGAGATCAGGGCTACCCGCAGACCTGCCTGTGCCAGGGCCAAGGCTTCGGCGCAACGGTCCAGCTCCGCCGTCAGCCGGCCATCGCGGCGCAGCTGGTCTGGACGGCGCAGCGGTTCGAGCAGATCCAGGTAGAGCTGATAGCCCACCCACACCGTGCAGCGGGCCAGGGCCTGGCGGGCCTCACCGCTGAGCAGCCCCAGGGCTCCGGGGCCGGCTCCGATCAGATGCAGTTCTCCCCGTTCCGGCCAGAATTGGAGGGCGGATTGGGCGATCGCCAGGGTGGCGGCCCCCCGCTCCGCGGACAGCGGTCGCTCGATCAGTTTGGTCAACAGCAGACGCGATTGCGGTGCGCTGAGGGGCTCTTGCTCGCGTGGCGCCGCCGAGCTCGGGCTGGCGGCCTGGGCCGCCAGCAGGGCCGCCGCTTCAGCGACGCTGCCGGTGCCCATCTCCGCTGCCACGCGGGGCGAGGGGTTCGGCACCGCCATCGCCGCCAGGGCGTCGGACCCGAACAGCCGCAGTGGCCAGCGCTGGCGCCGCGACAGCTCCAGCAATGCTGCTTCATCGCCCTTGCGGTCGATGCTGGCCAGGCCGGCCACGGCGGATTCCGCCAGGCCCGCCGCCGCCAGCCCGCGGCGCACCAGCCGCTCCAACAGCGCCAGGTCGGTGCCGCGCTCGCAGCCCATCCCCAGCCAGAGGCAGGGGGGATGCCAACGGCAGCCCTCTCCCAGCCAGGGGCCCACCACCAGCTCAGCCGCGTCGGCAACGGTCGCCACCGCGGCGAGGGATGGAGCCGGCAGGAGTCCAGAGGCGGCCTGAAGTTCCTGCCACAGGGGTTGGCCGCCCTCCTGACGCCAGCGGATCGGCAGGCCGGCGGCGCGATGGCGCATCAGGGCTGACCAGTTGCCGTCGCCGCGGCGCCAGCCCCAGTCGCGGCCGAAGGCATCGAGGGCGAGGTCGCCCCGGGCCTGGCTGCTGCCGCTCAGCACCGCCTGGGCGTCCAGCAGAGCGGCCAGCTCCTGGCTGAGCCGCTCGGCCCCAGCGGCGTGGCCTCCGAGCAACGGCACAACAAATCGCCCGGCTGGATCCAGCACCAGAACCCCGGGGTCCCGGAGCTTGTCGCGCAGCAGCGGCGCGATCAACCGGGTCACCAGGCCGCAGGCCCCCACCGCCAGCACCGCCGTGGCCTCAGGCCACTGCTGCTCCAGCCAGGCGACCGCGGGCAGCGCATCGGCGGGCCAGCGGATGGCGGCGAGGCGAACGCTCTGCTGCAAGCGCTGCAGCAGTGGATTGGCTTCCGGGCTGAAGCCCAGGGCCACGATCCGCTCCGGTCGCTGCTGGGGGCGATCGTCCTGGCGATCAAGGCCGCCGCTCATCGGCCGCTCAGCTGGCGCAGCCGGTCCAACAGGCCGCTGACGGGGGAGCGGTCGACGGAACGCCCCGGGCTCGCTGAAGGCTGAGGGAGGAGCAGGGGCGACCAGGGATCGAAGGGCTCCGGCGTGGATGGACGGGGAGTCAGGGAGGGGCTTGGAGCAGTGGCGGTCAGGTTACGGGAGCCTGCCGTGGACGTGTCCTCCGCCGTCTCGCCCGGCTGGGAGCGGGCTGTGCTGGCCGGGGGAGCGTCCGTGGCAGAGGCTTCGGGGTCTTCCGTTAAAGGGGGTGGTTGCCTTGGCGGGGGGCGGTTGTCCGGCGGCTCGGGGAAGGAGGCGGGCGGCTCCGCGGCTGCCGAGGCCACGGCTGTTGGCGCTGTCTCGTCCGAACTGGGCGCATCGCCGGTCGCGCGCCGGGGTTCGTCGCTCCTGGCCGCTGGGCGGGGATCGACGCTGTCGGCTGGGTTGTTGGCCGGGTTCGTCGTCTCGACGTCGTCAGTGCCGCTCGCGTCTCGCTCGCCGTCGCGCTGGCCAAGATCCAGCGCCGCAGCGGTTGGTGGCGCCGCCACGGGCTGGTTGGGCGTCCATCCCTGGGCTGTGGCCGGTGCAGCGGCCGGAGCTGGCGGCGCGGCGGCAGCGTCAGGCGTTGGCCCCTTGTCTTGACGCTGGTCGTCGGCGTTGGCGTCGGGCGTCACGGCTGGAGATTCGCGCAAGGCCGATTGGGCCTCCACCGCGATGGGCTGCGACCGAGCCGGGAGGGCATCCGAAACCGTGGCTGCCGCTGTGGGAGCCGAGCTTGTGGCGTCAACCGCCCGGTCGAGCGCCGTGGCGGCGTCCCCCGCCCCCCGCTGGCCGAGGGGGGATCCCAGCGTTGCAGGCGGCGGTGAGGCGCTGGCTCGAACGCGATCCGACCCGGGCTCCGGCGGTGCCGGTTGCTGGGACCAGCCCTCGGCGGGGACCGGTGCAGGCTCTGCGCTCGGTTCGGGGCTTCCCGCCTGGAGATCAGACTCTTGTCCACCGGTCTGCCGGGATTGGCTCGGCAGACCTGAGCCGCTGAGCAGCGCCAGCTGCGACGTTGACATCGGACCCGTCAGCCAGGGCGGCAAGGGGCTGTCTGCGCTGGCCACCAGCTCGCGCACCAGGCTGTTGTACGGCGGGTTGAGCGGCTCGCCCCCGGGATTCACCAGTTCCAGAACCAGGGGGTGGCGTCCGGGGCTCAGCCCCTGCAGCCAGAGCGCTTCCTGACGATCCAGGAGCAGGGAGTCCCCATCGAGGCTCACCCGCAGCCTCCAGCTGTCGTCGCCGCTGCGCAGGTGCTGCAGGGGGGCATCCACGAGCAGCCAGTCGAGCGGCAGCGGCTGATCGGCGGGGATGACCACCGGCAACACCGGGATCAGCTGGGCCGTGCCGGGGGCGGGACCGACCAACGGATTGGCGGCGGCCCGATGCAGGCGAATTTGCGCGAAGGCGCCGGGGCTGTGCACGGCTTCACCCCAGGGCATCGCGGCGAAGACGCTGAGCCGGTGGCTGCCGGGGGCCAGGGGGGGCATCGCGGTGCTGGTGGTGGTCAGCCGCAGGGGTGGGTCGTCATCCAGTTGCACAACCAGGTGGGGGCCGAGGCCCAGCGGGTCCGCATCGAGCAGAGGCCAGTCGCTGAGCTCCAACCGCAGGGTCCAGGGACCCGCGGGCATCAGGCTGTCGGCCTGGGGCGTGAGGATGCGCAGCCGCGGTTGATGGCCCTCCAGCAAGGAGCGCAGTTGTTGGACCCCCAAGGGCGGCGCGACCTCCTGGCGGCCCGGGGCCGCTGACGGCGGCTCGCCAGCCGGGTGGCCTGGGTCACGCCTCCCCGGCCAGGGCAGCGCCGCGGCTGGGGTCACGGGGAGCAGGGTGAGGGCGAGCAGCAGGGCAAGCACCAATCCCCGCAGCAGCTTCCAGCCCCTTGGGCTGGGTGTGTTTCCCCCTGGGGACGGGCGTGATGCCGGGCCGACCACGTGCGTCGCTGGCGCCTCGTGGCATTCTGCAGAGGACGGTGACCTGGCCCTGCCCCGAGATGCGCAGGGGTGGTCTGGGGAATCCGCTGAGCTGGCGCTTCTGGTAAAGAAGTAAATATCCCGCATGGAAATGGACGATCTAGATCATCGCAGAGCCTGCACAGACCCCAGTCCTGGCCTGGAAACCCGAGGGATTGAACCTTTGTAACTGGCGGCCGGAATGGCTTGTTTTTGGCCCCTATACTTCCGCCAGCGGTCCCCTTATGGGGCCCAAAGCCCCAGTTGTGGCAAGGCGTTTTGCCCTGCTCGGCTGGGTCAGCCCCCGGACGGCTTCCCTGGAGGTCGTCCCGGCAGGGCCCATTGGGGTCCGGTTCATGCCGGATCCCCAGGGGTGGACCCCCACCTCGACCCCGTCCCTCGAGGAACGTCTCGATGACCATCAGCCCACCAGAGCGTGGGAAGAA
>CAYOCW010000030.1:663-17790 GCA_964402615.1 uncultured Cyanobium sp. | reverse complement strand
GCCCTCACCCCCAGCGTCGAGGGCGACACCACCAGCCTGTACCTGGCCCGACTGCTGCGGCCGTTCACCAGCGTCAGCCGCATCGCCTACGGCCTGCCGATGGGCAGCGAGCTGGACTATGCCGACGACGTGACCCTGGCGCGGGCTTTCGAGGGCCGCCGGCCGGTGGAGTGAGCGGCAGGGTCGCAGGGAGGCCTGCGCAAGCGGAGATCTCCAGCGTCGTGCCGCGGATGCCCCGGCCGTGACAAGGTGGGCGGCAGATTCGCCACGCTGAATCGATCGATGCGCTCCCCGTCCACGCGTTACAGCGCCATTGCACCGGCGGAGCGGCTGCCGGAGTGGCTGCGGCGGCCGGTGGGCGACGCCTCCCGGCTGGAGCGGGTGCAGGCGCTGGTGAAGGGTCAGCGGTTGCACACCATCTGCGAGGAGGGCCGCTGTCCGAACCGGGCCGAGTGCTACGCCGCCGGCACGGCGACCTTTTTACTGGGGGGATCGATCTGCACCCGCAGCTGCGCCTTCTGCCAGGTGGACAAGGGCCAGGCGCCCCAACCGCTGGATGGGGCCGAGCCGCAACGGGTGGCCCACGCCGTGGCGGTCCTGGGGTTGCGCTACGTGGTGCTGACCGCCGTGGCCCGCGATGATCTGGAGGATCATGGTGCCAGCCTGTTCACCAGCACCATGGCGGCGATCCGGGAGCGGGACGCTGCCGTGGCGATCGAGGTGCTGACGCCCGATTTCTGGGGCGGGCAGCGCGATCCACAGGCTGGCCTGGCGGCCCAGCGGCAGCGGTTGGCAGCCGTACTGGCCGCGCAACCGGTGTGTTTCAACCACAACCTCGAGACGGTGGAGCGGCTCCAGGGCGAGGTGCGCCGCGGCGCCACCTATGAGCGTTCCCTGGCGCTGCTGGCGGCAGCCCGCCAGCTGGCGCCCCAGATCCCCACCAAGAGCGGACTGATGCTGGGGCTGGGCGAGACTTTTGCCGAGGTGGTGCAGACGCTGCGGGACCTGCGCGAGGTGGACTGCCAACGGCTCACCATCGGGCAGTACCTGCGACCCTCCCTGGCTCACATTCCGGTGGATCGGTACTGGCATCCCGAGGAGTTCGAGCAGTTGGGTCAGATCGCCCGGGAACTGGGCTTTGCCGAGGTGCGCAGTGGTCCCCTGGTGCGCAGCAGTTATCACGCGGCCGAGACAGACGGATCTGGGGTTAGATGAAGCCTGCCAAATGCTCCGGGGTGAGATTCTTGACGGCGTAAGTACGGCCGACTCGCTGCAACTCCGGAATCATGGCGACGTTATCCATGTGCGCTATGGCCTCGGCACTGATATCGCTCAGTCCCAGCTCATCCAGCCCCTGACGGCTGATGAGAGGATTGTAACGAATATAGGAAAATTGCTTGGCGCCTGTCCAATTGCTCTGCTCGGGAGGCGTGTGCGGCGCTTGAATCATTGCGCCGAACTCGTTGTCGATAGATGGTCCAAAGCGGCATTCACCCAGCACCCGGCAGACCATGTCCCAGCCGTCGGAGGCGGCATTCATCAACGCACCAGGAACTGTCATGGCGCTGTTCAGCAGGGTCATCTCTCCGACCTTGGCGTTGACTTTGGTGCTGGGCGTGCCGCCCGTGCCGACCGAAACGATCAACAGTTGATCCACGCCGGTCTGCCAGTTGATGTGATACGGGCTGGCGGTGGCCATTTGAAAGGCAAGATAGGCTGGATTGTTGTACGTGGTCACACCGCCGTCCACGAAGATGAAACGATATTCTCGATCGGTGCCGGCAGCCAGAGTGACCACCTCAGGAGGGAAGAAGGTGGGCGCTGCGCTGCTGGCGCGCGCCACCTGCCAGAGAGGCAATTTAAGATTGCAATCCTTAAGACTGAGTTGATTATATTTTGCCAGCGGATTGTTGCAGACTGGCCAAGGCGAATCGGTGCTATGGTTGCGCAGCACAAGCATCAACAGACCACGCAGCCGGGGATCGCCGAGCTCAACGGGAGGCTCATCATCCCCCGGAACCTGATCAGAACCGTTCAGCTGTTGGTTGAAGGCTTGTTTCAGCATCTTTGAGAGGGGTGCTGAATCATATTTCTCATAGAATTGCTTGTACCACTTGGCATGTTCAAACATTGTGGTGCCGTGCTCCAGATAGAACCCGCGCACCTGGTCCATGCTCATGCCTGTGGACAGGCATGTGGCAATGATCCCGCCGGTGCTGGTGCCACAAACAAAGTCGAAGTAATCGCCCAGCACCAGATCGGGCTGCTGAAGAGAGCGACGTAGATCCGCCTCCAGATGGGCCAGGATCTCGATGCAGATCAGGCCGCGGATACCACCGCCATCGCAAGCGAGGATTTTCTTCACACCTGGCTGTTGCATCCGTGCCAGGATCGGGTTCGATGTGGCGATGGTCATGGGGAAGGAGCGATCGGAATGAGCTGAATTTAGCGTGCCGGTCCCATCATCTTGGTAGCACTGATTGGTAGCACTGATTGGTAGCACTGAGCGCTGGCGTTGGCAGGGGCGAACTGATTGTGCTGGTTGAACCGAACTTAAATCGGGGTGAGGGAGTGGGTGTCGATCCGAATCACGCGACCAGTGCGCTCCTCCACCACCTGCACCATGTGGGCCGTGCCACCGCGGCCGTCACCGCCTTCGCCATCCCAGAGACAGAGAAAGCGCAGGCGCTCGATTCCATACGACAAGGCAGTATACAGCAACCAATCATTGCAGCGTTCAAAGGGATTGCGGCCCTTGGGCGCAATCCCTAGCTCCTCCGGCATGATTCGGATCGGCAGATTGGGATCGAGCTGGTCTCTCATGGCGTAATAGCGCTCGCGCCAGCGATCCCCCTGGATCGACCGTTGGATCGAGTGCCGGATGAACTCCGCCTCCTCGAAGGGCAACAGGACCTGGCAGCGCACCTGACGCCGCTGACAGGCTTCGAGAAAGAGTAAATCGCCACCTGCGGCCGCCTGACAGAGAGCCAAATCGTCGGCTCCGGCCTGCAGCTCGGCCAAGGCGGATTCAATCCGTTGGCTGGCCGCCGCCTCCAGCGTCGGCGGGAAGCGGGGCTTCTCGCGTTGCGGCGTATCGATCATGTGGCCGCTGAACAGGATCACCAAACGCGGTCGCCAGGCCGCCTGCTGTGGCGCCAACCGGGCGATGGCCCGATCGAGACTGCTGAGACTAGCCGCCACCACCTCGGGCCGGAAGCCGAGCTCCTGCAGCAGCAGCAGCTGGGCACGGCAGGAGTCGAGATCGAAGCGATTCGTCTCCCGCAGGGAAAGAGCCTTGCGATAGGCCGCTGTCGCCTCCGCTTCCGTTCCCTCCAACACCGCCAGATCGGCGAGGCTGGCCAGAGCCCAGAAAGAGCCATCGCCGTGGGAATCGCTGGCGGCGGATTCGGCGGCAAAGCGTACGGCGCCGGCGAGGGTGCGCAGCATCGCCTCGTCGGTGGACTCGGCACCAAGATGGCGGGCCAAGTGCATCAGAGTGAGGGCATTGATGCCGGAATAAAAGTGCGTCGGGTTGGCGCGGAAGCCCTTGAGGTAGTGGTCCTGGGCCTGGGCAAGGGTGTCGATGCAGTCCAGCGCCTCCTGTTGCTTGCGGACCGAATCAAAGCCGTTCTGCTGCCAGCTGGCCACCCAGTCATCCTTGTGAACCCTGGCGGCCAACGCCCAGGTTTCAGCATCCTTGGGGTGCGTCTCCAGCAGGGAGTGGAAATGAGCCCTGACCCGATCCATCGTAAAGCCGTTCTGCCGGGCTAGGGCTAGACGCTGCAGGCAACTTCCTTTCTCCTGGAGAGCCTTGAGGTTGGTGGGGTCAATGGCGAGGCCGCGGTCGAGTTGCTCGATCGCGAAGCGGACCTCGCCCGCCTTGCGCAGGGCAATGCCGGCCTGGATCCATGCCCTGGCCCGAAAGGCCGCCACCGGTGCTTCATCGGCGAGCACCAACACATCGCCGATGTGCGCAGCCTTGCTGGCGAGCTCAATCCGTTGCGCCCAGGCTTCATATTTTTCCCAGAATTCGCGCACATCACCAATGCGCAGCGTTGTCCAGTCGGGCTCTTGCAATTCGGGCAGCAGGGCGTAGACGGGACTGATGCGCCGTCCAGCCCAGCTCTCTATCGTGCTGGTGATCAAGTTGACCAAGTTGTCACGATCCTGGTTCAATGTAGCGGGATCGGGCCCCGTGCCGCTGAGGCTGTAGCGGAACTTGCGGTCAGGGGCGAGATCAAAGGCCGTTGGCACGCGCCCACCGCTGATCAGCACCACACCGCGGCTGCGCAAGGCATGGCGCACACCAAGCTCGTACCACACGTTGGGGTTGTCGATCGTCAGATCGGCCAGCACCAGATCGGCCAGCAGCAGCTCCTGAAACATGTCGCTTCGGATGTCGCCAGCCCGCTGCTCCTCGTCAGCCCGGAAGGGCTCTAGCCCGGCCTGGACCAGCGCAGGCTGAATCAGCTCCTGGTACACCCGGTTGAAGTCGATGGGGGCGCCATCGGGGCCTGGTTTCTGGCCAAAGGGCATCACCACGAAGGCGTGGGGCAGGCAGTAGGCGGCTTCAAATGTCATGCGCGGGCCCGACCGGGACCATCGGTTCTGCTTTGCTAGAGCGGCTAAACGGGAGATGCAGGCAGGGTTGATCATCTGCAACCTGGCCTTGCAGTGGCAGCCGTCCAGCCCGGGAAGAGGGGCGCGCCGGCAGGAAGCACCCTGTCAAACCAGGACGATCTCGTTACTGTTCTGCCAAAGCCCGTTCCGCCGGCATGGCCCCCGAACAGTTCTTCTTAGAGCTCACGCCACGGCAAACCAGCCTGGGGACACGGCCCCATGTGGTGATCGTGGGAGGCGGATTCGCCGGCCTCAAGGCCTGCCAGTCCCTGATCGGCCAACCGGTGCGGGTGACGCTGATCGACAAACGCAACTTCAACCTCTTCCAGCCGCTGCTGTATCAGGTGGCCAGCGGCTTGGTCTCTGAGGCGGATGTGGCCACGCCATTGCGCCGCTTGGTGGGCGAGGCCCCCAATGTTCAGATCCTGCTGGGGGAGGTGGAAGACATCGATGTGGAGAAGCGCGAGCTGGTGTTCAACCAGCGGCGCTGCAGCTACGACTGGCTGATCCTGGCCTCCGGCTCGGGCAGCAGCTACTTCGGCCATGAAGAGTGGCGACCGCTGGCGCCGCCGATGAAGATCCTCGAGCATGCCGATGAGATACGGCGCCGTCTGCTCAGCGCCCTGGAGGAGGCGGAGCAGACTCCCGATCCAACGCGGCGGCGCTTTCTGCAGTCCGTGGTGGTGGTGGGCGGCGGACCGACGGGTTGCGAACTCAGCGGCAGCCTGATGGAGCTGATGCGGCATGCGATTGCTCGCGATTTCAAGCAACTGGATGTGCGTGATTGCCAACTCACCTTGGTGGATCCGGGCGATCGTCTGCTGCGGGCCATGCATCCGTCCCTGGCGGCAGCCACTGCAGAATTTCTGCAACGCCAGGGTGTGCAGCTGCTGCTCGGCGGGCGCGTCCAGGCGATCGAGGCCGGCCGTGTTCAGGTCAGCAGCGCAGCGGGCGTGAGCAGCCTTGAGGCCGCCACGATTTGCTGGACCGCTGGGGTGCGGGCCTCCCACCTGGGCAAGGTGCTAGCCGAGCGCAGCGGCTGCCCGATCGACCCTGGCGGTCGCGTGCTGGTGGAATCCGATTTCTCGATTCCAGGCCACCCCGAAATCCGCGTGGTGGGCGATCTTTGCAGCTACTGCCACACCGCCGATGGCAAACCGCTACCAGGCATGGCGGGGCCAGCGGTGCAGATGGGCGGTTGGGTGGCCCGCGACATCGTTCGCACGCTGCAGGGGCGTCGCCAGCGGCCGTTCCGCTGGTTCGACTTTGGCAGCATGGCCGTGGTGGGGCAGTTCTTTGCCGTCGCCGATCTGCGCGGACTGCGGTTGAGCGGGCCGTTGGGTTGGTTGCTCTGGGGCCTGGCCCACCTGATGTTCATGCCGGCACGGCAGAACCGGGTCATCCTGCTCACCAAGTGGTTGTGGCAGATCGGCACGCGCGAGCGGTCCTCGATGCTGATCACCGGCCACGCCAATCAGCACATCGGCGTGGAGGTGGGCCTGGAGCCGGCGCTGCTGGATCCCCTGGAACCGGCTGCGGCGCTGAACCAGGCCGGTGCCGCCCCGCTGACCGCCCCGCCGGCCGCGGCCTGAGGGTTGCAGGCCAGAGATGCTGACGGCGGAGCAGCGATGCGTCAGGATTCCGTCTTGAAAAGGCCTCCAACCGGCTCACCGGATGTGGTCTTGCCCACGATGTCCGTGTCGCAGGGTCGCTAGGAGGAGTGTTGTCCATCACTGCCATGGTTGTGGTCCCTTCCGCCCGGGTCCGCCCGCTGCCCAACAACCTCGGGCCCACGCTGCTGATCGCCATCGGCGTGCTCACCGCTCCCCTGCTGTTCGGGGTCCCGTTGGTGCTGGTGGGCCTGGCCCTAGTGCGCACGGCCCAGGGCAGGTTGGCCTGGCCAAGCCTGGCGATCTGGCGGTTGCGGCTGCAGCGGGGCTGGCGTCTGACGGGGCGTCAGTTGGCGCGACGCCAGCCCTGATCGGCCCCAGCCCCCGACGGGATCGGTTGCCGCGGCCCCGCGCTGGCGACGATTCCAGTCGCGACGGTTCAGTGGGGATAGTGGGCATCCAGCCAGCAGCGCGGCAGCGCTTCGCCGGAGGGGAAGCGCAGCTCCTGCTTGGCGTAGTCCGCAGCATCCTGCATCTCCTCACCCGCATGGATGCGGCCGAGCACGCAGGTCTGGAAGGGGTCGAACAACTGCTTCAGGTCGAGGACCTCCAGCAGGCTGCTGTCGTCGTCATGGCGGATCTTCAGGAACATGGCCTTAGGCCCGGGTGCAGCTGAGTCTGGGCTTGTTGGCGCCAACGCGTGCAGCTCGATACAGAACCACAAGCCGGCTGGCCGGCGAGGCGCTGCCCCCGCGCAGGCCGGCATCCGAACAAGACCTGAAGACTGATGCGGCATCGTTCCACCCTGCCCAGAATGACGCTGTTCTCGCCACGCGTGGGCCAGGGGGCCGCGGATGTCTCATCATCAGGTACTGATTGTCGGCGGCGGAGCAGCTGGGCTCACCGTCGCGGCCCAGCTGAAGCGGGCCCGACCGGCGTTGCAGATCACCCTGCTCGAACCATCGGACCAACACGACTATCAACCCGGCTGGACCCTCGTGGCGGCAGGCGTGTTCAGCCTCGAGGAAACCCGACGCCCCGAAGCCTCCCTGATCCCCCCCGGCGTGCGCTGGATTCGCGCCGCCGCCACGGGATTCGCCCCGGAGGCCAACCAGGTCAGCAGTAGTGACGGCGACACGCTGAGCTACGACGTGCTGGTGGTCGCAACGGGAATCAAGCTCTGCTGGGAGCGCATTGCCGGCCTGCCGCAAGCCCTCGGCCAGAACGGCATCACCAGCAACTACCGACGCGATCTGCTGCCCTACACCTGGAAGACCCTGCAGGCATTCCGCGGCGGTACCGCCCTGTTCACCTTCCCGCAGACACCGATCAAATGTGCTGGGGCGCCCCAAAAGATCATGTACCTGGCGGATGATGTCTTCCGCCGTGATCCCTCTGTCGCCGAACGCAGCACGGTGATCTACGCCACGGCCACGCCGGGCATTTTTGCGATTCCCACCTTTGCGACGCCGCTGCGCGAGGTGGTGGCCCGCCGCGGCATCCAGACCCGATTTCAACACACCCTGCGGGAGGTGCGCGCCGAGACGCGAGAGGCGGTGTTTGATGTGCGAGAAGGCGATACTCAGCGGCAGGAGGTGATCCGCTTTGACCTGCTGCACGTCACCCCACCAATGGCGGCGCCGGACGTGGTGGCCAACAGTTCTCTAGCGGTGCAAGGCCCAGGAGGGTGGGTGGACGTGGATCAGGACAGCACCCAACACGTTCGCTATCCCAATGTGTTCTCCCTGGGCGACGTCTCCTCCCTGCCCAACTCCAAGACCGCAGCCGCGATCCGGGGACAGGCACCTGTTCTCGTCGCCAATCTGCTGGCCCAGCTAGATGGAAAGCCGCTGACGGCCCGCTACGACGGATACGCCTGCTGCCCACTAATCACCGGCTACGGTCGCACGATCATGGCCGAATTCAATTACAAGGGAGAACCGGTGCCGTCGTTCCCGCTTGATCCCACGCAGGAGCGTTGGAGCATGTGGTTCGTCAAGCGCAATGTGTTGCCAATGCTCTACTGGCATCGCATGTTAAAAGGCCATCCGCATGAGCGTCGCTGGATGCCGGGCGTGCCCAAGAGTTCGTAAGCATCGCAGGTTAACGTTCCTGGACCGGATTCAGGATTCTTCCGCTTTGGCGTTGTCGCCATCGATCAGGCTATCCTTGCTCTGCTTTAACTCTTTCCAGAGCCGGCGAATCTCGGCGAAGGCCGCCTCCTGACTGAGCTTGCCGTTGGCCTGCAGCCCAACCAACAGGCCAACCCGATCCGCGAAGGTTTCGAGGTTCTGATGAAACACCAGCCGTTGCGGCGACCAGTCGTTGCCGCGAAAGCTGCTATGGGCCTCCATCGGGGACCGCACCGTTTCGGCCCGCGCCGGTTGGTCCTGGTGATGAGGCTGCATCCTGGCGAGCTCAAGCCTATCCATTGTGCCTGCCTTACGGTTGCCGCGGCGGTTCATGCTGCGATGTTGGTGCAGGCGCGATCGGTCCAGCGCAGCCCCAGGGCACAGACGCCACCGAAATCCTTAAACACTCCATAACACTTCAAGGTGTGGCGGCTTGCTAACCAAGGTTGGTCTCTCCACCAGTCCCAATGTCCTTCGCGATGAAGGCCTCCCTGCTTGGCGCGGGCGTCGCGCTGCTCTCCAGTACCAGCCTGGCTGTGTTCGCCCAGAGCGCTCCCATCCTCAATGGCGCTGGCGCCACCTTCCCCGCCCCCTTCTACCAACGCGCCTTTGCGGGGCTGGCCAGCAGTGGCATCAAGGTCAACTACCAATCCGTGGGTTCCGGCGCTGGCGTGCGCCAGTTTGTGGCCGGTACGGTGGATTTTGGCGCCACCGATGAACCGATCAAAGCCTCGGAGGCCGCCAAGGTGAAACGCGGCGTGGTCCAGTTCCCCTCCGTCGGCGGCACGATCGCAATTGGCTATAATAATTCCAGCTGCGCTTCCCTGCAGCTCACGCAGAAGCAGCTGGTCGACATTTTCCTGGGCAAGATCAACAATTGGAGCCAGCTGAAGTGTGGTAAAGGGCCGATTACTGTGGTGCACCGCTCCGATGGTTCCGGCACCACCTTCGCCTTCACCAACTCCCTGTCAGCCTTCTCGCCAGAGTGGAAGAGCAAGGTGGGAGAGGGGAAGAGCGTGAATTGGCCCGTCGGGATCGGCGGCAAGGGTAACGAGGGCGTGGCGGCCTCCATCAGCAACACCCCCGGCTCAATCGGCTACGTCAACCAAGCATTCGTGCGCGGTGCAATCAAGGCAGCAGCGCTTCAGAATCGGGCCGGCAAATTTATCAAGCCTGATCTCAAGGGTGGCCGCGCGGCCCTGCAGAACCTCCAGCTGGATAGCAATCTTGCCGGCGAAGATCCCAACCCTAAAGGTGCGGATAGCTACCCCATCTCCACCCTGACCTGGATCCTGGCCTACGAGAAGGGGAATGGTGAAAAAGCCGGCAACATCCGTCGTGCCCTGTTGTTCCTGCTCAGCCCGGCGTCCCAGAACAAGGCCGATGACCTGGGTTACCTGCCCCTGCCTGGCGCCGTCTTGAAGAAGTCGCGCGATGCCATCGCTCGCATTGGCTCCTGAAGCTATTGCCAAGTCGATGGGTAGCAGACTACAGGAAGCACTTCGTTGCTCATAGCCATATAAAGCGGTGCATTTAATGGCCCAAATGGCCTTACTTTAAGTTCGTAGCCTGGCAGCGTCGGGGATTCGATTCTGGCGCTGCCAGGCCGCTGGGCGTCCCGCTCCGACACCGACAGGGCGGCTGCCCGCAGCGTCGGGATGGGCGGGGCGCCCAGCTTCACCACCCAATCCAGAAGCCGCGCCCTTGATCGTTAACCAGCTCTTAAAGCCTGGACTACCAACCCTTTGCCTGTGGCGCCGATGTCGCCCATAAGGTTTGCCAGGACACATGTCGTCAAAGCCATGGTGATGATTCCGCCGCCAGCCCAGGAGTGCGGTGATGATTTCCGGGAGTTGCTCGAAGCCAGCTATCGCCAGAATTCCTTGCTACAGCTCACAGCAGGCAGTCGCGTTCCCCTGCTGAAGCACAACTTCTGGCTGGTGGTGCGAGGCATGGTGCGGTTGGGGGCGATCACCATCCACGGCGATGAGACCCTCTTGGGTCTGGCGGGACCGAATGAACCCTTTGGCGACCCGCTCAGCGCTGTTCTGGCCTATCAGGCCACCACGCTGGTCGACACCGATCTGCTCTGTCTGCCCGCCAGCGAGCTGCGCCGCCATCCCCGTTTGGCCTCCGCCATGTTGGAGGCTGTGGTGCAGCGCTATCGCCAGAGCCAGTCGTTGTTGGCCCTGATGGCGCTGCGGCGGGTGGAGGAGCGGGTGCGGGGCTTCCTGGAACTGCTCGTCAGCGACTATGGCCAGCCCTGTGATCAGGGTCTGCGGCTGCAGGTCCGCCTCACCCATCAAGACATCGCCAATGCCGTCGGCACCACCCGGGTGACGGTGACTCGGGTAATCGGCCAGTTGCGCCAGGAGGGCTGGTTGAGTTTCGACGCAGAGCGGCGTCTGGTGGTCAGCCATCTGCCCGCTCGGTGACGCAGTTGTTCTGGAGTGGCTCGGCCAAAGCCGACAATAGGCCGATGGACTGCTCCCTGCTGCTGGTCGAAGACGACGACACGATCCGCGAGACGATTCTCGAGGCCCTCGACCAGGAGGGTTTTCGCGTCACCGCCTGCGCCAACGGCAGGGATGCTCTCAAGGTGCTTCAGGCCAGCACCACCAAGGAGCGGCCCTTTGCACTTGTGCTCCTCGATCTGATGCTGCCAGGCCTGGATGGCCTGGAGCTCTGCCGCCAACTGCGCCAGGCCGGCGACAGCACGCCGATCCTCGTGGTCAGCGCCCGCGACTCGGAGGCCGATCGGGTCCGGGGGCTGGACGTGGGCGCCGACGACTACCTGGTCAAACCCTTCGGCATGCGTGAACTGGTGGCCCGCTGCCGGGCGCTGCTGCGGCGCAGCCTCTCCGCCGCGGCCATGCCGGTGGTGCTGGAGCATGCCAACCTCTGCCTTTATCCAGAGGAATGCCGCGTCACCCGCGATGGCCTCGATGTGAACCTATCGCCCAAGGAGTATCGATTGCTAGAGCTGTTCATGCAACATCCGCGCCGTGTTTGGAGCCGCGACAAACTGTTGCAACACATCTGGGGCCACGACTACTTCGGTGATAGCAAAACCGTCGATGTGCACATCCGTTGGCTGCGCGAGAAGCTGGAAGCCAATCCCTCCGCCCCCGAACACCTGGTGACCGTGAGAGGCTTCGGCTATCGCTTCGGTTGAATGCTGGCATTCCTTGGGTTCCTGCTGGGCGGTCTGGCGGGATGGCTGGTGGCCCGCCGTCTTCAGGGCCGACCGCGACCGTTCCCCGCCCTACCACCCTCGCAGCTGCTGGGTTGGGTCGTGGAGGATCCGGAGGGTTGGCTGATTCTCGACCCAGCCAACCAGGTGCATGTGCTCAATGCCCGGGCCGCGACGCTGCTGCAGTTGGCCAGCGTGATCCCCCCGTCCAGACAGCCCCTGGACCAACTCACCTCCGCGCCCGGGCTGATGGAGTTGATCGGCAACTGTCGCCAACGCCAGCGCGGCCAACGGCTCACCTGGCAACCGGGTGATGAACCGCTCGATCTGCTGGCGCTGCCGGGAACCGCTGGCTGGGTGGCCGTGCGGCTGCAGCGCCGCCGCTCCCTGGAGGCCCAGCAGCGCCAGCAGGAGCGCTGGGTGAGCGATGTCGCCCACGAACTCAAAACGCCCCTGACGGCCCTGCTGCTGGTGGGCGACAGCCTGGCGGCCCAGGTGAACAGCCGCAATGCGGTGCTGGTGGAGCGGCTGCAACGGGAGCTGCGGCGACTGCAGCAGCTGGTGGGCGACATCCTGGAGCTGTCGCGCCTGGAGAACACCCTGCCGGGCCAGGGCCAAAGCTTCAGCAGCGTGGCGTTGACGTCGCTGGTGGAGCAGGTTTGGGGCGGTCTGCGACCGCTGGCGGACGAGCGGGCGATTCGACTGCGGCTGGCGGGCGACCCGGCCGTCAGCGTTCAGGCGGACCCCGCCCGACTGCATCGGGCCATCCTCAACCTGCTGGACAATGCCATCCGCTTCAGTCCCGATGGCGGCACGGTGGACGTCGACATCAGCATGTCGCGCGGCTGGTGCCTGCTGGCCGTGCGCGACCACGGCGAGGGGCTCTCCGCCCAGGATCTCTCGCACCTCTTCGAGCGGTTTTATCGCGGTGATCCCGCTCGGGGGCGCTCTCGCCGCGGCGGCAGCGGCCTGGGCCTGGCGATCGTGCAACAGATTGCCATCACCCTGGGCGGTCGGGTGCAGGCCGCCAACCACCCGGAGGGTGGGGCTTTGCTCGAGCTGGTGCTGCCGATGGGAAGCTGAGCGGATGGCCGCCCTCAACCCCGCCGCCGCCCCCTCCCTCGCCGGGGTGCTCGACCCGATCATTCCTCGGGTGGCGGCCTGGATGGCGCAGCGCGGCGATGCGCTCTCCCTGGCGCAAGGCATGGTGCACTGGGCGCCTCCCGAGGGGGTGGATGAGGCGCTGATCGCGGCGCTGCGCCAAGCCCGCGCCAACCCAGACCGCCCCGATGGCCTGCATCGCTATGGCCCCGGCGCCGGCGATCCTGAGCTGGTCGAGGCGATCAGCCGCTGCCTGGCCGATCACCACCAGCTTGATCTGTCGGACAGTGATGTCTGGATCAGCGCCGGCAGCAACATGGCGTTCCAGTTGGTGGTGCGCGCGATCTGCGACCCCGGCGATGCCGTGATCGTGCCGCTGCCCTGGTACTTCAATCACGCCATGGCCATCCAGTTGGCCGGCGCCGAACCGGTGGGCGTCGCCGCGGGCCTTGTCCCGGATCCCGAACGCTTGGCGGCGGCCATCACACCGCGCACCCGCGCCATTGTCACCGTGTCTCCTGGCAATCCCAGCGGCGTGGTGATGCCCCAACCCGTGCTGGCCGCGATCGGCGCGCTCTGCGCTCGCCATGGGCTGTTTCATCTCAGTGACGAGGCCTACGCCCTGTTCAGTCATCCTGCGCAGCCCCACTGGAGTCCAGGCCGTACGAGCGGCAGTGGCGCCCACACCGTGACCTTCCAGACCTTCTCCAAGGCTTATGGGATGGCGGGCTGGCGCCTGGGCTACGCCGCCGTGCCGCAGCAGCTGTGCCCGGCCCTGCGCAAGCTGCAGGACACGGTGCTGATCGCCCCATCCCGGCCGGTGCAGCGGGCCGGGCTCGCCGCCCTGGCCGCTGGACCGGCGTGGTGCCAACCGCGGATCGCCAGCCTCGATCCGGCGCGGCGACAGCTGCAGGAGCTGCCGCGGCAGCTGCAGAACCAGGGGCTGGAGGCCCGCTGGCTGGGCCGCCTCGATGGCGCCTTCTACGGCCTGCTCGAGGTGGCTGGTCCGTGGGCGGGGGAGGCCCTGGTGCGGCGCCTGCTGCTCGATTTCGGCGTGGCCACCCTGCCGGGCGAGAGCTTCGGGCTGGCCACCCAACCGGGCCGGGCGGTGCTGCGGCTGAGCTACGGCATGCTCCAGGGCGAGGCGTTGCAGCAGGCCCTGCAACGCCTGCGCCAAGGCCTTGTGAGGTTGGCGCAGGAGTGAGGCCCGGCAAGCGGGATCGACGACGGGGTCAACCGCCGGAGAGCGTCTCGCGCAACAGCCAGAGCTGATCGGACTGAATCCAAAACAGCAGCAGCTGATCGCCCAGCAGCACGCCCGCGCCATGGTTGATCGCCAGCCCGCTGCGACGCGCCTGAATCAGCGGCAGGCTGCGGCGCTCCAACGCGGCCGGCAGAATGCCGAAGCCAGCTGGCGCCACGCTCTGCGGCCGAGCGCTCTCCCAGAGCTCCAGATAGGGCTGCTGAGCCAAACCCTCCGGCCGTCGCAGCAGCGGTTCAGCCCCGTCAGCGCCGCCCGCCGCATCAACCCCGGAGGAGGGAATGGCGCCTGGGCGCCCTTCCGAGGGCGCCAGCGCCAGGCGTCGCAACCGCTCCAGCAGCTGCGCCGGCGTCTCGACCTCCCGGGCGGGGCCGACCTTGCCGCCGAGCGCACTGCCCGGGCGGGCCTGCAGACGACCCGGCGCGCCACGCCCCGCACCATCCACGGGGCGGTGGGAACCGCCGGCCAGCTCGAGACGGCGGGCCTTCACGGCTGACGCATCCAGCGACTTGGCGGCGCCGCCCGCTCTGGTGCGTGGCGCTGCCAGCGGCGGCGGCGGTGGAGGCAGCTGCTCGAAGCCGGGGAGGGGGACGATCGCCGGCGTGGCCACCTCGGCCCGATGCCGGCTCAAGCGCAGCAACTCCGGCGTGTCGTCCAGCGGCCGCGCCCGGTCGAGGGCATCCGCGGTGGCGGACAGTTGCCGTTGGCGTTGCAGTTGCAGCCTCGCCAGCACCAAGCCGTGGAAGAGCAGGGCGGCCAGCAGGCTCAGGCCGATCGGCCGCAGCCGCAGGGGCACAGGGTTCATGGCAGCTGCAGCTCCAGATTGCGCTGCGGCGCCTCAAGGCGCTCCACCAGGTTCTGCACCATGCCCCAGGGCACATCGGGATCGGGAACCAGGCGAATGCGGATGCCGGTTGAGCGCCGTTCGGCCCGTTGCAGGAGGCCCTGCAGCGAGGCCGTGGCGATCGGTTGATTCCAGACCCGCAGGGCGCCGTCGCGATTCAGGTGGATGGTCATCACCCCGGCGTGGGCGGGGCGCTGGGCGAGGCGCTGGGGCACCAGCAGGCAGGCCAGTCCCAACACGCCGAAGGCGAGGGCCCAGGTGCCAAGAGCCAGAGCATCGAGCGAGGCTGGGTTGGCGCGGCCACGTGCGGCGGACCAGGGGGGCTGTCGTCCCGGCGGTTGGCGTCGACGGCTCGAACAGCCAACGCAGGAGTCAAGGAGCGAATGGGGCATCAGGACCAACCGGAGCGGCGGGGGGAATCTCAACGCGAACGGTCCGGCAGCTCCAGCAAGACCGAGCGGCCGCCATGGCTGCGCAACCAGCGCAGGGAGCTGGAGGCTTCGGCGCTGCTGAGCCCGGCGGACACCAGCAGATGCAGATCGCCGGAGCTGTCCCGGGCCAGCCGTTGGGCCAGGGTGGAGCGGCTGATCGGGTCGCCGTTCCAATACCAGCGCCCGTTGCTGCTGAGCACCAGCCAGATCGGTTTCTCCAAGCTGACGTTGGCGGGAGGCTGGCGCAGCCGCGGGGATCGTGCCAACCAGAGGTCGGGAACGAGGGCCACAGCGCCGCCCACCAGGAGCGTCACCGCGACCAGCGCAGGCATGACCAGATTCACGGAGCCTGCCGCCGGCACAACCGTTCAAGCCGTTCCAACTGCCAGTGGCGCAACCCCTGGTTCAGATACAGACCGGCACTGGCGACCAGGGCCAGGATCAGCCCCAGAGCTGTGGCGAGCAACACCTTGCCGTAGCCCTGAAGATTGGCGTTGGCCGGCAACACCAGCTGCGGGCCCAGCTGCGCCAGCACGTCCATCAGTCCCAGAACGGTGCCGATCAGCCCCAGTAACGGACCGAGCAGGATGGAGGCCTGAAGCAGGGGTTCACCGAAGGCCATCTCGCGGTTCCAATCCTCGAGCTGCCAGGGAGCTCGGGCTGGATCGGCGCGCAGTTGGGCGCTCCAGGCCTCAGCGCGGGGCAGGCGCCCTCGCCACCACTGCGTCCAAAAGCGGCAACGATCGATCAGCACGGTGAGCACGGCGATCGAGAGGAGCAGCAACAAGGGCGCAATTGGACCCGGCATGGCGTCAGGTTGACCGCCGCGGGCGGTTGACCACAGCTGAAGGATTAGAAGAATCGTATCCAGTCCAGGGGGTCGCCTCGGGTGTTGCACCCACTTGACATGGCGGACTTCTCTCCTCTGACTAGGGTGCCCGCAGAACAGGGTCACCAACCGGGTCCGATGAGCGCCATCTATGCCGACAACAGCCTCAGCATCGGCAAAACTCCCCTGGTTCAGCTGAACCGTGTCAGCGCGGGCTGCAGCGCACGGGTGCTGGCCAAGATCGAAGGGCGAAACCCCGCCTACTCCGTGAAGTGCCGGATCGGGTCGGCCATGGTCTGGGAGGCAGAAAAGCAGGGCTTGCTGGGGCCGGGGAAGGAGCTGGTGGAGCCCACCAGCGGCAACACGGGCATCGCCCTGGCCTTTGTGGCGGCGTCCCGCGGCATCCCGCTCACCCTGACCATGCCGGAGACGATGAGCCTGGAGCGCCGCAAGCTGCTCACCTCCTTCGGCGCCCATCTGCTGCTGACGGAGGGCCGGCTTGGCATGGGCGGGGCGATTGCGGCGGCGCGGCAGCTGGCCGCCTCCGATCCGGATCGTTACGTGATGCTGCAGCAGTTCTCCAATCCCGCCAATCCTCAGATCCACCACGACACCACGGGGCCGGAGATCTGGAATGACACGGACGGTCAGGTGGATGTGTTTGTGGCCGGCGTAGGCACGGGTGGCACCATCACCGGCGTCAGCCGCTACATCAAGACCCCCCTCGGCAAGCCGCTGGTGTCGGTGGCCGTTGAGCCGGTCAACAGCCCGGTGATCTCCCAGACGGTCGCCGGCGATGACGTGCAGCCGGGACCCCACAAAATTCAGGGCATCGGCGCCGGTTTCGTACCCGGCAATCTCGATCTCTCCCTGGTGGATCGCGTCGAGCAGGTGAGCGACGAGGAGGCGGTGGCGATGGCCCGTCGGCTGATGCGCGAGGAGGGCATCCTGGCTGGCATCTCCTGCGGGGCCGCCGCCACCGCCGCCCTGCGCATCGCCCGGGAACCGGCCTTCGCCGGCAAGACGATCGTGGTGGTGCTGCCCGATTCCGGTGAGCGCTACCTCAGCTCGGTGCTGTTCGAGGGCGTGTTCAACGAGCGCGGCCT
>CAYOCW010000030.1:366-653 GCA_964402615.1 uncultured Cyanobium sp. | reverse complement strand
ACCGCCACCCGACCGCCTGCAACGCGGCGATGCTCCACCACGTGTGAACCTGGCCGGCGACCACGCCTGGGAACTGAGCCACCCGGCGATTCGTGAGCACTGGGGGATTGCGTGAGCAGCCGCCGACGGAAGTGCGGCTCGTTACACCCAGGGCCAATGTCTCTGGGCTAGAGGAGGAAAGAGAATTGGTTCTCCGATGCCCACCTACAAGATCGATCTCACCACCGGCTACAGCTTCGAGTGCGCCGACGACACTTACATCCTCGATGCGGCCGAGGAGCAGGGCG
>CAYOCW010000030.1:0-333 GCA_964402615.1 uncultured Cyanobium sp. | reverse complement strand
TACTCCGACTACCTCGGCCGAATCGCCTACGGCCGCATCGTCTCCGGCAAGGTGGACCAGAAGGACCAGAGCTTCCTGGATGACGACCAGATCGAGGAGGGCTTCGCCCTGCTCTGCGTCAGCTACCCGATGAGCGACTGCGAGATCCAGCCGGAAGTCGAAGACGACCTCTGAGCGGAAACTCCAGCACCCCTCACCCGTGCTGGCGGCCCTCGAGGGGATAGCCGTCGCTCGCCCAGCGGCTCAGCCCGCCCTGCAGGTTGACCACCTCCCGGCGGCCGGCCCGCAGCAGTTGCTGGGTGGCCAGGGCGGAGCGGCTGCCGGAATGGCAGA
>CAYOCW010000029.1:0-18094 GCA_964402615.1 uncultured Cyanobium sp. | reverse complement strand
AGATGCCGCGCTGCTTCTCCAGCTCCATCCAGTCGGAGGTCACCTTGCGCTGCTCCCCCTTGGCCTTCACCGCGCCGGCCTGCTGAATCGCACCGCCGTACAGCAGCAGCTTTTCGGTGAGGGTGGTCTTGCCGGCGTCTGGATGGGAGATGATCGCGAAGTTGCGGCGCCGCGCCACTGCCGCCGCCAGGCCGGGATCAGGCGCCGCCAGGTCGGGATCAGCCGCCGCGGTGCTGGTGGCCGAGGCGTGCGCGGAGCCCGCGGCTGCGGGCTGGGGGTCGGCGGCGGGGGGAGGCGTGCTGCTCATCGCCCCAGCCTGCCAGTCGCCAATCCGCCCCGGGCCGGCGGTTGACCGCCCCCGGCTGCGCGGCGGCTGTCGCCCCCCGGCGCCGGTTGGGGGCCAGCGGCGGGCGATCAGTCAGGCTGCAGCAAACAGCACGGCCCGGGGACCCTGCCGATGTCTGACATCCTTCAAGGCGAGCCGCTGGCCGCTGTCGCTCCCGCGGATCCAACCAGCCTGGAGCGGCGGCGCCAGGCGCTGCAGCAGGAGTTCCAGCAAGACGCCCGCTTCAGTCTGGTGTTTGTGGTGCTCACTCTGGGGGCGGCGCTGATCGCCACCCTGGGGTTGCTGGCCAACAGCCCGGCGGTGGTGATCGGCGCGATGGTGGTGGCGCCCTGGATCCTGCCGTTGCAGGCGATGGCGTTCGAGGTGCTGCGCGGCAGCCTGCCGAGCTTCCTGCGCGCCCTGCGCACCCTGCTGCTGGGGGTGCTGCTGGGGGTGAGCGTGTCGTGGAGCGTCGGGATGCTGGTGGGCCTGGCCACGTTTGGCTCTGAAGTGGCGGCGCGCACCCAACCCAACCTGCTGGATCTGGGCGTGGCGCTGGCGGCCGGCGCCGTGGCGATGTTCGCCAAGCTGCGCAAGGAGGCGATTTCCGCCCTGGCTGGCCTGGCCATCGCCGTGGCCTTGGTGCCGCCGATGTGCGTGGTGGGCCTGTCGCTGTCGGCAGCCCAGTGGCCGGAGGCGGGCGGCGCCTTCCTGCTGTTTCTGACCAACCTGCTGGGGATCCTCAGCGGCGCGATGGTGGCGCTGGCCCTGCTGGAGCGGCCGTTCCGGGGGCGTTTGCTGCATAGCCGCCTCGGCCTCACCAGTCTGGCGCTCACGGCGTTGCTGGTGGTGCCGTTGGGCGGCAGCTTCTTGGGCCTGCTGTCCCGCTCGCGCCGTCAGGCGGAGGAACAGCGCATCACCGAGCTGGTGCAGCAGAGCCTGCGCAACGAAACGATCACCCTGGGTCGCGATTCCAAGCTCGAAGATGTGCGCATCGAATGGGACCAGGAGCCACCGCTGATCGTGGCCCGCGCCACGGTGAGCGCCGCCAACCTGCCCTCTCCAGCCCAGGTGGCGGCGGTGCAGGCCTTCATCAACCGCCGCCTGGAGCCCCGCCGCTTCCGTTTGGTGATCCAACGCACCGCCATCGAGGTGGTGGGGCCGGACGCTCCGACCGCCACCGCTCCGCCTGAGGCGGCCAGCCCGGGCCCTGGCTCGGCTCAGACGCCGCCAAGCAAGATCGCGCCGCAGTAGGGGGCGCTGAACGACAGCATCAGCGCCCTCTCCTGCGGGCGAGATCCGGCCAAGCCGCATGGCGCCAAGAGGTCCGCATCCACGGGATCCGCATCACGATGTGACGCGCCAGGCCCCCTGTCGGAGGCCTGTCGGCATGGGCCGTCATCGTTCGGCGACCAGATACCAACCCCCGCTGCCCTGAGGCCGCCAGCGGGGTTCCCAGTTGGCGTAGGAATAGTGCTGATGGGCGCCGTTGTGATTGGCGGGGTAGCCACCATTCACCAGGTCGCAGCTGCCGTAGGGGTCGTTCATGATCACACCGGTGTCGTCGTAGCCGATCACGACGGTCCAGTGGCCGCCACCGCTCGGCGCGGACGGTGGGCCATGATGCAACCAACCCACCGCCACCGGACGCCCGGCATCGATCTCATTTTTGAGGGTTTGCAACGTGCCATCGGTGCGAAACTCGGCTTTTAAGCCCAGGTGCCGCAGGGCAGCCAACTGCGCCTCAGCACTGGTGGAATCGCCGTAGTGCTCCCGCAAAGCGTTGTAGTCGTCCTCGTTGGGTTCCTTTCCCCAATAGGCCGCCAACATGGCGGAACTGGCCGAAAAACAATCCCGCCAACCCTGGCCATCGTCCATCGCCAACTGGTCAAACCAAGGCACATTCAGCGGATTGGTCTTGCTTCCTCCAGCCGCCCCAGTCTTGGCTTCTTCAGCGACCGCGGCAGTCGCCGTCTCGGCGATGGCGGTGCCGACGGGTTGACTCAACCCCTTCTGCCAGAGATTGCCTTCCGCCTGCCGACGCCGCAGCAGACCGTCGCTCACCGCCGTGCCGGGATCGCAATACAGCAGCAGTCCACTGGGCACACCAGACCAATCCTTCTCCCGCAGCAACCGGCTGATGGTGTCAAACCCATCGCTTCCATAGAAGTCTTCGCCGAGATTCCAGGCAAAAGAAATCAGCGCACAGCGTTGATCCTCAACCATCGAACTCCAATAGGGAATTTTGCTGGCCAAATGGCGTGCGCAGCTATTCACACCACTCTGCAATTGCGCCTCACCTTCCGCCTGGCTGATCGTGTCGCCCGGTTGCACCGCCCGACCATCCAGGTGGGTGAAGCCATAGCCGATGGTCCAGGGCTCACCGCCGCTGGCTGGATCGGGATAGGCATGGCCCACAAACCCCTCGAACTCGGCAATCAGCTGCACCGCCGCCTTGTAGGACGGCGCTGCCGTGGATGACGGCGCGGTGATGGCATGCAGCGTCGCGGGTTCCACGTCAGCCACAGCGGCTTTGACCGTGGCAGCCGCAATCCTGTGGAGAGGGGACGCAGCTGCGGGCCTTGTCGCCACGCGGCTGTCAACGACAGTCTGCGCCGGGGCCGCTGAAGGGACCGCCGGGGGTTGGGGCAGCGGTTGGGGCGGGGCGGGGTTGGGGCTCCGCTCAGGCACAGCTGGCTCCGTTGCGGGGGAGGAAGGCGGGGTGCTGCGCAACGGCTGCAGCAGGCCCGACACTTTGTTGGCTACGTAAGGGGCAAACAGCGTCAAGCCCGAATATAAAAAGGTGGTGACAGCCACCGCCGAAGCCGGCATCTGGCAGGTGATCCCGTAGGTGTAGAGGGAAAAGATACCGAAGCCCACATACAGAAACAGGATCGCCACCATGCCCGCAAGAGCAATCAGCCGACTGCTACTTGCTTCCATCACTGTGACCGAAATCACGGGCCCTTTTGGTGTGTCAATGCCTTGCATGCTTTGGCGATCCCCCAGGGATTGGGTCCAGTTCTCGTTGAGGGGAATGTGCAAGGTGGTGGGTTCGGAAGCCGCATTGGCGAGCGACCAGCCACCACGCCGTAGGCACCAATAAATCAAGCCGAGTACGATAACGATGGCAACAAGGATTCCTCCGCTAATCGCCAGTACAGCTTGGGATCCCATGCTTTGACAAAGGCCTTGAGCTGAACTGGTCTGCTCTTGAGCAGCCGCTGGCAGGCTGAGACCCAGCAGCAGCAGAACACTGCGATTCAGTCTCCGAAAGAAAGGATGCCCGAGGCGATTTTTGATGCTCGAATGTTGGGGTGCGTTGTCTTCTCTTTGCAAGGGCCAAAGCGGCATGGCTGTTTTTCTCATGCCCAGCGAGCCTAACTCCATCCCGGTAGCATCACAAATGATTTCCCAAGAATTTCAGCTCTGCTGAGCCAGCTACCCTCACGGGTCGGTCGCTGGCTCAACGGTTTCTCTGGCCAGGCGTTGCTGTTGCTCCGCTTCAGGTTCCACGCTCTCCGCATCGGCCTCGGTGCGTTCATCGTCGCCATCGATGCCGGCCTGGATCCGTTTCAACGAACGCCACCGCCCTCAGCTCTCCCTCTTGGCACGACCGGCTGATGCCGTTGTGGATCCTGTCGGACGATGGGCCCGGCTGTGCCGTTGGGCTGGCTGGTGGCGGGCCTTCAGGCCTCAGCCTCTGCCGCTAAAAATGCATAGTCGGTGTAGCCCGCAGGGCCCGGCGTGTAGAAGGTGGCCGGATCCGGAGCCTGCAGCGGAGCGCCCCGGCGGAAGCGTTCCGGCAGGTCGGGATTGGCCAGAAATGCCGTGCCAAAGGCCACGGCATCCACCGCGCCCGCTGCGATGGCGGCATCAGCCTCCGCTGCAGAATAGCCCATATTGGCGACCAGCACGCCCTGAAAGTGCTGGCGGGCTGGGGTGAGTACGTCCCCCTGCTGCTGGCCAAGGAAATCGCCTCGCATCATGTGCAGATAGGCCAGGGGAACATCGTTCAAGCGCTGGGCCAGCCAGGTGGTCAGCCCCACCGGATCGCTATCGCGCATGGCGTTGTAGCTGTTCAGCGGCGACAGGCGCAGGCCCATCAGGGGCGTCTCCTCCGCCACGGCCTCCAACACCTCCAGCAGCAGCCGGGCCCGGTGCGCGATCGGTCCGCCGTAGGGGCCCTGGCGCTGGTTGCTGCCATCCCGCAGGAATTCATCCAGCAGGTAGCCGTTGGCGCCATGCACCTCCACCCCATCAAAACCGGCGGCCATGGCATGGCGCGCGGCAAGCCGGAATCCCTCCACAATCCCCGTCATCTCACCATCCTCCAGGGCGCGGGGGACTGCATAGGGCTGTTTGCCCTGCGGGGTGTGCACCTCGTCGTCGCTGATGGCGATCGCGCTGGGGGCGACGGGCTGGAGGCCGTCGTTGAGCAGCGGATGACAGGCTCGGCCGCCATGCCAGAGCTGCAGCACGATCCGCCCGCCCGCCTGATGGACCGCTTCGGTGGTGAGGCGCCAACCGTCGATCTGAGCCTGGCTGTAGATGCCGGGTTCATGCCAGAAGGCGGAGTTTCCCTCCATCACCATCGTGGCCTCAGCAATCAGCAGGCCGGCGCTGGCCCGCTGGGCGTAGTGCTCGGCGATCAGGGGGCCGGGCCGATGGCCCGACTCCGCTCGGCAACGGGTGAGGGGAGCCAGCCAGATCCGGTTGGGCACCTCCAGGGGACCGATGCGCAGGGGCGAGAACAGATCCGGCATGGGGGGGACGACGTCGCGGGCGATCGTCGACCTCGCCCGACCCCGAAGCTACAGGGAAACCCTGGAACACTCCATCAAACGAAGCCAGCTGCCCAGCTGAGTCTGTCCCGCCCAGCCTCCATCCCTTCCGATGGGTTGGAGAGACCAGGATCCAATCGATGCCCTTGGTGCCGCCACCCGTTGATCCAGAGATGGGTTGATCCAGAGATGGGTGGCCTCACCGCTCCAGCAGTTGCCAGAAGCTCCACTTTTGGCCGAATGCCTCTCGCAGGCGCCCCGCGAAGCTGCGATGGGGCTCCACCCCCTGCCAGTCGTCGATGCAAGCGTCGAGCCGTTCGCACTGGCGCAGCTGCTCGGCCGCGGAGCGATATCGCTTGGAGCGGCCCATCGACAGGGTGAACACCAGCATCGCCCGCAGCAGCAGGCTGGCGGCGACCGGATGATCGACACCGAGCCGCTCGGCGGCCGGCTCATAAATCTCGTCGGCTTCGCCATCCCAGGCTTCCCGATGCTCGATCACGTAGCGGGCCGCCCGGGGCAGTGCCGGCCAGTTCACCAAGAACTGCAGCGCCGTCAGCGGCAGGGGGTGCTGCGCGGCCACCGCCATCGCCCGCTGCTCCGCATCCACATCGGCGAAATCATCGAGCCGGCGGAGGTAGTCGCGCAGCAGCGGAATCGAGAGCGTTTTGCAGAACACCAGCCAGCGGTGCTGTTGCGCAGCTTCGCGGCGGCCCAGGGCCTCCAGCACGGCGATGCGGGTGGCGTGCCACGCCTCGGCATCCAGGATCCGCGTCGCCTTGGCAGCGTGGTTCAGCACGGTCAGGGCTTGCGGGGCCCGGCCGGCCTGGAGCAGCCGGCCGGCCACCGCGGCGGCGGTGTCGGGCCAGGCCAGCTCGGAGGCCTCGAACAGCTCCAGGTAGCCATCCAGATCGCCCCGACCCAGAGCCAGCTGCTCCATGGTCAGGCGATCGACGCCGCCGCGCTCCAGCAGGGCATCCTCCAGCTGCAGCAGGCCCGCTTCCCCCAGGATGGGCGCCAGGGCTGGGATCAGCTCCTCGAACTGGCCATAGCCGTTCTCCTGCAGCAGTTCAGCCGCATGGTCCACCAGCCGCCGGGAGCTGCAGCCAGCGGCGGCGGCGAGGGTCGCGAATGCGTTGACCCCCCTCTGGAACAGGCCGATCACGGCACCGGTGGAGTCTGAGCAGCGCTGCAGCACCCCCTCGCTCAGCTCCAACAGGCGCACTTGCAGCTCCACGGCGAGAGCTGGATCCGCCGTGGCGATCGGGCCTGTGATCGCCTGCTGCTGGGCCTCCAGATCCGCCAGCAGCGCCTTGCGCCTGGTGGAATCGATGAAGGTGGTCGACCGGGCGATGGCGACGAGCCGCTTGCGCACCTCCCGGGCGGCGCCCTCGGCCCCATCGGCGGAGGCGAGCGCCAGTCTCAGGCGCCGCTGGATCACGGCATTGCCGGCGCTCACCTCGATCAGCAGCTCCGCCAGGGCCGCCGCCCCAAGCGCCTCGAGGTTCTTGGCGTTGAGGGTGCGCTTGGCGGCCATGGCCTCTGGACTCGTCCCCTGAGCATGCCGGTCGGCCGCGTGGGGCCGTCAAGGCCTGCAGCAGCTGCTCACCGTTTGCCGGTCTCGGGGGAGTGGCTGGGCAGCTGGCCATTCTTCAGGCCCGCAACGTCTCTGGCTCCAGCCCGTGAAGCCGAGGCGGCTGCGGCAACTGGACATGAAAAAGCCGCTCACACTGGAGCGGCTTGAGCAGGGATTGGGTCGATGGACTGGAAATGGACTGGAATCGGAGCGGCGGGATTTGAACCCACGACCCCCACTACCCCAAAGTGGTGCGCTACCAAGCTGCGCTACGCCCCGTACTGTTGGAACCTATCACAGCGACCGCGTCTCGGAGCTGGGGAGGCGGCGCAACAGGCGGTTGGTGAGTTGCTCGCGGTTGTGGCGGCCATAGCCGCAGATGCGTAATTGCCGGGCCAGGCGGCGCAGCTCGCGCAGGTGCATCGTCGCCAGCCGCAGCTCCGGTAGGCGACGCCAGGCCTGGGCCGTAACCGGCAGATCGGAACCTTCGCGACCCTCCCGAAACCCCAGCCAGGCGCCACCGGCCATCCACTCCGGCACCAGCACGAACAGCACCGCCAGCAGTCCGTAGAGCTCCACCAGCCCCCGGGGCAGCGGATGCAGCTGACGCCTCGGCGCCGTGCTCAATCCGCTTGGGGCTTCGTCGTCGGCGTCGGTCATTCAAACCCCATCCGGCGGCAGGGAGGCGGGAGCCGCCTGGCTGGGGCTGCTGGGCGCGGCCGGGCTGGTGCGCCAGAGCAGGGGCTCGTCGACGGGCGGGTTGAGGCGCACGGTCCAGGCAACCAGGGCGAAACACAGCAGCACGGTGATCGTCAGGGAGAGGATCACAACCCGATCGGGAAGGGGAGTCATGCGTCCTCGGTGCGCAGGCAGGTGAGCTTGGGATTGAAGGGGTTGAGTTTCGACTGATCCAGGGTCAGCTCGTCGCCACTCAACACCAGCTTGAACAGATCGTTGCGGTATTCCAGGACCGGGCTGGCGTTGGCGTCGCGAAAGAGTGTGGTGCGCATGCCCCTGCTAAACAGCGACGCCTGGGCATCGTTGCGCTCGATCACCACAACGGCACGGTCACTGCAGATGTATTTCTCCTTGGCGTCGTATTGCTCCCACCAGGGCGAATTGAACGACACCAGCGTGGGGCTCAGCAGGGCGACGCTGAAGCTCAGGAGCGATGGGGTGAGCATCGGCCGTCAGCACAGGGGGATCGGTGTGTTGGCGCCTCGCAGGATGCAGTGGGGAATCGACCAGTCGTACTGCTGCCAGACGCTGTCGGGAAGTTGATAGGCGGCTCCGGGGAAGTCCCCCAAGTTGATCCCCGTCGGCTGGGCGGAACAGTAGGGACGACTACCCGGTTTGGCCAGATATTGCTGGTGGTAGGGCTCCGCAGCGTGGAAAGGGCGACCGCTGGCGATCTCCGTGGTGATCGGGCCTCGGCCGGCGGTCGCCAGCAGCCGGGCGTAATGATCGCGGCTGGCGAGGGCCAATTCGAGATCGGCGGGATCATCCACGAAGATCGCCGAGCGGTACTGGCTCCCCCGATCATTGCCCTGGCGGTCGCCCTGGGTGGGGTCGTGGCACTCCCAAAACAAGCGCAGCAGATCGCTGAAATCCAGCCGCGACCGATCCCAAACAACCCGGACCACCTCCGCATGGCCGGTGGTACCGCTGCAGACCGCCGTGTAGGTGGGGGCGTCGGTTTGACCGCCGGCGTAGCCAACCGCCGTGGTGATCACGCCGGGCAGCCGCCAGAAGCCCTTCTCCGCCCCCCAGAAACAGCCGCAGCCAAACTGAACCACCGCCTGTTCAGACGTTGGCGACGCGAGGATCGGCGAACCGAGAACCGCGTGGCGTTGTTCGTCCGCAACGCCGGATGCTGACCTGAACAAGCCGTACACAACGGGGAAGATTGGCGCCTCCGGAGCCTAGGAGACCCCGTCCTGGCGCTGCGACGGCACCAGGGCGATGTGGTTGAGCAGGGTGGTGGTGAAGGCAAACAGCAGGAAGGGAAGCGACAGCACCAGGATCAATCCCACTCCGACCAGGGCGAACAGGGGGCGGCTGGTTCCCATCAGGGCTAGGCCCGCCGCCAGGCTGACGAAGATCACGCCCATCCAGATCAGAATCTGGCTGTAGATGTCACCGAACGTGAGGGTGCAGCGCAGCGTGTAGGCCTGATCTGCCGGGGAGGGTGTCGAAGCCATGGGTGGGCCGAAATCGACCCCCAGGCTGGCGAGCCGACAGCGCTGCTGGCCTGCGGCTCAACAACTCGTTGGAGGCCGCTCGCCCAATCTCAGACCGCCTGCAAACGCTCCACCTGTTCGCGCTCCCATAGGCGGCGGTAGGTGCCATCCAGGTTGAGCAGTTCGGCGTGATGGCCCTGCTGCACCAACTGGCCCTGATCCAGCACCAGGATGCGGTCACAGGCGGCCGCCGCCGAGAGTTGGTGGCTGATCATCAACACCGTGCGGCGTTGCTGCCGTCGCACCTCCGCCAAGATCGCGGCGGCCGTGCTGTTGTCGACGCTGGCCAGCGCGTCATCCAACACCAGCACCGGAGCTTCCAGCAGCAGGGCGCGGGCGAGGGCGGTGCGCTGGCGCTGGCCGCCGCTCAGGGTGATGCCGCGCTCCCCCACCAAAGTGTCGAAACCGTCTGGAAAGCCGCGGATGTCGTCCTCCAGACGCGCTTGGCGGGTGGCCTGGCTCACCCGCTCCAGCGAGGCTGTCGGATCGCCGTAGCGCACATTGTCCGCCAGGGTGGCGGTGAACAGAAACCCCTCCTGCGGCACGATCGCCACCTGCCAACGCAGGGCCTCCAACGCCAGGCTGGTGATGTCCAGGCCATCGAGGAACAGCTGACCGGAGGGCACCTCCACCATGCGGCCGAGGGCGCGGGCCAACGTGGTCTTGCCGCAGCCGACCGGCCCCACCACCGCCACCAGTTCGCCCGGCTCGATCCGGAAGCTGAGGTTCTGCAGCGCCGGTCGGTTCAGGCCCGGATAGCGGACGCTGAGCTGCCGCGCCTCAATCGCCCCGCGCAGCTGCGTTGGCAGCGGGGTGGGATGGGCCGGCGACACGATCAGCGGTTGGCGGCGCTGCAGGTCTTCAATCCGCTCCAGGCTCACCTGGCCGGTTTGGAAGGCGCTGAGCGTGAAGCCCAGCAGGGTGGTGGGGAAGACCAGCCGCTCGACGTAGAGGATCAACGCCACCATGTTGCCGAGGCTGAGCTCGCCCTTGGCCAGCAGGCCGCTGCCCAGGCCGAGCAGCAGCAGCAGGCTGATCGAGGACAACCCCTCCAGCAGCGGAAACAACGTGCTGCGGCTGCGCGCCAGATTCAAGGCCGCGTCGCGGTAGCTGCGGTTGAGGCGAGCGAAGGAGGCCTGCTCATGCGCCTTCTGGCCGTAGATCTTGATGGCGCCGATGCCGCTGAGGTCCTCCTGGACCAGATCGCTCAAGGCCGCCAGGGCCTGCTGCACAGTGCGCTGCTGGCCCATCATCCGACCGCCGAACAGCCGCACGGTCAGCAGCATCACCGGATAGACGGCGACGGCCACCAGGCTCAGCCAGGGGTTGATCAACAGCATGGCCGGCAGGGTCAGCCCATAGGCCAGGGCGGTGTTGCTGAGGCTGAGGACGGCGAATCCCAACAGGCGCCGCACGTTTTCCACATCGCTGGTGGCGCGGCTGATCACTTCGCCGCTGCCGATGCCCTGCACCCAGGCCGGCTCCTGGCGCAACAGATGGTTGAAGATCTGGAGTTTCAGATCGCTTTCCACCTGCCGGCCGACCCCGAACACGAGCATCCGTGAACTGAGCCGCACCACCGCCATCGCCGAGGCCAGGCCCACCAGCACCAAGGCGTCGCGCAGCAACACCTGCAGCGAGAAGTCGCGGCGCAGGTCGTTGATCACCGAACTCACCAGCAGCGGCAGGGCCACGCCCAGCAGGTTGACCAGCACCAAGGCGCCGATCCCCAGCAGCACGGCTCGGCGATGGTGGCGAAGGTGGCGCCGGATCAGATCGAGCCTCAGCCCTGCCATGGGGGTCACTCAGCCCGGCCATGCCTACCCTACCGGCGTCCCGCGGCGGCCCCGGCGATGGAGGAGCAGAACCATCCCCTGCACAGCAGCGATCGGCTCACGGTCGATCGGCTGCTGACGGTGACCGACCCGGCGGATGAGCACCTGGTGGATGTGGCCCGCTTGCTGATGCGCTTCCAGGGCTTTCCCGGCGCACAGGACATCCAGGACGATCTGGCTCGGCTGCTGCGGCTTTGGGGCCTCGATCGCGACCGCTTGCAGCAACGCACCCGGGCGATCTGGGCGGCCGGATTCCGACCCGCCCCGGCCGCCTCCGAAGCGGTGGGTTCCGGCTTCGACACGGCGGCGGAGGAGGCGGTCTGAACCGGCGCGCCAGTCGGCGACCGCAGCCCTGTGGCCGGCCGGCGGCAGCGGATCGAGCCATCGGAATCAATCGCCAGAACGGTCTGCTGCGGGGGATAGTGGAGAAGTCCCCATCACTCGGCCCGGCATGCGTCGCATCCGGGCTTTTTTTCATGCGGCAACCGACGGCGTCGCCGTTCAGGCCATCCTTAAGGTGCCGCTGTCTGGCCCTGCTGCGATGGCTGAACCCCTGCCCTGGTCCGCCCTGCTGGAACGCCTGCTCCAGGGCGATCGCCTCGGCGCCGCCGCCGCTGAACAATTGATGCTGGGCTGGCTCGATCAGCGCCTTGAACCGGTGCAAACCGGCGCCTTCCTGGCGGCCCTGCGCCTGCGGCCCCTGGAGGGCGAGGAGCTGGCAGCGATGGCTCGCCCGTTGCGTCAGGCCTGTCCGCTGCCCTGCGAGCGACCGCCGTTGGCGATGGTCGACACCTGCGGCACCGGCGGCGACGGGGCCGACAGCTTCAACATCTCCACCGCCGTGGCCTTCACCGCCGCCGCCTGCGGGGTGACGGTGGCCAAGCACGGCAACCGCAGCGCCAGCGGCAGGGTGGGATCCGCCGACGTGCTGGAGCGCCTCGGCCTGCGGCTGACCGCCCCGGCAACGCAGGTGGTGGAGGCCCTGCCGCGGGTGGGGGTGAGCTTCCTGTTCGCCCCGGCCTGGCATCCCGCCTTGGTGGGCCTGGCCGGCCTGCGCCGCAGCCTGGGCGTGCGCACGGTGTTCAACCTGTTGGGGCCCTTGGTGAATCCGCTGCAGCCGGAGGCCCAGGTGCTGGGCGTGGCGCGACCCGAGCTGCTCGACCCGATGGCGGAGGCCCTGCGCCAGCTCGGCCTGTGCCGCGCCGTGGTGGTTCACGGCCAGGGCGGGCTCGATGAGGCCTCCTTGGCCGGAGTCAATGCGTTGCGGCTGCTCGACGGCGGCCGAATCCGCGAGGCCGCGCTCGATCCGGCGGAGCTCGACCTGGAACCAGCGCCGAACGAGGCGTTGCGGGGTGGGGATGGGGCCGCCAACGCCGCCATCCTTGAGGCGGTGTTGCGGGGTGGCGGCAGCCGCGCCCAACAGGATGTTGTGATTCTCAATACAGCGCTGGTGCTCTGGGCGGCGGCGGCGGCCCCCAGCATCGCCGCCGCGGCGCCGCAGGCCCGGCAGGCGTTGCGCTCCGGCGAGCCCTGGCGCCGGCTCGAGGCCCTGCGGGCCCAACTCGACCCGGTTGCTGCGGGATGATCAACGCAACTGCCCTCCGGTTTTGACCACCCCAGCCTGCGACGCCCTGTTGGTGCTCGCCGATGGCACCCTGTTGCGGGGTGAGTCGTTTGGTGCCCGCGGCCTGGCCATCGGCGAGGTGGTGTTCAACACCGGCATGACCGGGTATCAGGAGGTGATGACCGATCCCAGCTACGCCGGACAGCTGGTCACCTTCACCTATCCCGAACTGGGTAACACCGGCGTGAATGCGGCCGACCAGGAGGCGGATCACCCCCACGTGCAAGGCGTGATCGCCCGTCAGCTGGTGCCTCGGGCCAGCAACTGGCGGGCGGAGGAGGAGCTGGACCACTGGCTGCGGCGCCACGGCGTGGTCGGCATCCAGGGCGTCGACACCCGCGCCCTGGTGCGCCATCTGCGCGAAGGCGGCGCCATCAACGGGGCGATCAGCAGCGATGGGCGCTCCCCCGCCGAGTTGCTGGAGTTGGTGCGCGCCGCGCCCTCGATGCAGGGGTTGAATCTGGCGGCGGGCGTCAGCACCCGCGAGCCCTATCGCTGGAGCAGTCTCTGCGCTGCCAGCTTCGACACCCGCACCCGCGCCATTCCCGACCACCCCTACCGGGTGGTGGCGATCGACTTTGGCATCAAGCGGGCGATTCTCGATCGGCTGGTGGCCCATGGTTGCGAGGTCACGGTGCTGCCTGCCGACGTTGCGGCGGAGGCGGTGCTGGCGGAGCGTCCAGAAGGCGTGTTTCTCTCCAACGGCCCCGGCGATCCCGCGGCGGTGGCAGCGGGCATCGCCCTGACCCGCGCCTTGCTGCGCGATCCCGAGCTGCCGATCTTCGGGATCTGCCTGGGCCACCAGATCCTGGGGCTGGCCTTGGGGGGCAGGACCTTCAAGCTGGGTTACGGCCACCGCGGTCTCAACCACCCCTGCGGCCTCAGGGGCAGCGTGGAGATCACCAGCCAGAACCACGGCTTTGCCCTGGATCCCGATTCACTGCCGCGCGAGCGGGTGGAGGTCACCCACCTCAACCTCAACGACCGCACCGTGGCGGGGCTGGCCCTGCTGGAGCAGCCGGTGTTCGGTGTGCAGTACCACCCGGAGGCCAGCCCAGGCCCCCACGACGCCGACCATCACTTCGCCCGCTTCGTGGCGTTCATGGCGCAGCGCCGCTGAGGGGGCGCGGCGGCGCCGGTGCGTTTTTGTGTCGAGTTCTGCAGGACGCGCCACCCTCCCTACACTTCAGCGCGAGCGCCATACCGAGGGCTGGATCGATCAACGACCTGCAGCGACTGACCGTATCTCTGCGCGGAGGCTGCGAGCGTCGGCCGCAGTGCCTGCTGTTCAGCTTTACCGGGCAGCTGGATGCCTATTCCGACAAGCAGTTCAGCGCCTTCATCACCGAACATCTCCAGGATCCGAGCCAGCCGATCGTGCTGGATCTCAGCCGCATCGACTTCCTGGATTCCTCCGGCCTGGGGGCCCTGGTGCAGCTGGCCAAGGACCGCAATGCCACGGCAGCCCCCTTCCTGATCGTCGGCAATGCTCGCGTCGTGCAGACCGTGAAGCTGGTGCGGCTTGAGCAATTCCTCCACCTGCAACCCGACCTCGACACAGCGCTTGGCAGCCTCGCGGCCGCCTGATCCATCGCTGCCGGCCACGGCCTGGCTGGTTGGCCTCACCCCCCAGCCGGGTGCCAATCAACTGGGCGCGTTGCAGCTCGCCTGGCTCGGGGATGCCATCTGGGAGCTGCACCAGCGGCTGCGGCAATGCCGCCATCCC
Source organism: uncultured Cyanobium sp. (assembly GCA_964402615.1). Taxonomy (GTDB): domain Bacteria; phylum Cyanobacteriota; class Cyanobacteriia; order PCC-6307; family Cyanobiaceae; genus Cyanobium. The sequence continues at coordinate 3,984 of CAYOCW010000029.1, read as the reverse complement.
GGCCGCGCCGCCGATCTGCATCGCGCCGTGGTGGGGCGGGTGAGGGCGGAGGCCCAGGCGGAGGCCCTGCGCCGGTTGGAGCCGCTGCTCACCTCGCGAGAGCGGGAGCTGGTGCGGCGCGGGCGCAACCGGGCCGGCCGCGGTCCTCGGCGCGGCGATCCGGCCCGCTATGGGCAGGCCACGGGATTTGAGACGATGCTGGGATGGCTCTTTCTGCAGGATCCAGTGCGGCTCTCCACGCTGCTGGATCATCTTGAGAAGACCGAGTCCTCCCCACCCACCCCAGACCATGAGCCACCCATCTGATCGCCGTTCCGATGGGCCGGCCAGCCGTCGCTTGGGGCGGCGGCTCCCGGAGAGCGCACCGGAGCGCTCCACGCCGCGGCGCCCGGAGGAGCGGGGCGGCTCCACGGCGGAGGGCCGGTTTGCGGAGGGCCGGTTCAGCGAGCGGCGCCGCGGCGGCCCCCAGGAGCGACCGTTCCGAGCCGGTGCCGCGGGCCGCTGGGCGGGCCCGACCCTGCGGGACCGGCGGCCCGGGGCTGCCGGTGCGGCGGAACGCCCGGCGGACCCGGGCTCCAGAGAGGGCACGCGCCCGGAGCGCTACAGGCCGGAACGCCCCGGGCCTGTGGCGAGCGGTCGCCGCAGCTTTCGCGATCGCCCGGCTCGCGGTTCGCGCACTGAGTTCGGCCCGGCGAACGAGCGGCGCGGCGCCTTTCGCGAGCGCCTTGCTGCCGGCGGGCGGGGCGGCGGGGAAGACCGCAGCGGCGAGCGGCGGCCTGGCGGCGAACGTTGGCCGGCGGGATCGCCGGGAAGCTTCCCCGGCTCCCGCCGCCCCGATCGCCCCGCCCGCCCCGGGCCGCTGCCGCAGCGGCGGCCGAGCCTGACCAGCCCAATCGAGGCTCGCCCCGCCATGCCGGCGGAGATCGAGGCCGACAGCCATGCGCCGGCGGCTCCAAGCGATCTGATCTGGGGTCGCCACAGCGCCCTGGCGGCGCTCGAGGCCGGCCGTCCTTTGCACCGCATCTGGTGCACCCCGGAGCTGCGCTTCAGCCCCCGCTTCCTGCAGCTGCTGCGGGAGGCCAAGGCCTCGGGCGTGCTGCTGGAGGAGGTCACCTGGGCGCGCCTGGGCCAGATCAGTGGCGGGGCGGTGCACCAGGGCATCGTTCTGCAGCCGGCGGCGGCGGCCACGCTGCAGCTCGACAGCCTGATCGAGGGCTGTCAGCAGCTGGGCGAATCACCCCTGCTGATCGCTGTGGATGGCCTCACCGATCCCCAGAACCTCGGGGCGATCGCCCGCAGTGCCGAAGCCCTCGGGGCCCATGGCCTGGTGCTGCCCCAGCGGCGCAATGCCGGCCTGACCGGTTCGGTGGCGAAGGTGGCCGCCGGGGCGCTGGAGCACCTGCCGGTGGCGAGGGTGGTGAATCTCAACCGCTCCCTGGATGCTCTCAAACAGGAGGGCTATCGGGTGATCGGCCTGGCGGCGGAAGGAACGGTGACCCTGGAGGAGGCCGATCTCAGCGGACCGCTGGTACTGGTCACCGGATCCGAGGCCGAGGGGCTGTCGCTGCTCACCCGCCGCAGCTGCGACCAGCTGGTGCGCATTCCGCTGCGGGGCGCCACCCCAAGCCTGAACGCTTCGGTGGCCACGGCCCTGCTGCTTTACGAGGTGGCCCGGCGCAGCTGGATGGAAGGCCTGCGCGGCACGGCACGGGCGCCCCGGCTGGTGCGGCCGGCGCTGCCGGAGCCGGAGCCGAGCCCGTCGGTCACCGCGCCACCGGAGGCCGCTGGCGGCGCCATCTCCAGCGCTGCCGCCGACAGCCCAGTCGCAACGGCAGCGCTTCCCGAGCCGGCGATGCCAGCAGGGCTGCCGGAGGAGGTCGCCGCAGCGGTCGCACCAGCCGGCCAGCCGAGCGCCGATGGCCTCGAGCCGAGCCCCACCCGCAGCGATCTGGTGGATAGCGATCTCGTGGATTCCGAGCTGGAGGCCAGTGATCTGGAGCTGCTGGCCAGCGAGCTGAAGAGCGAAGCCGCAGCGGACATCGATCAAGATGGCTGCGATCTGGAGGGCGGCGACCAGGCGTCCACAGCCCTGGACGCCAGCGAGCCGGAGGCCACCAGCCAGGAGGCCGCTCACCATGAGGTCACCAACCAGGAGGCCATCAATCAGGAGGCCCTTGAGCACGAAGCCCTCAACCAGGTCTCCCCGCCGCCTCTCGCCCCGGCGGCGGAGACCGGCAGCGAATCCGCCACCGCCCTGAAGCAGGAGGCTGCGTCTGAAGGCCCAGCCCCGTGGTCAGCCCCAGCGGCCCGAGCGGCCTTCGATCAGGACGTCAGCCTCTGAGCGCATCGCGGCCGGTTGGAGGCTTGCGGTTCAGAATGGGAGCTGATCGGGCGTCGTCCATGAATCCGCTGCTCTGGCCCGTCCGCAGCGTCGCCAACGGCCTGGGGCTGGCCTGGTGGGCGCGGGTGGTCACCCACGCACCGGATGCGGTGTATTGGTTCGGTCCGTTCGTGCGGCGCAGCACGTTGGAGGCGGCGCTGCCCCCCTTCCTGGCCGATCTGCGCGCTGAAGCGCCCGCCCGCCTGGAGCACCAACTGCTGCAAACCCGTCGCGGTGAACCGCTCACCGAGTACGGCGACGATGGTGCCGCCAACGGCGCGCCGGAATGAGCCCCGAGGCCCTGGATTCGCCCTGATAGCGTCCTTCCCACTGGCAAGGCAGCAGGGTATGGGGATCGCCGAGTGGCGGCAGCAACTGGCCCGGGGCGAGGTGTCGGCGCGCGAACTGACCGAGCGGCATCTGCAGCGCATCGAGGCGGTCGATGGCTGCCTGCATGCTTATTTGGAGGTCACCGCGGCGCGGGCCCGGGCCGACGCGGACCGCATCGACGCGGCCCGGGCGGCGGGTGACAGCCTGCCGCCGCTGGCGGGGGTGCCGCTGGCGATCAAGGACAACCTCTGCACCAAGGGCATTCGCACCACCTGCTCCAGCCGCATGTTGGAGACGTTTGTGCCGCCCTATGAGTCCACCGTCACCGAGCGGCTGTGGCGGGCCGGCGCGGTGCTGCTGGGCAAGACGAACCTCGATGAGTTCGCCATGGGCAGCTCCACCGAGACGTCGGCCTTCGGGCCGAGCCGCAACCCCTGGGATCCGGAGCGGGTGCCGGGGGGCAGCTCCGGCGGCAGCGCCGCGGCGGTGGCGGCAGGCGAATGCCTGGCGGCCCTCGGGTCGGACACGGGCGGTTCGATTCGCCAGCCGGCGGCCTTCTGCGGCGTGGTGGGCCTGAAGCCCACCTACGGGCGCGTCAGCCGCTGGGGCCTGGTGGCCTTCGCCAGCTCCCTCGACCAGGTGGGCCCCTTCAGCCGCAGCGTGGCCGATGCGGCCGAGATTCTGGAGGTGATCGCCGGCCCCGATCCCCACGACGCCACCTGCCTGCGCCAGCCGGTGCCCTGTTATCGCGACACGCTGGAGGCGCCGCTCAAGGGCACGCGGGTGGGCTTGATCCGCGAGTGCTTCCAGCAGCCCGGTCTGGCGCCGGAGGTGCGGGCCTCGGTGCTGGCGGCGGCGGACACGCTCCAGGGTCTCGGCTGCGAGCTGGTGGAGGTGAGCTGCCCTCGCTTTGAGGATGGCATCGCCACGTACTACGTGATCGCCCCCTCGGAGGCGTCCGCGAATCTGGCCCGCTACGACGGCGTCAAATACGGCTACAGAGCTGACGAGGCGGAGACCTTGGCGGCGATGACGGCTCGTTCGCGGGCTGAAGGCTTCGGGGATGAGGTGCAGCGGCGCATTTTGATCGGCACCTATGCCCTGTCGGCGGGGTACGTGGATGCCTATTACCGCAAGGCCCAACAGGTGCGCACGCTGATCCGGCGCGACTTTGACCAGGCCTTCGCCCGCGTGGATGTGCTGCTTTCCCCCACCTCGCCGACGACGGCCTTCCGCTTCGGGGCCCACAAAGATGATCCGCTGGCCATGTATCT
>CAYOCW010000028.1:2990-18170 GCA_964402615.1 uncultured Cyanobium sp. | reverse complement strand
CGGCCGCTGAAACCAGCTGCCCCGCAATGGATCTGGCTTTTTCAGGAGTCCCTACTTCTTTCAATCTTCTCAATGGTGGGATGGAGTGATCGGCTGTCAAACCTGGCGCGCCATCGATTCTTCGGCCCCCTCCTGCGAATCTGCATCTCCGCCAGATCCCGCACCACCTGGGCCTGTTGAACCCCTGCCCCCATGGCCCGCTCCGCCGAAACCGCGGCCGATCTTCCTGTAGCGGCTCGCCAGCTGCTGCCCGCCTCGCTTCAGGGCAGAGCCGCGGGATGCGGCGGGATCCCTGTTCCGGCCGTTGGTCCCGCCGCATCGAGGAAGAGCATCGCCGGATCTGCCGCGTGGAGCCTGACCCAGAGCGTCAAGATTGCCGTTCTTCCGCCTGCCATGCAGAAATCTGCATTCCCCGGCCCGGGGCGCACGACGCTGGATCTCAATGACGCGCTGCTGGCGGAGGCCAAGGCACTGGAGGGCCGTGGCGGGTAACCGCCGCCGTGGCGGACCCGCGGCGCAACACGGCGCTGCTGGAGGACGCCCTGGCAGCGTGCTCCCTCGGCCAGCTGCTCGCACTGCTGCCAATGGTGGCGGCGGGCTTTGTCTGGTGACCTTGGATCGGGATTTCGTGCCCCTGCTGCCAGCCCGCCTCCAGGCACGGCCATCACGCCACAGGACTTCCCTATATTTTTTTTGCAGGGGCGCCCCCCCTTCACTCGCGTTGGAGCCGTGCACTGCTTCGCTGAACACCCCAAGGCCAGGCAGAAGAGCACGGCTTCCAAGAGCCGCCATGCAGCGGATGGGTCTCTTCAGATCGGTGGATTGCAGGCGAAATTGGCGGTCAGTTCACCTGGTGATGTCTACGAACAGGAAGCGGACCGCATGGCCGAGCAGGTTGTGCGAATGCCGGATGCGGCCAAGAGCCCTGGCAGGCCCTGCCGTGGTAGTTGTCCCGAGTGCCAGCCCCCCGCAGGGTTGCTTCGCAAATCCGCAGGTGCCGCGGAACGTCGTGCGGAAAGCGAGGTGCCTCCAGCTTCCGAAGCCGCAATCCACGCGGTCGCAGGCGGCCAGAGCCTCAGCGACCAACAACGGAGCTATTTCGAGCCACTGTTTGGCGCCGATTTCAGCGGCGTCCGCCTCCACACAGGCCCAGCAGCGGATCAGGCGGCGGAGTCCATCGGTGCGCTTGCCTACACCCGAGGGCGGGATGTTGTGTTCCGCGGAGATCACTACCAGCCCGACACCCCATCGGGCCAGAAGTTGTTGGCCCATGAATTGGCCCACACCGTGCAGCAGGGAAGCGCTCCAGCCAAGACACACCCTGCGGATCGCTCCAATGGCAATTTTTTTTCGCCACTGCAGCTGCACTCCGCTGAACCTTCTGTGCTCCACTTGCAGCGCCAGGAAGAGCTCCAGAACCGAACACTGCAGGAGCTGTTTGTTGTCACAGAGTCGTTGGAGGCCTTCCAGCAGGCGATCGAGGAATGGCTGGCGCGCTACGTGATGAGCAGCGCCGCCCGCGAGGAGGCGCTGGTGAGAGCCAGCGACTTGGCGGCCCTGCATCAGCAGCTCCTGATCGGGTTGGAACCAGGGCAGACGGTGCGCATTCAAGCAACCCTGGAGGCAGGACAAGATCGCTATGAGCGCGTGATTTTCTCCACCCCTGGGCTGACAATTCTTGATCCGATTGCGATCACTGGCAGCCCACAAGAAGCTGGCAGCCTCCAGGAATCCGATTCTGACTCGGATGGAAAAGTATATAATTGCTTACCTTGGACTCCCGCAGACACGGGAAGAACATGGGGCCTGATTGCGAGATTCTTATCAGAGTGGGGAGGAGATTACTCCCTGGCTTCGGCACATGTTTCCGAAGAGCGCAATCAGCTTCACAATTGTTGCGACCTAAGCTACACAGCTGCAAGTCATTATTTAACTATAATCGTTGAGTCAATGCCCTGGTTCCCTCTTCATTGTGATACGGCTCGCGTCCTAGCAGCAGGTCGCACGGCACAGGGCATGGCAGTGTCTTTTGACGAGCTCTCAAATCCCATGGGGCACCCAATCCCCCGATTGACATCTATTGCGCGATCCGGCAACTGCCCAGTTTCCCCTTTTGATCCAATTGTTTCCTCGTTCCAAGCTTCAGCAGCAGACTTTATCTGCGATTGGCGAATATTTTACCCTCTATATAGAGCACAAGGTCAACAAACAAGGAGCACGCGGGGCCTCCCACGCCCGCAGCCCCCACCGCAAAGCGAAGACACGGGGGCACCCCAGTAGCGCAACTCTTCCTTGTTTGGATCAGCCACTCGAGCACAGCCTCACTCTGGTGACACGCAACGTGGCAGGAGCAAGCGGCATCGTCACTGCGCATGACCATCTCTGAACCGCTGCCCTCTGGCGACCCCTGCTGCGCGTAGCCCGTGAGCGGGTCCTGGGGTGTGCGGCCTGGCATCCCGCGGCTGGGCCGCACCCGCCAGCCTCGATCTGCTCACCGATGGCCGCAGCGCCCAGCGGGGGGAGCGCCGGCGGCACTGGCAGGCGCTCACCCCTGCCAGCCATGCCCTCTGGGGCTGGCCCGCGCCGGGGTCACCCCCCTGGGCAGGGGCCCTTCCCCGCAACCATGCGCTAGCTAGAATGATCCAGAGCTAGACTGATCCGGCAGCCAGCCAGCTCTCATGCCTGAGGCCTCCCCCCCCCACCGCCAGGCCCGCGCCCCCCTGGCGATCCCGATGGCGGAGGCCAAGAATCGTCTGTCTTCCTTGGTGGCACGTGCGGAGCGGGGGGAGGAGATCGCGATCACCCGTCGGGGGGTGTCTGTGGCTCGGCTGGTGCCCGAGCCGGGAAGCGGCAAGGGGCTGGCGGATCGTCGCGAGCAGGTGGACAACGCCCTCCAGCGGCTGCGGCAGCTGGGGGCCGATGTGCAGCTGGAGGGCGACCTGCGGACCCTCGCCAGGCAAGGGCTGGATGGATAGCGGTGCCGGCAGCCACTCCCTTTGTGCTCGACAACTCGGTGCTGTGCGGCTGGGTCCTGGCTGCCCAGGCCACGCCCTACAGCGACGAGGTGGCCCGACGGCTCCCCCTCACCGATGCCCACGCCCCATGGCTCCTGCAGCTGGAATTCACCAATGTGTTGCGCACCGCCTGCCGTAGGGGCAGCCTGACGTCGGCCCGGGCCCGCGAGATCGTGGATCAGGTGGGCCTGCTGCCGATCCGGATCGATCCTTCCCCGCCCACTCCGGCAGCGCTGCTGAGCCTGGCCCTGCGGTTCCAGCTCACCAGCTACGACGCTGCCTATCTGGAACTGGCCCTGCGTCTCCAGCTGCCGATCGCCACCCAGGATGGCGACCTGGCGGAGGCGGCCTGGGCCGCTGGCGTGGGCGTGGCGTGAGCCTGGCTGTGCGCCACTTGCCCAACCCCACACGTGGCCGCATCGTCCCCAAGGGGGGCCACATTCTTCACCTGGCCAGGGAGCGGGTGAGGGCGCCAAGGCCATGGGCAGGGCCTGCTGGACCCATGAAATCGAGGCGCATCGATGTAGGCCAGACTGATTCACTCCTTCCGCCCCAGCGATGGTGTACCTCCCATTGCGGCGACCTTCTCCGCCCCGCCAGCCCCCGGGCCCTGACCCGCTGGAGCCGCGCCGCAAGGAGTTGGAAGGCACGGCCTCGGGGCCAGCTCCCTTTCCGGTGGAGCCGTTCCTGCAGGCGGTGGAGGCCGTGGCTGAGCAGGAGGGATCCGACGCCCTCGGCAGCCTGCAGTGGACGTTGCTGGGGCGCCCAAGGCTGCGCAGCCTGCTGGAGGGAGCGGCGAGCCGCGGCGCTGATGGGTTCCAGAGCCTGCTGCGGGAGCGTTTCCCAGCGGTGGTGCCGGGGGATGCCGAGGGCTACCTGCTGGCGATCCGGGCCCATCTGCGCGCCTTGCTTCAGGAAGGGGAAGACACGGTAGTGGAACCCACGGGGGCCGAACCCGCAGCCCCTGCAGCCGGCTTTCCCCAGCAGAAGCCGCTGGCCGGCGGAGCGTCCGGGGCCGGCGGGGGAGTTCCTGCGGCGACGGCTCTGCCGAGGCTCGGGAGCGGAGAACCCCTTGCCGGAGGCCAGCGGCGGCGGCTGGAGAGCGCCTTCGGGGACTCCTTTCCGGAGGTGCGGCTCCATCACGGCCGCGAGGCCGCCCGGCTGAGTCGCTCCCTGGGCGCCCGCGCCTTCACCTACGGCAGCGATGTGGTGTTCGGTGCCCAGCAGTACGCCCCCGGCACCGCCCGCGGCGATGCCCTGCTGGCCCATGAGCTGGCCCACGTGCTCCAGCAGCGCGGCGCCTCGGCCTCTGGCCCTCAGGCCCAGGCGGGGGGCTTGGAGCACCAGGCCGACCAGGCCGCCGCCGATGTGATGGCCCGCCTCTGGGGAAAGGAGATCCTCGGCACGGTGGACCTGCCCGCGCCCCAACCCCTCTCGCGCTCGGGGCTGGCGCTCAGCGGCTGCAGCCGCCGACGCCGCGAGGCCCCCATCGGCACGGGCGGCATGCATCTCGATGTGGGCGACCTGCGTGCGATCGGCAACCTCGCAGAGCTCCCCCCTCCCACCCCGGGGCTCACCGCAGCCATTCCAGGCCTCACGGTGAATGAGACGGCTGACCGTCAGCAGGTGCTGGACAACATGGCCGGCTCAGGAGTGGGCAGTGTCTACATCTTTTTTGGGCATGGGGCACTGCCTCGACAAACCTTCACTCAGGCCCAGCGTGCCGCCGACATTGCCGCACAGCATCGCGTCAATCCCCTCGGGCCCAGTTTGGCTGGCGAATATGCCGTGGAGGCTGGATTCCACCGGGTGCTGGTTCGCTTCCGGGATGACAACTACAACGGCGGCATGACCCTCGCCGACGCCCAGGCCCGTCACCGCTCGGAGGCCGCGGGATGCCCCTGATGTCCCCTTCGCTTTCCGCCCCCAACCTGCCGGAACGCTGGCCCTGGGGCACGCTGCGGATCGGCGCCTGGCTGCTGCCCAGCTTCTTGGCCTTGGCTTTGGCAGGTCTGCTGCTGGCGGCGCTGGTCACCACCACGGCCGCCGTGTTGCTGGACCGCAATCCCCTGGTGCCCCTCGCCCTGGCCGCCATCGGCGCCGTTCTGTTTCTGGCCCGGGGGCTCTGGCGCCGTCGCGCCCAGGGGCTTGAGCAGCATGCGGTGCTGCCCTCGCTGCTGCTGCTGTTCAGCGCCTGGACGGTTTTGCTGCTGACGGCCCGGCTGCCCCTGCTGCCCACGCTGGATCTGCTCAGCCTCGGCATCGCGTTGCAGCTGGGCATCGGCCGGCTCGGTTGCACCCTGGCCGGCTGTTGCTACGGCCTGCCGGCCAGCTGGGGGCTGGTGCTTCCATCCGACTGCGGCCTCCCCCCCGGCGGCGTGCGGCGGCTGCCGGTGGCCCTGCTGGAAGCCGGCGGCTTGCTGCTGATCGCCTGCGGCTGTGCTCTGGCCCTTGCCACGGCACCCCCAGGCACGGCCCTGGCCTTGCTGCTGCTGCTTTATGGCGTGCTGCGCAGTGCCCTCGAACCGTTGCGAGGCGATCCGGTGCACCGCTGGCGCGGCCTGCGGCCGGCCCAGCTGCAGGCTGCCCTTTGCGCGGTGGCGGGATGGCTGCTGACCTGGCCACTCAAGCTGGGCCAGCTGCCGACTGTGCTGAACACCACGGCAAGCCTCCCCGCTGGCGAGCTGGCCCTCGTGCTGATGGGGCTGCTGGCCGCTGTGCTTCTGCTGGTGCGCCGGGATCTCTGGAGCGGAGGCGTGCGCCAGCTCACCCTGGAGCGCCAGGGTGTCCTCGAGCACTTCGCCCGCTGGCTGCTGGACCATCCCCCGCAGCGGCAGGTGCGCATTCACGCGCTCGGCGACCTCCAGCTGGGCGTCTGCCGCCTTGGCTGGGATGCTGCCCGTGAATGGCAGATCTCGGTACGGCGCCAGCAGCCACCCCTCTCACGGGCGGAAGCGGAGTGGACCCTCCACACCATCGCCGCCGCGTTCCCTGGCCGGATGGTGTCACCACCCCTGGTGCTGGCAGGGGCCGAAAGCCTTTTTCTGATGGCGCTGCCCGATCCCAGCAGTGAGCTTGTGGAGTTCAATCCCTCGACACGGGCGGCAGAGAAAGGACCTGACCATGGCCAGAATTCTGACTACTACCAGCCGCTGCTGCCTCAGTCGTGGCTGCACGCCCACCTGTAACTTGGTGGGAGGCTGCGGATGCCAATCCAGGCGATACGAACTGGGCATGGCAGTCACGCAAGGAGGTGTGGAGCATGACCACCCCTGAACCGCTGCCCCCCCTGGCTGCAGCTGGCCACGGTGGCCGCCGATGGCACGCCAAGGGTGCGCACCCTGGTGTTCCGAGGCTGGACAGGGCCCGCCACCCTCGATCTGCTCAGCGATACCCGCAGCGCCAAGCGGGAGGAGCGGCAGGTGCGTCAGCGGCACTGTCAGGTGCTCACCCCTGGCGGCCGTGCCCTGTGGGGCTGGCCCGTGCCGGGGGAGCCCTTCGATCCTGCTGCGCCCTTACCGGCGGAATATTCGGAGATTGTGCCACTCCCCGAGCCCTTCCTCTTGCTGCACATCGTCCTGGCGCAGGTGGAGCTTCTGGAGCTCACGGGCCACCCCCACCGCCGCTGGTCGCTGGCAACAGGCTGGCAGGAGAGCCGCTCCACCCATGAGCCCCAAGGGCGCCCCCATCTGCCCTACAACAAGGATCAAGCCAGTGAATACAAAACGTACGCCAGGTGCCCTCAGGCTTCCCGAAGACCTCGAGCGCCAGCTGAGCCACGAGGCAGAACTCTGCGGCTCACCCCGCTCCCAGCTGATCCGGGAGGCCTTGGAACCCCTGCTCGTGCAGCGGCAGCGGGCCGAGGCTGCCCTGGTGGCTGCCGCCCAGGCGCTCGCCGCCAACCCCGCTGCCCGTGCGGAAGCCTTGGCCGTGGCGGCCGATTTCTTTGCTGCGGAAGACGTGTCCCGAACCCCCCCCTCACACCGCCCAGATCCCCTCCAGCTCCAGCACCAACCCCTCGGCCAGCTCAGCCCCCTCCAGCCGGCTGGCGTTTTCCAGTCGTTCTCCCATCCCCTGCTGGCCCTCCCGCCAGATCTCCACCGCCCGCTCCTCGGGCAGCAGCAGCCAGCCCAGCCGCGCCCCATTGGCCTGGTACTGATCCAGCTTGCGGCGCAGGGCCGACACCGCGCGTGGGCCTTCATCGCTCGGGCGGGCCAGCTCAAGCACCAGATCGGGGCAGAGGGGCGGGAAACCGCGGCGCTGCTGAGGGGTGAGAGCCAGCCAGCGCTGCCTGCGCAGCAACGACAGGTCGGGGCTGAGCACGGAACCATCGGCAAGCCGAAATCCTGTGGAGCTGTCGAAGGCGATCCAGGCCCCGGCACCTGGTCCATCGGCCCAGAGCAGCAACCGCTGGCCGAGCCGCAGGCTTCTGGCTCCCGTCTCCCCACCCGTTGGCGTCATGACGATGAGATGGCCATCAGCCGCAAGCTCCAGCACCGCCTCCGGATTGACCTGGCACACCCGCTCGAACTGCTCCGATGTCAGCTGCAGCTCCCAGGGCAGCTGCAGCGGGGCGGGCTCCAGCTCCGCGGCCTGTGTGGTTGCCGGTGATGGCGCCAGGGCCATGGGCTGGGCCCGCTTCACGCCTGAAATCTAGGAGCCTCGACAAGGATCGATGGGGGCCAGAGTGCTCGGCTGACCTCGCCCTGGCGATGCGGCTCCCCCCTTGCGGCGCCCCTCTCCGCCGCGTCAGCCACCCGATCCTGAGCTGCGGGAGCCGCGCTGCGGGGAGCTGCATGGTCGCCCGGGTCCGTCACCGCTCGGACGGCTCGGCCTGCCCCTGATGCCCCGTTTGCCCCCCTCCCTCACCCTGGAGGAGGGCTGGCCCTTGTGCTCCTGGGGCTCCTGGCCGCTTTGGTGCTACTGCTCCGCCGGGATCTGTGGAGCGGCGGTGTGCGTCAGCCCAGCCGGGAACGCCAGCTTGCAACCCAGCAGTTCGCCAGCTGGTTGCTGGCCCATCCCCCGCAACGGCAACTGCGCAGTCACGCGCTCGGCGACCTCCTGCTGAAGGCCTCTTTCTGATCGTGCTGCCCGATCCCACCATGCCGCTTGTGGATGTCAATCCCACGGCAGGGGCGCAAGCGCAGGGACCTGAGCAGGCCCACCACCCCGACTACTACCAGCCGCTGCTGCCTCATACGCTGCTCCAGACCCGCCCGTAATTGGGCGGGATGGCCAGCCAGGTTTCCCGCAAAGCGCCCACTCCGCTGAGGTTCAACTGGGGCTCCTGATTGCCATGCAATTGCTCCTGATAGCGGCCCGCAATGGGAAACCAGAAGGGGGCCCATTGCTCCTGGTTGCTCATGTTTAACGCCACCAGCGTGTAGGCGCTCCCAATCCAGCGGCTGAACAGCAATAAGCCAAGATTCTGATAGCGCTCGGGATTGTTGAAGAAGTACACCTCCCCAGCCCGCAGTTCAGGGCGACTGCGGCGCACCCGCACCAGGGTGCGCACCAGCTTCACCGTGGCGCGGCCGATATCGTCGTAGAAGTATTGCCAGCGCATCGGCCGCAGCAGCGCCACCCGGCCGCGGCCTTGATCCGGCAACCAGTAGTTCTCCATCAATTCCTGTCCCTGCCAAAGCAGCGGCACACCGCGCGCCAGCAACGTGCCGATCAGGTAGGGCTGTACCTTGAACCATTGGCGCCGATCCCCCTCCCGCAGCAACTCGCTGCCACCCCCATCGCTGAGGCCGTATTGGCAGATGAAGCGAGCATGATCATGGGTTTCGATGTATTGCAGCGGAGCCTTGGCAATCCCATCTGTGCCGTTGTAGGTGACGTCCACGGGCAACCCATCCGCAGTGAAGGCAAAGCCAAGATCGGTGAGAGCCCCGGCGGCACCCAGCGCCGCCTGGCGTGCTGCTCCCAGGGTGCGGTTTTGCCAGGTTGAGGTGCTGTAAGTTGTTCTCAGCACCTCCTCCACCTTCTCCAACTGCTCAGCGCACTGAATCAGGTTGAGCCCACCATCACTGCGGCGAAAGCGATCAAAAGCGATGTCGTTTGCTGCGACGCGATTTTTCACCTCCTGATAGGTGAAATAAACTAGAGAGCCATAACCAGCTGTGGCGCCCGCCCAGTAGTTGGGGACGCAATCGTAGCGGAACCCATCGACATGAAATACCTCTAGCCAGTGCAGATTCACGCTCAGAAAGAAGGCCTGCACCAGAGGCTTGCTCCAGTCGGTGCTCACCCCGAAGAGATCTTGAGCAAAGCTGCCCATGAAGGGATTGGCCAGCTGCAGATCGCGGTAGAGTTCCTCATAGAGAAAATCGCTGCTGGTGTGGCCATAGATGGCATCCACCAACACGGCGATTCCCTGCTGATGGGCGCTCTCCACAAACGCCTGAAAGTTGTTGCGCTGTCCAAAGCGCTCATCCACCCCCCAGTAGCCCATCGGCAAGTAGCCCCAGTCCACCGTCTCCTGCACGTTGGTCACGGGCATCAGGCTGATGCCGTTGATGCCCAGATCGGCCAGGTAGGAAAGCCGTTCGCTGGCACGCTCCAGATCAGCAGCGAATTCCGCCAGATTCAGCTCATAGAGAACCAGTTCACTTTGCTGGGGCGTGCGCCAGCTGGCCTCCGCTGCGGACCAGACATGGGGCACGTAGCCCAAACTGAAGGAGGAGAGCTTGCCGACGCCATACTCGCGAGCGAAGGGATCGGAGAGGAAATCCCGCGTGAGAACCGAGCCATCCGGCAGGGTGCGAGTCACTTTGTAGCGATAGACGTATTGCCCGGTCCTGGTGAACAGCGGATCCGTCAGGGGCAGGCTGGTGGTCCAGGCATCGCCCCAGGCTGGAAGGGTTATTGGGGCGAGGGCAAAAGACTGGGAGGCAATCGCCTGGAGGAACTGATCGGCGGCATGGATCACCAGCACCTCCACCTGGCAGCCGCTAGCCGGTGTCACCCCGGGCAACAGGATTCCGAAATGGATGCTGGTGGCATCGATATGGACACCGAGCTGATCGGCGGGAAGACGAAGGGGCAATGCGGCGTTGCACTCTGCCTTCACCATGGCCAGGACTGCATGGGTTGAAGGCCCGATGTTGAGCCCCAAAACAGGTGCTGATCTGCATCGGCGCATGGGCGCATGGGCGCATGGGTGGATGGGAGCAACGACCAGCTGCGCCGGGTGCCGTTCAGGCTGAAAATGTGAGCACAACGGCCACAGCCATTGCGCCTAGAATAGCCTGGATGATGGTGGCTTTTGTGAGGGTAAAAGCACCAAAAATTCCCGCCACGATACCTCCGATCAAGAGTGAAAGTTGAATGGCAACATCCTGGGGCGTGGCCAACACGGACACAAACAATGCAGCTGCCAGGATGCCATTGTAAATACCGGCATTGTGCACGATCAAGGCAACGGCAAGTTGAGGGGCTGTGAATGACATGTCTGTCAATGGCATCGTGAACGCGTGAGCATGATTAATCTAGCGCTAAAAACTGGTTCTTCCACGTCCACGAGCTGGGCAAAGTCGGCGCTGAAATGGGAGGCTATCTACGGGTGATCAAATGTGACGATTTTCAATATCGCTTGCAATGCACCTGTCGTGTGGTCTGTATTGGAGCTGGTGTTGGCAGGGCGATTAACGTCCTGCCCGGGATCCTGTCCCCTTGCTCAGGAGACCGTGATCCAGCTGATGCGGTGTTTCTTTAAGTCCGCCTGAATCTGGGGTGATGGCGTCTGGTTGTCGCCGATGCCGCGCAGGGCCAGTTCATAGATCAGATTGGCGCAGAAGCGGCCGCGGAAGTAGCCCCCGTGGCTGTCAATCTGGCCGATGCCGAGCGGAGCTAGCAGCATCAGCACCAAGGTTGCGACATAGTTGAATGGACGTTGCAGGGCATGACTGGCCGTAAAGGCACTCAGATGGCGTCCCGTATCCGTGTAGTCGGTGCAGTCGATGATGTTGAGCGGGTAGCCGATTCTGGCTGGACACCGGAAGGGCTCTCCACACAGCAACTTGGAGCGCAGCCCCCCGTGAAGTTTTACCTCCCGCATGTCGGCGGCTCGCCAGCCGTAGCCATTGATTCTGCCCCGACCGCTGAGGCTCAGGTTGCCGAGACGGTAGCCACCCATGCGCGTGCCGGAGGGAAACACAAAGTAATTGGCGAGCGTCGATGCCATCCGTAACACCATGTCAGCGTCGTTGACGAACAGGAAGGTATCGCGGAAGCGGCGCAGGCAGCTGGCCAGGTCGTTGGAGCGGCCCGGGGTGATTGTCCACACTGGGATGTCGGCTGCCACCAGGATCAAGCGGTCTAGCACAAACAGCTCGCCGATGCGGGAGCGTTGCAGCCTCTGCTGCTCTTGCTGTTCTGGACTGACTGGTATCGGATTGCCAGCTGCGGCAAACGGGCCCACCAGCGGATTTCCCTCCCAGAGATAGCTGTCGGCTTCTGCGTCAAATACATTGCTCAGCACCCGGATCAATCTCGTGGTCAGGAAGGTGCCCATGCTGTGCCCCACAAAGCTGAGGCTGATTCGCTCTGCATCGTCCCGCTGAAGACGAGTGATGTAGTCGGTTTCGCTGGAGATTTCCTGCACCAAGTGATGCAGGGCTCGCACCATTTCTACCGCATCGTAGACACCAAAGCTGCCGGCACGGTCGCGGTCTCGGAAATAGGTGACTGCTCGCAATAACGTCAAGGTTACGCCGATACCCAGGAGCAGCTGGCCGCTGACGTTCGAAACAGCGCTGGCAGCATTGATGAGGATGGCGCCGAGCAAAAAGAGCATGAGTAAACCGATGGGCATCGCACGAATCCAGCGCAGCGGTCCGCCGGCTCCGATGCGCTCGGATGGCCACGCGTAGTGAATAAATAAGACGTAGTCTTTGGGTCTGTTAAGGTCCATCGCCGCGGCGTGTTGCTGAAATCTCTGCTGATCTAACTTGTACTCTTCCTTTACGCTTTTTAGTGGCACGTTGTAGCCGTGGACCCGCACAACGACCCGCATGCGCCTTTCCCCGCTACCCGCCCCCGGTTTGCTAAAAAAGTACTTCAGATCTCGGCGCAGCGTTTTGACTCGTTCCGTGCTGGAGTCAATATCTTCGCTATCAAGGTCTCGTCGGTAGGGACGCTCCGCCTCCAGCGGTGCGCTGCTGCAGATCAGCATGTGACTAAAGCAGGGATGCTCCTCCGAGGGGTAAGCCTGGTATCGCATCAGAACGAGTTGGCCTGGGTTCGCCGTTGTGCTTTCCATCCCGACTTGCGGCTGGTTGCATCTCTTGGCTAATCAGCTCACTGGCTTCTGTCAAGCCAACCGACGATCGTGTTATCGGGCTGTGCGATCGATCGCTGCCTCGGATGCGGCTGTGGGGCGAGTCGATCAGGTGATACAGGTGCGACGGGGGCTGGCGGCACCCATCCAACGCCTTGCTTGCGGCTGATCCGCTCCCCTGCCGTCAGCGGCTGACGAGGATGGCGCATGGCGTCGGGTTGCGATGACCTGCCAGTTCACGATTCAGCCGTTGCAGCGCGGCGATATCGCGGCTGTGACCGATTGGGCCCGCCAGGTGGGCTTTGCCCCCGGTCGCGGTGATGTGTCCATCGATGGCCACACCGATCGCCAGGGCATCTGGGTGGGTTGGCGCGGCTCGGAGCGGCTCGGAGCGGATCGGCTGCATCACGGGTGTGCGTGACAGCGCCGCCTATGGCTTCATCGGTTTGGATCTGGTGCGGCCCCAGTGGCGTGGCCAGGGCTATGGCCTGCCTGGAGCTGGGCTGAGGAGCGGCGCGGGGGGTGGCTCTGTCATGCCGAAGACAGCCGGGGATTCGCTGGCGCATCGTCACCTTTCATGGATTGAATCTGCTCAGGTTGGCTGGTAGCCAACAAGTTTTGGTGGAGGCAGCGATCGTTAGGGCATGCCGGTGCTCCGGTGATTCTCCGCTTCCTCAGCAATCAGGACACGATCATGGCGTTCGCTTCCCAGCTCAACGGTGTGTGTGCCGATCTGATCCATGCCAACCGCGCGGCGCTGAATGGCTCGACTGCGATGGTTCCGACCAAGCTCTCCACCTCCCATTCGTTGCTGGCTTTTTGGCCATCTGCCCCTCTTCTGTTAGATGCTCGCAGGCCGGCAGCCGCTGGGGTTGCGCCTCGGTCCAAGCCGGCGGCCGCGCCGCCCGCCGCCCAATATGTGGATGCTTTGGCCAGCCAGGCCCTCCGGCATCAGGCGGTGCAGCATCCCTACCTGACGGCTCTGGGGTCCGGTGCGCTGCCCGACCTGCGCTGGGCTCTGCAGGACTTTGCCCGTCAATACTATGCCTATTCGGCCCATTTTCCTCGCTATCTCACAGCGGTGATCGCCAAGTTGGAAGATCCGGCCCATCGCCTGGCCCTGCTGGACAATCTCACCGAGGAATCCGGCCGGTATGAACAGGAAGAGCTGGATGAGTTGGCGGCGATTGGCATTGAGCCGGAGTGGATCGTCGGCCTTCCCCATCCCGAGTTGTTTCGGCGCTTCCGTCACGCCCTCGGTGTGCTGGATGACGAGGCCAGCCCGGAGGCGATCGAGGTGGTCTGCTGGCGCGAACAGTTCCTGGCGATCCTCAGCTGCGGCAGTGCTGCCGAGGCGCTGGGTGCCTTGGGGCTGGGAACGGAGACGATCGTGCAAACGATCTATCAACCCTTTGTGGAGGCGATCGACCGCCTCGGCTTGCCTCGGCGCGACAGCGTCTTCTTCCCGCTGCACACGGCGGTTGATGATCACCACCAGGCCACCCTGCGGGACATTGCCATCGACCTTGCCGGCACGCCGCAGGGGCGGCTGGATCTGGCCAAGGGGATGCAGAAGGCTTTGGCCCTGCGCTGTTCCTTCTGGTCGTGGCTGCACCAGCGCGCCCTGCAGCCGCAAGGTTGACAGGGCTGAAGCCCGTGGATCGCGGCGTCGCTCCCCTCCGTTCCAAACCGATTCCTTCCCCACCCTCCCGATGATCCCAACCGCCCTGGAGGCCGGCATCCGCAGCCGTCGCCCCCCCTGCCAGCCAGCCGCCGCCAGCCTCTGCTGGCCCCCCACCGAGGCCAACGCCACCGAGGCCAGTTCCACCGAGGCCAGTTCCACCGAGGCCAGCGCCACGGAGGCCAGCGCCACGGAGGACGGTCCCGCCCACGCCGGCAGCTCGGCCCTGCCGATTCACTACCAGCACCGCGACAACCGCCTGGGCGTGGACTTTCAGGTGCATCGCCTTCCGTTTGAGGGGCTGCAGGCCCTGGATCCCCGCCTGATTCGCCTCCCGCCCGGCGCCTGCAACGAGAAGCACCGCCATGCGCACGAATCGATCTTCGTGGTGCTGGAGGGGGAAGCGGAGATTCTGGTGGGCTCGGCCTGGCTGCGCCTGCGTCGCGGCGGCATCGCCTTCGCTCCCCGCTGGATCGTCCACCAGAGCCGCAATGTCAGCGCCGAGCAGGAGCTGCTGCTGCTGGCGATCACCGATTTCGGACTCACCAGCTCTGTGCTCGGCGATTACGACCGCCAGACCCGTCTGCGCTTTCAGGGCCGGGATGCCTGCCCCGACTCCGACTCCGAACCCGCCCCCGCCCCCAACCCCGTCATCGCCAAGGCCTGTGCCTGCCGCTGCCGCTGAGCGGTCCTGGCGCCCACCAGCCCCAGCCCCCGGCCAGCGGGGCTGGGGCGGCCTGCCGCTGGCCTTGGGCATCCACAGCCTGACTCCCCAGCCAGGAATGGCCCAGGGCGGCGGCGAAGTCTGGTCCAGGCCAACCACCAGGACGCCCCAGCTGGCCTTGTCCCCCCTCCCCCCGGAGGACCCGCGCGCTTCGGTGCCCCTGCTGGCGTTGGTCAGCGGCGCCTTCGAGGCGATGGCCAGCACCCGCTACCAGCACCGCACCGAGGTGGATCCGGACCGCGGCAGCTACCGCTTCGACTGCGTCGGGCTGGTCTCCTGGGCGCTAAAGCAGGCGACCCCCCAGGCCTGGGCGTCGCTGCGCGAAACCATGGCGCTGAGCCCCGGTCGCATCCCCAGCCCACCCACCATGGTGCGCTTCTTCGCGGGCTTGGCGCGGCAGCCCCAGCCCGGCTCTGGCAGGTGCTTAGCCGCGTCGAGCAGCTGCGGGGCGGGGATGTGCTGGCCTGGGCCCATTGCA
>CAYOCW010000028.1:0-2980 GCA_964402615.1 uncultured Cyanobium sp. | reverse complement strand
ATGGGCGGCGGCATCGCGCAGGTCGCGGCGGTCAGCGGCCATGCCGTGATCCTCGCCGCCACCCCCGAGCCGATCGGCCCCGGCCTGTGGCGGGTACGGGTGTTCGATGCCACCTCCACCCCCATGAGGACGACTCCCGGCCCCTGGATCGCCGCGCCATGACGTTCGAGCGCACCGGGCGGCCCAGTAGCCTGGGCCAGGGGGTGATCGCCTTGGTGGCGGATCCAAGCGATGGCGCCTTGCGAGGGTTCCGCTGGCGGCCGACGGGCCCCAGCGTGCTGGCGCCGATCGGGGCGGGAAGGCCGTTGCGTTAGGGCGAGCGGCCGGGGCCTCCGGCGAGCGATCTCCGCAATAGTCGCAATGCGCATACACTGAGACTCAAAAGCTGAGAGAACCCCACCCATGGCCTCCCGCAGCCAGCGGCAACGGATCCAGCAGACAGAGGACCCCAGCCACCAGCGGCAGGCCGGCAGCAGGACCCAGGCGACACGGCAGGGCCAGCATCCCATAACAGCCCCGCTGCAGCAGCTGCAGGAGCTGGCGAACCACAGCCCGCGACTAGCGCAACTGCGGCAGTTGCAGGAGCTGGCCAATCGCAGTCCCCAGGTGGCCCAATTACGCCGGCTGCAGGAGTTGGCGATCAGCAGCCCCCAGACGACCCAACTGCGATCTTTGCAGGAGTTGGCCAACAACGGCCCACAGGTTGCTCAGCTGCGCCAGTTGCAGATGCTGGCGGAGAAGGCGGAGCCGAGCGCTGCGGCTGTAATCTCCACCACCAAGCCGCAGGCCGCGGCTTCACAGCCCAATCTCACCGGCCTGCCGGACCGGCTCAAGAGCAACCTCGAAGCGCTGTCCGGCCTATCGATGGATGCTGTGCGGGTGCATTACAACTCCTCCAAGCCGGCGCAACTCCATGCATTGGCCTATGCGCAGGGCACCGACATCCACATCGGGCCGGGACAGGAGCGACACCTGCCCCACGAGGCGTGGCATGTGGTGCAACAAGCCCAGGGGCGGGTGCGGCCGACACTGCAGATGGCAGCTGGCGTGGCGGTGAATGACGACGCGGGGCTGGAGCGAGAGGCGGATGTGATGGGCGGGAGGCTGACTTGCCTGGAGCCCTTGAGCTGGAAGGCAGGGCAGCCCACCCAATTGCACTCACAGGGATCTCAGTTCAAACAATTTACGCTAAAGCCTGATGAGTTTAATCGTTCCCTTAGCGAAATTGTTTTTGGTAAAGGTTCATTCCCGACGCTGGAGGGTGTGATCCGCAAACCGGTTTTTTTGGCTGACTTGCAGAAGTCAGCTGGCAAAAATCTCAGCAATCAATCGCTTCAAAACCTGAACGGCAAGGTTTGGAAATTTGTAAAGGGAATGGATGAGGCATTAAGGTATAGAAAGGATTATCTGCAGGTCGTTAAGGCTATGCGAGAAGGGGATTCGAAGGCAAATTTCGGAGACGTCGACCTAAAGACTGGCGCTCGTTTGCTGGGTGGCATTAAGAACCCATGGCCTTCCGTGCATGTCAACGACTTTCCTGCCAGAATGCAAAGCAAAGTTCCAGTAACGTATATCAGCGATTTGCACGAAAGCGTTTCCATGAATGGAAAAGGTTACGACTATCGTCCTACACCAGGCATTCTGTTTCACATTCTTAAATAGGGCTGGCGATCCCTCGGATATTGTCAGATGGGGCTAGGGGCATCGGCGGATTGAGCGGGTGGCAAGGTTCCCGCCAGCTTCAAGTCAACTACTGGCGACGTGGTGGCTTGCGGCCTTGCTCTTGCCAGCAGGAGCAGCCGAAGACTGATGCGGGAGCTCCTCGCCGATGCCCAGCAGCAGCAGCACAGCTTGGGGCTGCTGGATCGGATGCCCGTTGCACCGAAGGCCGTTGAGCCAGGGCCGAACCGGGGGCCAGCCCCCCAGACCCTTTGCAACCATGGAGTACCCCCGCGCCACTCTCGCCCGTGTCCGAGGCCGCAAAACCCGCCACCCCCGCCTCCGCCACGGCAGCCCCTGGCCCCGCAACCACGACCCCCGCGGCCACCCCGAGCCCTGCCGCGCAAGCTGTCGCCGCCTCAGCGGAGCCACCGCCGCCCGCCGACGCCGCCCTCCCGAAGACCTACGACCCCGCCGGCACCGAGGCCCGCTGGCAGCAGGCCTGGGAGCAGGCCGGCGCCTTCCATCCCGATCCGGCAGCGCCCGGCGAGCCATTCGCGGTGGTGATCCCGCCGCCGAATGTGACCGGCAGCCTGCACATGGGCCACGCCTTCAACACGGCCCTGATCGACACGATCGTGCGCTTCCAGCGGTTGCGGGGCAAAAACGTGCTCTGCCTGCCGGGCACCGATCACGCCTCGATCGCCGTGCAGACGATCCTGGAGAAGCGATTGCAGGCCGAGGGCGCCAGCAAGGACGACCTGGGCCGCGATGCGTTTCTGGAGCGGGCCTGGGCCTGGAAGGCCGAAAGTGGCGGCACGATCGTGGGCCAGCTGCGTCGCCTGGGCTATTCGGTCGATTGGCAGCGCGAGCGCTTCACCTTGGATCCAGGCCTGAGCACCGCGGTGAGCGCCGCGTTTGTGCGCTTGCACGAGCAGGGCTTGATCTATCGCGGCGAATACCTGGTGAATTGGTGTCCCGCCTCCGGTTCAGCGGTGAGCGATCTGGAAGTGGAGATGAAGGAGGTGGAGGGGCATCTCTGGCATTTGCGCTATCCGCTCACGCCGCTGCAGACCGAAACGGCTGAGGACACTCGGGCGTCTGAGGGTTCGGCCTCCGCTCCCGGCCTCGATCATCTGGTGGTCGCCACCACCCGTCCGGAAACGCTGCTGGGCGACACCGGTGTGGCGGTGAACCCCAAGGACCCGCGCTATGCCGCGTTGGTGGGTCGCACGATCGAGCTGCCGCTGGTGGGCCGCCGCATCCCGATCGTGGCCGATGAGCACGTCGATCCGGCCTTCGGCACCGGCTGCGTCAAGGT
>CAYOCW010000027.1:0-18293 GCA_964402615.1 uncultured Cyanobium sp. | reverse complement strand
CTGGAGAGCTGCGGTCGGCTGGGCTCCCTCTGTGCGGGCCAGGTGGTCACCCAGTTGGGTCCCCGTTCCCAGGTGAATCTGCGCCAGCTGGTGGCGGAGCACCTGGGTGCGCTGTGACCCGGGCCAGCCAGGACCCGTACCCCCCATCCGCCTGCGCCTGCCATTGCACCCACATCGGCGTGTCGTAGCTGTGCAGCTCCAGCACGGCCTGATGCAGGGCCTTCAGCTGGGCGGGGGTGGTCTTGATCAGCAGTTGCACTTCGGCGCTGTGCTCCAGCTGCCCATTCCAGACGTACAGAGAGCTCAGGGGAATCAGGCTGACGCAACCCGCCAAGCCCCGCTCCAGCAGGGCGCGGGCCAGCTGCTCAGCTCGCGTCGCATCGCCTTCGGTGGTGATCGCACAGGCGATCTCCCGGTTGCAGAGGCCATCAACCGCCAGGCTCTGCTGGGGAACCAGCGCCGGGTCTGGAGTCGCGCTCATCGGGGGCCTGGGGGTGGGGAGAGGCCATCGTTGCGCTGGTCTGACCGTGATGGCCAGGCACCAGCTTCTCCAGCAGAGCGCCATAGCTGAAGGTTGGCGTTGCCGGTGCGCTGTCACGCGGCCGCTGCAGCAGCAGCAGGCGCAAACCCAGCCGCTCCGCCAGCTGCCGCCACTGCACCTCCCCCGGACCGCCCGAGCGTCGCAACAGCAGGGTTTCGATCCGCCAGCGGCGGCACAGAGCCTCCTCCAGCGGGGTGGGGCCCTGCGGATCGGCGTGGGGCTGCAAGCACACCAGGCGTTCCGGTGCCAGCCCAGCGGCCAGCGCCGTGCGCAGGGCTGCCGGGCGGGGCAAGACCCGGGCGTGGAGGCTGGCTGCGGGACAGCAGCGCCGGACCAGGGCGAGCTGGCGGGCGCCGATCGCCAGCAACAGCCGTTCGCCCGGGCGACAGCGCCCTTCCAGCTCCTGGAGATCCGCCAGCAGCTCAGCGCCCCCCAGCGGCAGCAGCGGCCGGCTCAAGCGCAGCAACGGCTGCTCCAGCCTGCGGCAAGTTTGGCTCAGTTCGGCGCTGATGCGGCTGGCGAAGGGATGGCTGGCATCGATCACCCAGGTGAAGGGCGTGCCTGCCGCCCGACTGAGCCGCAGCTGCTCAGCCACCGATGGTTGGTCGATCCCGATGGCCCCGATCGCCAGCTCCAGCTCAGCCCGCTGCTCGTAGGCCCGCGCCGCCTCCGGGCTGACCACGCTGACCCGCAGCTGCCAGCCCGCCGCCAGGAGGGCCCGGGCCAGGGGAGGGCCCTCGCCGCAGCCCGACAGCAGCCAGATCCGCCCCGGAGAGCGATGCTTCAGGATGGGTTGCTCAATCCTTGGCATAGGGCGTGAACCACTGTCTGCTGGAAGCTGAGGTGCTGGAGGCCCCCCAGCTTCGCTACACCCAAGACAATCAGACCCCCGTGGCGGAGCTGACCGTGCGCATCGATGGCCTCAGGCCGGATGATCCCTCCGGACAGCTCAAGGTGGTGGGCTGGGGCAGCCTGGCGCAGGAGCTGCAGAATCGGCTGCAGGTGGGCCAGCGCCTGGTTCTGGAGGGGCGCCTGCGGATGAACAGCGTGGCGCGGCCGGATGGCGTCAAGGAAAAACGGGCCGAATTGACCCTGTCTCGGCTTCATCCCCTTGCCAACGCCGCTGCTGCCGCGCCCGCGGCCGGCCAGGCTCCTCGGCCCGCAGCGCCACCACCCCGAGCCAGCGCCGCCCCGCCGGCTGGCGCCACCCCGCCACCCCCTCCGCCACCGCCGCCGCCAGCCCCGATCTGGGATCCCTCACCGCTGGTGCCGCGGGAAGGCCCCGACGACGACGACATTCCCTTCTGAGACGGACCGGGAGGGGGCCTGGGGCCCAGCGCTCGGCCGCCTGGGGCTTCCCTCCAGCCGCTGGCGACGATCTCAGCCGAGCCGATCGCCCACCAGTTCGAGCATCTGGCCCAGCTCCCGCTCCAGGGCCGCCAGGTCGAGCCGCCAGGGCGTCCAGTGGCCAGCATCCAGCTGACGCAACAGCCAGAGCCGATCCTGGCGCAGTTGCTCCAGCAACTCAGCGTTGTTGGGCTCCTCTGGGATGGGGTTGGAAGAGGAGGAGGAGGTCATGGCGTCGGGCCATCCGTCTGCGGCCATCCTGCCCGGCGCTGCGGGAAGATGGTGCGATGCCTGCTTCGTCCCCCTTCGCACTGCGCTCGCCCGGCACGCTGGTGACCCTGGCCGGTGCCGCCCTCACCGTGGTGGGAACCCTCGCCTACCTCCGCGATGACGCCAACCTCAGCCTGCCCACCATTTTTTATGGCCTGCCGATCCTGCTGGCCGGCCTCGCCCTGAAGTCGTCAGAACTGGCGCCAGTGGCTCGCGTCCTGCCCTCCGCTCAGTTGAAGGAGCTGCGCGACCAGCCCGCCAGCGAACCGCTGCGACGGCTGCTCACCGATGTCAGTCGCTGGCGCTACGGCCAGAAAGCCCACCTGGAGAGCTCGTTGGAAGCTCTGAAGCTCTGGAACGACGATGATCCGCCCCAGTTGCTGAGCGTCGAGGAGCTCTCCCTACCGGAGGGCTACGGGTTGCGGCTGGAGTTCGCGATCCACGGTGTGGCGGCTGAGCGCTGGTTCGAGCGGCAGGAGCGGCTCGGTCGATTCTTTGGTAGCGGCCTGCGGGCCGAGCTGGATCAGCCCGCCGCCGATCGCCTCAACCTGCGTCTGCTGCCGGCCGGGTCGATCCAGCCCGTCGGCACCGCGACCGCCAACGAACAGCCCTGAGGGCAGTTTCCTGCCCTCAGGGCTGTTCGCCAGGCCTGACCCCGCCCCGCTCCGCGACGATGACCGCCACCAGCCACCGCGATCCCCTCATCAGCCAGGCCGATAGCCAGCGGGTGTCGGTCTTGAGCGAGGCCCTTCCCTACATCCAGAGCTTTGCCGGGCGCCGGGTGGTGGTCAAGTACGGGGGGGCCGCGATGGCTTGCGAAGAGCTACGCGATGCCGTCTTCCGCGATCTGGCCCTGCTGGCGAGCGTCGGGGTGCAATTGGTGATCGTGCATGGTGGCGGCCCCGAGATCAATCAGTGGCTGACGCGGCTCCAAATTGCCCCCGTGTTCCGCGATGGCCTGCGGGTGACCGACGCGGCCACGATGGATGTGGTGGAGATGGTGCTGGTCGGCCGCGTCAACAAGCAGATCGTCAATGGCCTGCACCGGGTGCGAGACCGCAGCACCCTCGGCGTCCGGGGGCGCGCCGTGGGGCTCTGCGGCAGCGATGGCGGCCTGATCAGAGCCCGCAGCCTGGGGGATGGCTCCCACGGCTTGGTGGGCGAGGTAGCCAGCGTCGATCCGGGCGTTCTGCAGCCGTTGCTGGCGGCGGGCTACATGCCGGTGATCTCCAGCGTGGCCCCGGATGACACCGGTCGCGCCCACAACATCAATGCCGACACCGTCGCCGGTGAACTGGCGGCGGCGATGCAGGCGGAGAAGCTGATCCTGCTCACCGATACTCCAGGCATCCTGCGGGATCGCCAAGATCCCGGCTCCTTGATCCGGCAGCTCAGCCTGAGCGAGGCGCGCCAGCTGATCGCCGCGGGGGTGGTCAACGGCGGCATGACGCCCAAGACCGAATGCTGCATCCGCGCCCTGGCCCAGGGCGTTGGCGCTGCCCACATCATCGATGGCCGGGTCCCCCACTCCTTGCTGCTGGAGCTGTTCACCCATGCCGGCATCGGCACGATGGTGGTCGGTTCCCACACCCAGTTGCCGCCCGCCTGACGCCGCGATGGAGGAGGGGGACCTACAGGCGGCGCAGCAGGCCCTGGAGCAGGGGGAGTATGGGCGGGTGGTGCGCGGCCTGGAACCGCTGCTGGCCTGTCATCCCGCCAGCAGCGCCACCGGCGCGAGCATCCGGCTGCTGTTGGCCACAGCCCTGATGGGACAGGGGCGGACGGACGCGGCAGCCGAGCACTGTCGCAGTCTGCGGGGCTGCCCGGATCCAACCCTGCGGGCCCAGGCCCGCGATCTGTTGCAGGTGCTTGGCGCACCGGCGTTGCAGCGGCCGCGGGAGTGGTCCCTCACCTTGCCGGATCTGAGCCAGGGGCGTTCCCTGGAGGCGTTCCGGGGTGATAGCCCCCGATCGCGGCGCCAGGCGGCCCCAACGCCGCCACCACCACCCGTGGGCGAGTCCAAGGCCCCGGTGGGGTTTGCCCTGCTCAGCCTGGGGTTGCTGCTGACCCTGTTGCTGGCCGCGCTGCTGTCGGGTTGCATGGAGGTGCGCAGCGACCTGCGGTTTGCTGGGCCCGGGCGACTGCAGCTCCGCCATCAGCTGATCAGCGACAGCGGCGCGGCCACCCCTTGGCAGAGGCGCTTCACCGAGGAGCTCAGCTCCCGTGGCTTTCGGTCCAGCCAGATCGAGGGCCAGTCCCTGCTCACCACACCCGTGCTGCCAGCCGAGCAGGCGCTCGATGCTCTGGTCGCGAGCCTGGGTGTGGCCGGCCAGTTGAGCGGCCGCCAGCTCGCGGCCCCGCAGGTCCACTGGCACGAGCGCAACTGGCTGCTGGGCGTCAGCCAAAGCCTGCGCCTGGAGCTCGACCTGCAGGATCTTGCCGATCTGCGCGGCGTTGAGGTCAGCCTCAACCTGGAACCATTGCGCCCCGGATCCGTGAGGCTGTCCAGCCCCGCGGCCGTGATCCGTCGGGGGCGGACCCTGGTCTGGCCGCTGCGGACGGGCCAGCTCAATCGGCTGGAGTTGCACTGCTGGCGCTGGAGCCCGCTGGGGCTGGGCTGCCTGCTGATCCCCCTGGGCTTGGCGGCCTCCCTGGGCCTGCAGCGGATGCGTCAGCGCCTTGGGTTTGGCTTCCCCGAGCTGCCGGCTTGAAGGCTGCCTCCAACAGCCCGGAATGGGCCGGACGGATCGGGAGCGGAGCGGACTAGAGCGTTAGCGGATCGGGATCGATCGTGAGGCTCACCTGCCGCGGCAGCAAGGCTTGCAGTGCGGCTTCCTCCGGCAGCGGCAGGGGACAGGGCGCTCCGGCGGCCGAGCCGGGACCGTGCAGCAGCACCTGCCAGCGGCTGCGCCCCGCCACCCGGGCGATCGGCGCCGGAGCGGGACCGATCAGCGTCCAGCCGGCTTGCTCCACCCCGGTGCGCAGGTGTTCCACCAGCAGCGTCGCCGCGGTTGCGGTGCGACTGGCCGACGGACCGGCGAGGCGCAGCAGGCAGGCGCGGCGAAAGGGCACCTGGTTCGACTCCCGCCTCAGCCGTAGCTCGGCCTCGAGGAAGCGCTCGTAGCGGCCATCCACCAGATGCTGGATCACCGGATGCTCAGGGCAGTAGGTCTGCACCAACACCTCCCCGGGCCGCTCGCCCCGCCCGGCCCGGCCGGCCAACTGCAGCAGCAGCTGCAAACAGGACTCACCGGAGCGCAGATCGGGGCGATGCAGCAGGCCATCGGCAGCGAGGACCGCCGCCAGGGTGACCCTCGGCAGATCCATGCCCTTGGCCAGCATCTGGGTGCCCACCATCACGTCCGCCGCGCCGTTGGCGAAGCGGTCGAGCAGGCGCCGATGGCCATCGCGACCCCGGGTGGTATCGGCATCAAACCGCAACAGGCGCAGCTCACTCAGCTCGCTGCCCAGCTGTTCGACCACCCGCTGGGTTCCGGCGCCAAACGGCCGGAAGGCGGTGGAGGAGCAGTGACCGCAGCGGCGCGCGACCTCCTGGCGATGGTCGCACCAGTGACAGCGCAACCATTCCAGGCCATCGCTGCGGCGATGCACGGTCAGCGCCACGTCGCAATGCGGACACTGCACGACGTTGCCGCAGCTGCGGCAGCTGAGGAAGGTGCGGTAGCCGCGGCGCGGCACGAGCACGACCGCCTGCTCGCCCCGCTCCCGCAGCTGGGCGAGTCTCTGCATCAGGGCGCGGCTGATCAGGCGTCGATGGCCGTCGGCCAGCTCCTGGCGCAGGTCCACCACCCGCACTGGCGGCTGCGCCTGCCGACCGATGCGTTCCGGCAGGCGCAGCAGCGTGGTGTCGTCGCGCTGGCAGGCCAGCCAGGTTTCCAGCGACGGCGTCGCGCTGCCGAGCACCAGGCGAGCCCCCTCGCGGCGAGCCCGCAGTCGGGCGACGCTACCGGCGTGGTAGCAGGGCATCGGGCTGTCCTGTTTGTAGGAACTGTCGTGTTCCTCATCGAGCACGATCAACCCCAGCCGCCGCAGCGGCAGAAAGATTGCCGAGCGGGTTCCCACGGCGATCCGGGCTTCGCCGGATTCGGCGGATTGCAGGCAGGCGCGCCAGGCGTTGACCCGATCACCCGGCGTGAGGCCGCTGTGGTATTCGATCACCCGGTTGCCGAAGCGGCAGCGGCAGCGGTCGAGCAGCTGGGGGATCAGACCGATTTCCGGGGTCAGCATCAAGACGCTGCGGCCGGCGGCGAGCTCCGCGGCTGCCGCCTGCAGGTAGACCTCGGTCTTGCCAGCACCGGTGACCCCCCACAGCAACAACACCTGACCTGCGGCGGCTCCGCGGATGGCGTCCACCGCGGCCGCCTGCGCGGCGCTGAGCTGGTGGGGATAATCTCGCGGCGGAAGCAGCGCTGCAGCTGCGGCGTCGGAGCTGGCAGCGAGGCGATGCGCGGGCTCACGCCTCAGCAGACCGCGCTGCTCCAGCTTGCGCAGGCTGGTGAGCCCCACGCCAGGCGTCGCCAGCAGGTCGCGTTGCGTCATCAGGCCGTTGTGGGCCTCCAGGGCCCCGAGCAGCAGCTGTTCGGCCGCCGTTGCCGGTCCTTCCAGAGCCAGGGCCGTGCGTTGAACCACCAGGTGGCGCTGCCCCTTCTCCTGGCCCACCGCCCTGGGGCGCCGGCCCAGCCACCCCGCGGGCAGGGCGGCCTTGAGGGTGCGGAAGCGGCTGGTGTGGCAGGCGCTCGCCACCGCATCGATCAGCCCCTGCCAGTGGGGGTCCACCGCCGCCGGCTGGATGACGCGCTCGATCGGCAGGATGGTGATGTCGGCCAGCGATGCGGGCAGCTGATCCAGCAGCGCCACCACCAGCCCCGCCTGGCGACGCCCCTGCAGGCGCACCTGCACCAGATCACCGGTGCGGATCCGAGCCTGCTCTGGAGCCGCGTAGGTGAACACCTGGCCCTCGCGGCCGGCTTCGACCCAGACATCCAGCCAGGGTGAAGCATCGAGCGCGTTCAACCTCGCTGCTGCCCCCACCCGGGTCGGATCCATTCCAGCACTCCCCTATCTTGCACACGCCACGTCCCATTCCTAGAATGCGGACGTTGAGCGGCGATTAGGCTGCTGCCGGAACCGAGCAGAGTTCCGTCCAGAGGGAAGATCCGAAGAGCGTGCGGTTCCCCCCACCCTCCGATCTGCGACCACCCCGACAACACTGCTCCGGCCGCCGGCCGGTTCCTCCGCCGAATACCAGCATTGCGCCAGCGTCCATTGCCCTCCAGAAGTCGAACCCCGCTCCTGGATTGCGGAGACCGCCCTGGCCACCGTTGGCGCCGCTGGCAGACCCGGTCCACGTCCAGCCTTTGTTGCTAAACCGTCATTATCGCTACTTCAGGATTGTCGTCCTGCATGTTTCCGCTTGCGCCGGCTCCCTGGCCGGATCCGGGCTCGGCGTCTCGGTCGGCTCCTTGAATCCAGACCAGCACGGCGAACCAGCCGCTCATTGCCGGCCGGCGCTGCGCCGCTGGGATCGTCTTCTCCACGCCTGCTGATCTGCCGCGGGATGCCCGGGTTTTCCGCGGGCCCCAACGCAAGCCTCTCTTCCCCAATCTTCCCTCTCTTCCATTGCCCAGGCCCATGACACCCGTTGCCGCCAAAGCCAAGGTCGCGCCACCTGAGATTGTTGCCACGGTCAGCGCCAGCGGTGAGGTCCTGGCGCTGAAGCGCACGCCGACGGTCAAACGCCGCGCCACGACAACGGCGGAATCCACGGCTGAGGATTCCGCTGCGTCTCAGCCACCCAAGGCGAAACCAAAAGCCAAGACGAAGGCCAAGGCGAAACCGAAAGCCAAGGTGGCCGAGATCGGGATCGCGGCGGCGGCGGCGGCGGCGGCGACTGGAACGGGGACGGCAAAGCCCAAGGTCAAGCGCAGTGCAACACCCAAGGCAAGCGCCAGCGCGACCGCGACTCAACACGCCCCGAGCATCGATCTTGATGCCGAAGCGGATGCCCTGCTTGCAGCGGCGGATCTGGAGGTGTCCTTTGAGCTGCCTGCCGTGGAGGAGGCCAGCGGCCTGGACGATGCTGTCAGCGCCAAGGATGCCAAAGCAGCCAAAGCCCTGTCCAGCATCAAGGTTGGCCCCAAGGGCGTCTACACGGAAGACTCGATCCGGGTTTATCTGCAAGAGATTGGGCGTATCCGACTGCTGCGACCGGATGAGGAGATCGAGCTGGCGCGCAAAATCGCCGACTTGCTGGAGCTGGAGGAAAGAGCGGCTGAGTTTGAAGCCGATAAAGGTCACTTCCCAGACACGAAGGAATGGGCGGCCTTGGTTGACATGCCGCTCACCAAGTTCCGGCGGCGTCTGATGCTCGGCCGACGCGCCAAGGAAAAGATGGTGCAATCCAACCTGCGGCTCGTCGTGTCGATCGCCAAGAAATACATGAACCGTGGCCTTTCCTTTCAGGATCTCATCCAGGAAGGGAGCCTCGGCTTGATCCGCGCCGCTGAAAAGTTCGACCACGAAAAGGGGTACAAATTTTCCACCTATGCGACCTGGTGGATTCGCCAGGCCATCACCCGGGCCATTGCCGATCAGAGCCGCACGATTCGCTTACCGGTACACCTCTACGAAACAATCTCCCGGATCAAAAAGACAACGAAAACGCTGAGCCAAGAATTCGGCCGCAAGCCCACTGAAGAAGAAATAGCCGAGAGCATGGAGATGACAATTGAAAAACTGCGCTTTATTGCCAAGTCGGCCCAGCTGCCCATCTCTCTCGAAACGCCAATCGGCAAGGAAGAAGACTCACGCCTGGGGGATTTTATCGAGGCAGACATCGAAAATCCCGAGCAAGATGTAGCCAAAAATCTCTTGCGTGAAGATCTTGAAGGCGTTCTGGCCACCCTGAGCCCGCGCGAGCGTGATGTGCTCCGGCTTCGCTATGGTCTCGACGATGGGCGCATGAAGACGCTCGAGGAAATTGGTCAAATTTTTGATGTCACCCGCGAGCGAATCCGGCAGATCGAAGCTAAGGCCCTGCGCAAGCTGCGGCATCCCAACCGCAATGGTGTTCTCAAGGAGTACATCAAGTAATTCGTGAGCACTTTTTAAGGCTAAACTTCGTGACTGCTAGCGACACAGCAACCCTTGACTCCGCCGTCAACCACGTTGACGGAAGTCTGCAACATATCCGCTTGTCGATCGTTTTACCAACGTTCAATGAGCGGTTTAATGTTACTCCGGTGGCCGAGCATCTGCTGCGTCTGCGCTCGGCGCTGAAGCTGGAGATCCTTTTCGTTGACGATGATTCTGCCGATGGCACCGCCGATGCCGTGCGGCAACTCGCGCGTCAGCATCCGGAAATCCGTTTGGTTCGTCGCGTCGGGAGGGCCGGTCTGTCTAGCGCGATCAAGGAGGGCATTCTCGACGCGACCGGTGACGTTGTCGCCGTGATGGATTGCGATGGACAACATGAACCCGAAGCGGTGCTGCGGGCTTTGCTCACGTTGCTGGAGACCGGTGCCGATCTGGTTGTTGGCAGTCGTTTTCACGAACAAGCCCAGATCCGCGGACTCAGCGGCTCCAGGCAGCGCGGTTCAAGCCTGGCGAATCGGCTTGCCAGGCTGACCCTGCCCGCCTACCGCCAGCTGACGGACTACATGAGTGGCTTTTTTGTGTTGCGGCTTGACAGCGTCCTCAGGGATGTTCGCAGCCTGGATGTGAACGGCTTCAAGTTTCTTTATGAATTGTTGGCGGTCAGCCATGGCCGCTTAAAGGTGATCGATATTCCGTTGAACTTCAGGCCAAGGCAGTCGGGTGACTCCAAATTGGATTTTGCAATCGTCTGGGACTTTTTTGTCTCCATCCTGCACACATGTGTCTTTCGTGCCATCCCACGTCGCATGATTAGTTTTGCACTGGTCGGGGCCTTGGGTGTGCTGGTGCAGATGTCAATCTCCCAGCTTTTGAGATCTTTCGCCTTGTTCCCCTTCGCGCAATCCGTATTCCCGGCTGCCCTTGTGGCCGCCACCTCCAACTACTTGATTAACAATGCCTTGACATTCCGCTTTCAGCGCCAGCGCGGGCTGGCCTTGGTCAAGGGCCTGGCCCGGTTTCTGCTCGTCGCCTCACTGCCGGTGCTGGCCAATGTTGGGATTGCCACCACCGTCTACACCCGCATTGACCCGAACCCCTTTTGGGCCCAGCTGGCCGGCATTTTCGTCGTCTTTGTCTGGAACTACGCGGCCTCATCGCGCTTTGTCTGGAACACCCCCTGAGCGAGGCTGGCTGGCGATCCACCCGGCCTAGCCGCTGCCCCCGTTGCGTTCCGACGGCGCAGCGGAGGCCGGTGGCGGGCTGCCGGGCAGGGCTGGCCAGGCCGCCGCGGATCCCGCCGCCGAACCACTCCGCTTCAGACTGATGGCATCGCTCCCCACTCCTCTCGTCCCGTGACATCCGAGGCTGCTTCCACCGTGCACGACGCCCCCTCGCGAGCGGGGCAGACCGGTCGGGATCCGGAGCCCCGCAGCCCCGGCCTCGCGGCCTTGCGGGGTCTGCGCTCCGCCCCCCAGCTCAGCGCTCCAGAACGCCTTCAGCTGCGCCGGGAGCTCGAACAGGCCATGGCCCCCTATCCCTGGTTCACCATCGGCGTGATGGCTTCCAGCCGGGAGATCGCCATAGCGACGCTGCGCGGCCTGGAGGCCGCCTTGGGCTGGCCGGCGCTCCAGCCCGATGCTTCCGGCGCCTCGCCCGACGCGGCCCGGGTTGCAACGCCGCCAGCGCCTGGAGCGGCGCCGGCGGAGGACACCGCCGCCTCGCTGGAGCGGCCCGTGTTCCTCAAGGGCAACCAACGCACCGGCTTGTTTCAGCTCCGACAGGAAGCCGGGCTGGGCGAGGGGCTGTTGATCACGGGCCAGGAGGGAGCTGCTCCGCTCGCCTCCGACACCTGGGGCCCCCTACCCCTCGATCTGTTCCGGTGAATCCGGCGCCGCCAGCTTCCAAACAACAGCGCCGCCGCCAGCCCTGTGCTGGGTTCGAGACCCCAGGCTGGCCGCCAGGGCATGCGGCCCGGCCCGCTGGATGGCGGCGATCCCATCAGCCCATTGCCGCCGGCGGCGGTCAGGCGGGAATGGAGGCGACCAGTGCCTAGGCTGCTGCTTCCTTGTTCAACGACAGCCGCCGCTGTCCTCGACGCGCCCGATGCCCAGTCCTGCTGCACCCGAATCCCCAATCGGACCAACCCTGCGGATCGCTTCTCGCCGCAGTCAGCTGGCCATGGTGCAGACCCACTGGGTGCGGGATGCGCTGGCGGCCGCCCATCCTGGTCTGGACATCCGCATCGAAGCGATGGCCACCCAGGGGGACAAGATCCTAGATGTGGCCCTGGCCAAGATCGGTGACAAGGGATTGTTCACCAAAGAATTGGAAGCCCAGATGTTGGTGAATCAGGCTGATATTGCGGTGCATAGCCTCAAGGATCTGCCCACCAACCTGCCGGAAGGATTGATGTTGGGCTGCATCACCGAACGGGAGGATCCCGCCGATGCGCTGGTGGTGAACGAGCGGCACCGCGACTGCCGCCTGGAGAGCCTGCCCGAGGGGGCTGTGGTGGGAACCAGTTCGCTGCGACGCCTCGCCCAGCTGCGTTACCACTACCCGCACCTCAGCTTCAAGGACGTGCGCGGCAATGTGATCACCCGGCTGGAGAAGTTGGATGCTGGCAACTATGACTGTCTCATCTTGGCGGCGGCTGGCTTGCAGCGGCTCGGTCTGGCGGATCGCATCCACGAGCTGATTGATCCCGGCGTTTCGTTGCACGCCGTTGGCCAGGGAGCCTTGGGTATCGAATGTCGCCAGGGCGATGGGCCGTCCCTGGAGCTGATTCAGGTGCTGGAGCATCGCCCCACCGCCTTGCGCTGTCGGGCGGAACGGGCCTTTCTGCGCCAGCTGGAAGGGGGCTGCCAGGTGCCGATCGGAGTGAACAGCTGCCTTGAGTCCGGGCCGGAGCAGTCCGAACTGGTGCTGACGGGCATGGTGGCCAGCCTTGATGGTCAGCGGCTGATCCGCGATGTTTGCCGCGGCCCGGAGGATGACCCGGAGGCCATCGGCATCACCCTGGCGGAGCGACTGCGCAGCCAGGGTGCCGCAGAGATCCTGGAGGAGATCTTTGCCAGCGCTCGCCCCGAAGCCTGACGGCGCCAGGCCCGTCGCCTCCCCGCAGCGGGATGACCCCGCCGGGGAGGCGCGCGCCTTGCCCTTTCAGTGGAACTTGCTTGCCTGGGCGGCGCTGGTGGGGATCCTGACCGGCGTGGCGGTGGTGATCTTCCACGAACTGCTCGGCTTCATCAACAACGTTCTCTACGGCCCCCTGGTGGACCTGTTGCTGGTCGTGGGCCGCTCGTCACCGCTGGCGCCGTCCTTGCCGAGCGTGCCGGCGCTGCCCGCCGTGGTGGCGGCCTCGGGCCACCCCCCCATGCTGTTGCAGCTCGGCCTGGGGGGGATCGGTTTTCTGCCGCCGCCACCGGCGCCGCCGGAGCCCCCCACGATCGCCCTGCCGTCGGCACCCGATTGGCTGAAGCTCTGGCCCGTGTTGGTCATGCCCAGCCTCGGCGGTCTGGCGGTGGGGCTGCTGCGGCGCTTTGCCGGTGAGATCGGCCCTGGCCTGCCGAGCCTGATGGCGATGGCCGATGGGTCCCTGGCGGGACGGCCGCGCCTGCCCTGGCAGCGGCTGCTCGCCGCCTCCGTGAGCCTGGCCAGCGGCGCCTCGCTGGGACCGGAGGGGCCCAGTGTGGAATCCGGCGGGAACATCGGGCTTTGGGTGGCGCTGCGAGGAGGCCTCTCGCCCCAGTCCCAGAAAGCGCTGGTGGCGGCGGGTGTGGCGGCCGGACTGGCGGCGGGTTTCAAGGCTCCGATCGCCGGCGTGTTCTTTGCCTGTGAGGGCAGTTTCAGCTCGGTGCCCGGCCGGCCCAGCCTGCGGGCCGTGCTGGTGGCGGCGGTGGCATCGGCGCTGGTGACCCAGCTGGCCCTGGGCGACACACCGATCCTGCGGCTGCCCGCCTACGAGGTGCGCTCGATTTGGGAACTGCCGCTCTACCTCGGGCTGGGGTTCGTCGCGAGCCTGATGTCCTGGCTGTTGGTCAGCTTGTTGGCGGTGGGACGCAATCCCCGGGTGCAGGGCTGGCTGGGGCGGTTGCCGCCCGGGCTGCCCACCGCCCTCGGCGGCCTCAGTGTTGGAGGCATGGCGCTGGTGTTCCCGCAGGTGCTCGGGGTGGGCTACGACACGGTGGAGGCGCTGCTCGGTCGTGATGGGGGCATCCCCTTGCTGGCCTTGTTCAGCCTGTTGGGGGTCAAACTGCTGGCGGCCGCCACCAGCAATGCCACAGGATTTGTGGGGGGTGGTTTTGCGCCCTCGCTGTTTCTGGGGGCGGTGCTGGGCAATGCCTACGGGCAGCTGCTGGGCGATAGCGGTCTGCATTTACCGGTGGCCGAACCACCGGCCTACGCGATGGTGGGCATGGCGGCTGTGCTGGCCGGCAGCGCCCGCGCACCGCTGACGGCGTTGCTGTTGCTCTTCGAACTCACGCGCGACATTCGCATCGTCCTGCCCTTGATGGCGGCGGCTGGCTTGAGCGCAGCCCTGGTGGAGCGCTGGCGGGGGCTGCGCGATCGAGATCTGCTCGGCCCCGACCCGGTTGAAGAGACGCGTCGCAGCCGGCTGGCCTGCCTCGCGATCGAAGAAGCCTTCGAGCCGCTGGCCCCGCTGGTGCTGTCGGCCCAACTGCCGGCGGTGGAGGCGCTGCGTCAGTTGGTGGCCAGCCATGGCCACTGCCTGATCGTGGCCGACAGTGGCTCGGCGATCGGACTGGTCACGCTCTCGGACCTGCAGCGGGGACTCAGCGCCCATGCGGGTCAACAACGGGAGGTGTTGCTGGAGGCCTGTGTGCGGACCGATCTGGTTTGGCTACCGCTCAGTGCCCATCTCGATCGGTTGGAGGATCAACTGATGCCGAATGGGCTGCGGCAACTCCCGGTCTTCGATGTTGCTTGGGGTGTGGGCGGCAGCTTGCCGGTGGGCTTGCCGAGTGAAGGCTTGCCCTTGGAGAAGCTGCGTGGCTTGGCCAGCCGCGACGGCATGGCCCTGGCGCTGGCCCGCCAGCTTCAGCGACAGGAACTGCCTTCTTTGGTGAGTGGTGCCGACAGCAAGGCTTGTGCCACCGGATCCGCCTGAGAGAGAAGCTGGAGGATCCGTTCGAGATCGAGGGGCGACAGCTCGCCGTCTTCAGCCCACTTCAGCGCCGTGCAAGAAGGATGGCTGGGCCTGGGCGACGGCATGGTGGTATCAGCAGGGGGAGCGGAAGAAGGGAAACCCATGACCCGGAGCGGGGCGTCGCCATCCGGCGCAAAGGTTTGCCAACGGTAAAGGGACTGCTGCCAAGGCCAGGCCGCTGCAGCGGGGATTTCAAGAATGTCTTCCAATCCTTGGGTGAAGACTGTTCCTGCCTACACACTGCGGCGTGATGAGAACAACAGGATGCAGATGTTCAGCCTGAACACGTTGCAAGGCAAGCGGGCGCAGCTGCGTTGCTGGAGGCCAACCGATCCAGGTCAGAGCTGCGCTTGCTTTACTGGCGCACAATCACCGGCGTGCCAACGGAGACGCGATCAAACAGCGCCCGCACATGGTCGCCCAGCATGCGCACGCAACCGTGGGTGACCGCCGCTCCCTGCCGCACGGACCAGGCCCAGAGCGCCGGGGTGCCATGGATGCCGAACTGGTTCGGGCCTTGGCTGTGGAAGCCGATCCAGCGATCTCCGAGCGGACCGTTCGGACCGACGGTAGCGTTGATTTTACCGCTCTTCGTGCTTTGGTACTGGGGGTTGACCACCTTGTTGAGCACGCGAAAGCTGCCGGTGGGTGTGGGTGTGGC
Source organism: uncultured Cyanobium sp. (assembly GCA_964402615.1). Taxonomy (GTDB): domain Bacteria; phylum Cyanobacteriota; class Cyanobacteriia; order PCC-6307; family Cyanobiaceae; genus Cyanobium. The sequence goes on along the minus strand of CAYOCW010000027.1, from coordinate 3,188 downwards.
GGGATCACCGATGGCCACCGGCCAGCTGCCCATCACCTTGCCGTGATCCACCAGGCTGAGGCGACGGCGCCCGAGTTCCAGGATGATTTGGGGGGTCTCGATGGCCGGGGGCTCACGGAGCGTCGCGGTCGGTTGCAGCGCGGCCGGATGGGAGCTCAGCGCCGGTTCGGCGGCCGGTTCGGCGGCCGGTTGGGCGGCGGTGGCGCTACCGGCAGCGGTGATACCCAGCAACAGCGCTGCCAGCGGCGCGCCAAGGCAGCGGCCCGGGGGAAAGGGAGGCTTGCAGGGGCTGGACATGGAAGGGCTGGGGGCGAGGGGAACTCGGAGCGTCAGCGCTGCGCAAATCCAAGCTCAGCCCTGACGCCCTCAGTTCACCAGACGGGGGTCAACGGTTCCAAGGTAGCGAGCCTCGCACTCCTTGATAATGCGCACCGCCTCCTGGGTGTCTAAAAAGCCATTGACCTTGCAGGTGCCCGGCTTCTTGAGGTCTTTGTAGTGCTCCCAGTAGTATTGGGTCTCTTGACGCCAATGATCACCCAATTGCTCGTAGCTGGTGATGTGATCCATGCGTTTGTCATCGGCGAGCACAGCGATGACCTTGTCATCCACCTCGCCGCCATCATCGAAGGTCATGATGCCGATGATTCTGGCTTCGACGAGGCTGCCGGGGACCAGGGGTTCGCTGATGCCGACAATTTCGATGTCCAAAGGGTCGCCATCCTCATCCCAGGTGCGAGGGATGCAGCCGTAGGCAAATGGGTAGGCCAGGGATGAATAGCCGACGCGATCGAGCTTGAGATGCCCCGTTTCGGTGATCAGTTCGTATTTATTGATCGTTCCAGAGTTGAGTTCGACGATGGCGTTCAGCCTCAGCTCCGCTTCATCGGCAAAGGCCGGCAGCACATGCAACAGGTTGAGCATCGTGCGGCTGGGAGCGTGGTCGATGTTCGCCATGGCCAGGAGGAAAGCCTGGAAATCCTAGAGAACCGCCCCGCGGGCTCCCGAGCCGCGGCGACGCCGTCCCCCCTGCCGCTCGGCGAGGGCTGCCGTGGCCGGGGCATCAACGCGTCGCGATCGGCGGGCCGGGCGGCATCACCACGCCAGGCAGCCGAAGCGGCGCCGTTTCAGCTGGCGCTGGCCAGCTCCTCGACCTTGGCGCGCAGGTAGGTCAGGAAGGGTTGGGCGCTGAGCGGACGACCGGTGATCTGTTGCACCAGCTCTTCGCCGTTGGTCGATCGGCCCAGGGGCCAGACGGTCTTGGCCAGCCAGGCCTGCAGCTTGAGCTCGTCACCGCTGCTGATCAGGGTTTGAATGGAGCCATGGTCTTGTTCAAAGGTTGCGGAGAGCTGGGCGCTGATCAGATGCCCAAGGGCATAGGACGGGAAATAGCCGATCAGGCCTTCAGCCCAATGGATATCTTGCAAGCAACCCTCGCTGTCGGTTGGGGGCCGGATGCCGAGCAACGCCTGCATCCGCTGGTTCCATTGCTCTGGCAGATCCGCCAGCGGCAGGTCCTGCTCCAGCAGGGCCAGCTCCAGCTCAAAGCGCAGCACGATGTGCAAGCAGTAGCTCAGCTCATCGGCCTCGACGCGAATCAGGCCGGGCTTGAGCGGGTTGAGGGCGCGCCAGAAACCCGTGGGGCCTCCCCAGGCATCGCAGCCCAGGCCGGCGCAGAAGCGGGGATGCCAGCGTGTCGCGAAGGCGCGGCTGCGCGCGACCCGACACTCCCAGAACAACGATTGCGACTCATGCACCCCCATCGAGGTGGCCTCGCCCAAGGGCCAGGGGAAGTAGTGGTCGTCGCTGCGGGGTAGACCCTGTTCGTAGAGGGAATGTCCCCATTCGTGGGCGGTGGCCAGGAAGGCCGCAAGCGGCTGGCCGGGCACCACCCGGGTGGTGATGCGGAAGTCCCGGGGTCCGACGGTGCAAGAGAAGGGGTGGGCGGAGCGGGCGCGCTGGCAGCGCTCGGGGGCGTAGCCCCAGCTGTCGAGCAGCTCAGCACAGAGCTGCTCCTGCAGCGCCTCGGGCAGATCCAGCGCGGCGGCGGCCTCGCTCGCCGGGCTGGGGCCAGCACTGGCGGCCACCTGCTCCAGCAACGCGGGCAGCTCGGCCTTGAGGGGCGCGAACAGCTCCTCCAGCCGCGCCTTGCTCACATCCGGCTCGAACGGCTGGGCCAGCACCTCCCAGGGGCTGCGGGCCACCGGCTCGGCATTGGCCAGCTGGCTGGCCTGCTGACGGCGCAGGCTGATCAGCTCCTGCAGCGCCGGAGCGAAGGCCGCGAAGTCGTTGCGGGCGCGGGCGTCCTGCCACACCGCATTGCCTCTGGACTGGGCCTTGACGAGGGCGCTCACCAAGGCGGGATCGAGGCAGCGCTGGCGCTCCCGCTCCAGCCGCAGCAACTGCAGGTTGCGGCGCTGCGGCGGCAGGGCATCAGCGCCGAGCTCGGCTTCCGCGGCCGCCACCAGCTCGGCGTAGGCAGCGCTGCTCTGGCGCTCGTGCAGCTGACGGGCGAGCAAGGCCAGCTGTTCCCCGCGCCAGGCCGCCCCGTCGGCCGGCATCGCGGTGTTCTGGTCGTAGTAGAGGGCGCTGCTGATCGATCCGAGCAGGCGGGTCTGATGCAGGTGCTGATGCAGTTGCGCGAAGGCGGAACCCGCTGCGGACATGGGATCGGAGGGCCGGTGGCGCCAGCATGGCGCCACCGGCCCTCCCCGGGCCGTAGCCTCGATCAGCCGCGGATGGGCCTGCAGGGCAGCGCAGATCCGTGACGAAGGACATGACGTTGGCGTTGGTCTTGCTTCAGGCTGCAGCGATGAGCACTTCACTTTCTGCCAATCCCGCGCTGGCGGCCTTCGGGGCCAGCATCACCGCCATCAGCCTCGCTGAGCTGGGGGACAAGACATTTTTCATGGCGCTGATCCTGGCGGCGCGCCACCGCGCCCGGGATGTGTTCCTCGGCTCCTTCGCGGCCCTGACCGCCGTCACCCTGATCTCGCTGGGCCTGGGTTATGGGCTGCGCGAGCTACTGCCGCCAGCGATCGTGCCCTGGCTGGCGGCGATCCTGTTCCTCGGCTTCGGGGTGAAGCTGCTGATCGACGCCCAGCGGATGCGGGCCGACGAAGCGGAGGAGGCGGAGCAGGAAGCCGAGCAGACGATCGCTGCGGCGGAGAGCCGCCATCGCCTCAGCACCA
>CAYOCW010000026.1:0-19394 GCA_964402615.1 uncultured Cyanobium sp. | reverse complement strand
TGGTGGAACCCGAACTGGACACGGCGCCGGTCTTCAGTCGCGGCGACCGCCGGTCCGCTGTGCAGCAGGGCAGCGAGGCCTACGACAGGGCCGTCCGTCTGCCCCGCTGGCTGGCGGAGCTGGTGGGCTTCGTGGTGCAGCGCATCGGGCCGGCGGGCCTGGAATACGGCCGCTTCTCCATCGACTCCCACTTCACCCGCAATGCCCTCTGGTTGCGCCGCCATCACCCCGCCATGGCCGACCGCCACATCCCGAGCTTCGCCCAGCGCATCATCAGCCGCTACCGGCTGCCGTCTCCGTGAGCGCAGCCGCCATCGCGTCGCCGCGCGGCTGCGGCGTTCTGCTGCACGCCAGCTCGCTGCCCGGCAGCCCCGTCTGCGGCAGCTTCGGGGCGAGCGCCCGCGACTGGATCGCCCTGCTCTCCCGGGAGCGGGTGGGGAGCTGGCAGCTGCTGCCGCTCTCCCCCACCGACGCCACCGGCTCCCCTTACAGCTCCCCCAGCGGCTCTGCCCTCAACCCCTGGTTCCTCGACGCCGACGACCTGGTGGCGGAGGGATGGTTGCGCGAGGCCGAGCGCGATGCTCTGCCCGGGGGCGGGTCGGACTCGCGGCGGCTCGATCCGTCGCTGGCCGACGCCCGGGCCGCGGCCCTGCGCCAGGTTTTGCAGCAGCGGTTGGCGCAGCTGCCACCGGAGCGGCGGGCGGCGTTCCAGGCCTGGCAGCAGCAACAGCGCCACTGGCTGCGCGATCACTGCCGCTTCATGGTGCTGCGTCAGCTGCACGCGGGTCTGCCGTGGTGGCAATGGCCGGCGGCCCAGGCCAGCCGTCAGCCCCAGGCCTTGGCCGAACTGGAGCGCGACCAGGCGGCGGCGCTGCAAGGGGAAGCCCTGGTCCAGTGGCTCCTGCAGACCCAGTGGCAGCGGTTGCAGCGTTGCGCCCACGAGGGGGGCGTGAGGCTGGTGGGAGATTTGCCGTTCTATGTCGCCCACGACAGCGTCGACGCCTGGTGCCGCCCTGAGCTCTTCGCGCTCGATCGCCATGGAGCGCTGCAGCAGCAGAGCGGTGTGCCTCCCGATTACTTCTCCCCCACCGGTCAGCTCTGGGGGACGCCGGTCTATCGCTGGTGGCGCCACCGCCTCAGCGGCTTTCGCTGGTGGTTGCAGCGGCTGGAGCGCCAGCTCAGCTTGTTCGATCTGCTGCGTCTCGACCACTTCCGGGCCCTGCAGGCGTTTTGGAGCATTCCTGGCGGCGACGCCACGGCGGAGCACGGCGTCTGGCGCCCCTCGCCGGGCTGGTCGCTGCTGGCCTTGCTCTGGTGGCGCTGCTGCCAACGCGGCCGCTTGCTGCCGGATGGGCGGCTACCGCTGATCGCCGAAGACCTGGGGGTGATCACGCCCCCCGTCGAGGCACTGCGAGACCGCTTCGGTCTGCCGGGCATGAAGATCCTCCAATTCGCCTTCGACGGCAATGAGACCAACCCCTACCTTCCCGCCAACTTCGTGGGGGAGCGCTGGGTGGTTTACACCGGCACCCACGACAACGCCACCAGCGTCGGCTGGTGGCAGGGCTTGGACCCGGCGGCCCGGGACCGGGTGGCCGCCGCCGTCGGTGGTCCGGTTCAATCGCCTGCCTGGCAGTTGTTGGAACTGGGTCTGGCCTCCACCGCCCGGCTCGTGGTGGTGCCCCTGCAGGATCTCCTGGAGCTGGGTGATGAAGCCCGCTTCAACACCCCCGGCACCACGGCGGGCAACTGGAGTTGGCGGCTGGACCGGCCGCTGAGCGCCTTGGAGGGGCCGATCTTCGGCTTCGGGCAGATGGCGGCGCGCTATGGCCGAGCCGCCGGCGGATAGCGAAAGCGGCCATCCCGGCCGGCCTTGAGGGGCGAACCGTTCCAGCGCACCGCTTCCGCCGTGGTCGGCGGCGGCTCCAGGCGCAGTTGGAAGGGGGGCAGTACCGGCAACACCAGCTCGCCCCGCAGCTCGCCGATGGCGCTGCCGCCGCCGCGGCTGGTCAGGGTCAGGCGGCTGGGGAGCGCCAGCTGCAGCCGCAGCTGGCCGAGGCCGAGAGCGGGTCCGGGCTGTGTCTGGCGCAGTTTCGCCAGAGCCTGGCCTGCGGCGGCGGCGCGCAGGGGCCTGAGCTCCGGGAAGGCCACCAGCAGGGCCTCGCTGGCGCCCTGGCCGCCCGCCGCCGTGCCGTTGGCGGCGCTAGCGCGGCGTGGCGCCGTGCCGTTGGCCTCCACCCCGGCCTGGATGCTCCCCGGCGGGGTGCTGGGCATCGCGATGGCGTCGGTCGGCAGCGGCTCGATGCTGAGCAGGCCCCTCTGGGCCAGCAGCAGCTGCTGCCGGTTCAGCGCCCATAGCAGCGCCAGCGTCAACCCGCCATAGAACAGGCTCCCCAGCCAGCTGCTGAACACCTCGATCGAGCCGGGCAGGAAGCGCCCCAACCCAGCGCGACCGCGGCGCTCGGAACGGCCCCGGGGGAGTGGAGGGGGCAGGGCGTCTCGGAGACTGCCGCGTTCGAGCTGAAGGTGCTCCTCCAGCAGCGGCAGCATGGTGCGCAGATACGCCGGCTCGGGCAGCCGCTCGCGCCAACCCCGCTCCAGGGCCTCCAGCACCGGCGTGCTGATGCGGGTTTGGTCGGCGAGTTGACGCAGGCCCAGCCCGCGGCTGAGGCGAGCTTGTTGCAGCCGTTGCCCGGCGATGAGCAGGCGATCGTCGCGGCGCCCGCCCGAGAGGTCGACGCCGCTGGCGGCCCGGCGCTGCTGCCACCTCAGCCGCTGCCGCAGCCCCCGCAGCAGCACGGCCAGGGCTGAGCGCTGATCCCGCGCCAGGGGTGGGGGGGCGGTCATCGGTTGGGAGCGGTCCCGGCCGGCCGCAGCAGCGCCTCCAGCTCCGGGGGGCGCAGCGGACGCCAGGCGCCCGGGGGCAGCTCCCCCAGGGCCAGCGGGCCGATGGCAATGCGCTCCAGGTCCCGGACCGGATGGCCCAGCAGGGCGGCGGTGCGACGAATCTGGCGGTTGCGACCCTCGCGCATTTCCAGCTCCAGCCAGGCGTTGCGCTGCCCCTGATCGAGGCGGCGCAGCCGCACCGGCTGGCTTGGCAGGCCGTCGAGCGGCACGCCCCGCCGCCAGGCCTCCAACACCGCAGCGCTCGGTTGGCCGGTCACGCAGACGTGGTAGGTCTTGGTGTGGCCGTAGCGGGGGTGGCTGAGCTGCAGGGTGAGGCGGCCGTCGTTGCTGAGCAGCAGGGCGCCGCGGCTGTCGCTGTCGAGTCGACCGACCGGATGCAGGCCATGGCCGCGCCGCAGCTCGGCGGGGAGCAGGTCGAGCACGGTGGGACGACCGCGGGGATCCGAGCAGCTGCTGAGCACGCCAACCGGTTTGTGCAGCAACAGCGTCAGCGGGGCGGCGGCGGGGCCCAGGGGCCGGCCATCCACCAGGATCCGATCGCGATCCGGATCGGCCCGATCGCCGAGGCGCGCCGTGACCGCATTGACCCGCACGCGCCCTGCCCGCAGCAGGTCTTCAGCACGCCGCCGCGAGCAGAGGCCGCTGGAGGCGATCAACTTCTGCAGGCGTTCGGAGGGCAGGGCTTGCGGCGGCATCGGGGCCAGAGGGGCCAACGCCATTCTCCCGCGTCGGCGCCAGGCCGGAGACGCGCACGGAAAATCGTGGTACCTTTACGAAACACCAAGGTTTCGTAACTAAGGAACGATGCCCTCGATTCCTGTCGCCGGCACCGCCGCCGCTCTCTCCGCCGCGAACGCCTCGGCAGATTCACTGCGCTCCTATCTCCACGATATCGGCCGGGTCCCCTTGCTCAGCCATGAGCAGGAGATCACGCTTGGCCGTCAGGTCCAGGAGCTCATGGCGCTGGAGGAGCTGCGTCAAGAATTGCGGCTGCGATCCGGCAATCAGGAGCCTTCCGACGCTCGTCTCGCCGCCGAGGCTGGTCTGAGTTCTGTCCAGCTGCGCCGCCGCCTGCAGCTGGGGCGCCGGGCCAAGGAGCGCATGGTGGCTGCCAACCTGAGGCTGGTTGTCAGCGTCGCCAAGAAATATACCCGTCGCAACATGGAATTGCTAGATCTTATTCAAGAGGGAACCATCGGCCTGGTGCGAGGCGTCGAAAAGTTCGACCCCACCCGCGGCTACAAGTTCTCCACCTATGCTTATTGGTGGATTCGCCAGGGAATCACGCGCGCCATCGCCGAGAAGAGCCGCGCTATTCGCCTGCCGATTCACATCACCGAATCGCTCAACAAACTCAAGAAAGGTCAGCGGGAGTTGAGCCAGACCCTTGGTCGCACCCCCACGCTCGGGGAGCTCGCCGATGCGGTGGAGCTACCCGAGGAGGAGGTCAAGGATCTGCTCTGCCGCGCCCGCCATCCCCTGAGCTTGGAAACCAAGGTGGGCGACACCGAGGACACCGAACTGCTCGAACTGCTCGCCTCCGATATGGTGGGTCCCAATGAGGTCGTCGACAGTGAGTGCCTGCGCAGCGACCTGGAGAGCCTTGTGGCCCAGCTGCCCGATCTGCAGGGCACGGTGCTGCGGCTGCGCTACGGCATCGGCGGCGGCGAACCGATGAGCCTCACCTCGATCGCCCGCAACCTCGGCATGAGCCGGGACAAAACCCGCAACCTCGAGCGCCGCGCCCTGGAGGGCATCCGCAGCCGCTCGCGCGAGCTGGAGGGCTATCTGGCCGTCTGAGCCCCAGGCGAGACCCGGATGCCCCCGGTGCTGAGGCTGGTCTGGGTGGCCTGCCCAGCTCCCCCCTGTTGAACCTGGACCTCGGGTTGCGATCCTGATCCCCAGTCGCCAATCGCGCCCATGTCCATCCTGCAGCGGCAGGCGCGGCTCCAGCCTCCCGCACCGCGTCCTCCCGAGAGCCTGGAGCCGCGAGGTGAGGCGCAAGCGCAGTGCCTCGCCGAATGGCTCGCCCCCCTGCTGGTGAGCCTACTGGGCTTGGCTCTCTGGCTCCACCAGCTCGGCGGCGTTGCCTACCGCGATTGGGATGAGGGCTTCTACACGGTGGTGGCCCGCGAAATGCTGAAATCCGGCGACTGGCTCCACCCCCACTATCTGGACCAGCCGTTTTTGGTGAAGCCGCCGCTGCTCTTCTGGCTGACGGCCCTGGGCTATCAGTTGGGAGGCACTAGCGAGCTGGCGGGGCGCTGGCCCAGCGCCGTGGTTTCGGCCCTGGCCATGCCGCTCACCTACGGCATCGCCCGCCATCTGTTTCAGCGGCGCGATGCCGCGGTGATCGCCGCGCTGAGCATGGCCAGCCTGCTGCCCGCCGCCCGCCTGGGGCGGCTGGTGATGATGGATGGCCCCAGCACCACCTTTCTGTTGGTGATGCTGCTCGGGGCTGTGCTCGGTCGCAATCGCCCCGCCTGGCGGCTGGCCATCGGCCTGGGGTTCGGCGCCGCCTTGCTGTGCAAGGGCTCCCTGGGTCTGCTGTTCCTGCTGATGGTGCTGGCCTTCAGCTGCCTCGACAGCGGTCTCGGCTCGCTGCGCTGTCCCTGGCTGGGGCTGGGGCTGCTGCTGGGGCTGGCCCCGATGCTGCTCTGGTTCGCGCTGCAGGTGCGCCGCTACGGTAATGCCTATCTCGCGGTGAGCTTCGAGCAGCAGCTCAGCAAACGCGTGGCCACCGGCATCGAGGGGCATAGCCAGCCCTTCTGGTACTACATCCCCGAATTGCTCAAATCGCTGTTGCCCTGGCTGTTGCTTGCCGGCGCTGGCGTGCGAGCGGCCTGGCGTCAGGGGGAGGTCCGTTGGCTGCAGCTGCTGCTCGTGCCCTCGGCTCTCTACCTGCTGGCGATTTCCGCCATGCAGACCAAGCTTCCCTGGTACATCCTGCCGTTGCTGCCGTTCGTTGCGCTGGCGGCCGCCGTGCCGCTGGCGGCCGCCTGGCGGGGTTCCAGCCTGTTGCAACGCCCCTTTTGGGTGGCAACGTTCGCCATTGTGGCCCTGATCGGCCTGGCGGCCGCCCTCATCCTGCTGGGGCTGCCGGGGCAAAGCGGCTGGACGCCGTCGATCGGCTTGATCGCCCTCGGTTTCGGGCTCAGCGCCCTGTTCGCCGCCCAGGGTCGCCAGCGCGCCATGGTGGTCAGCCTGCTGGCGGGCCAACTGCTGGCCTTGCTGGCGCTTTTCAGCTCACCCCACTGGTTGTGGGAGCTGGCGGAGTCGTTTGATGTGCGTCCGGTGGGCGCTTTGCTGCGTCAGCACGTGGCCCCCTATGACAGGGTGTTGATGACCTTTCCCACCGGTCGGCCCAGCCTCGATTGGTACTGCCACTGTTCGGTGCTGCCGATCAGCTCGTCGCAGCTGGCCGACATCAAAACCAAGCGAACGGCGACGTTCCTGCTGTTGGATGAACCAAACCGCCGGCGCTGGTTTGGCGATGCCCAAGTGCTGGGTCAGGCGTCGGGGTTCAGCCTGGTGCGAGTTCAGCCGCCCCAGGCAAACATTGGCGCTGGAACTTCCGCTGCTGCTCAGAAAAACTGATCGAAATTATCGAAATCCACCGCGCGGAAATTCCCCTCCTGCACCTGTGTCATCAGGCGCTCCAGCTGAGCCCACATCGCTCCGCCGGTGAGCAGCGACAGCAGCAGCGAGACCAGCAGGGCCGCGCCGGCGGCAAAGCCGAACACCTGCAGCGAGCCGCCGATGAACAGCGTGACGCCCAGCACCAAACCGGCGAAGGGGGGCAGGCTGCTGGGGCTGGCCAGGGGCAGCAGCGGCAGGCGATCCTGCTTCCAGGCCTCCAATCGGTCCTGCACCTGGCGGGAGAAGGTGAGCCCGCAGACGATCGCCATCGCCAGCCCCAGACCCGCCAGCAGGTAGGGCGGTTGGCTGAGCGGCGCGTACTCGAGCAGCAGTTCGGCCGCATCGAGATCGCCAAAGGCAGCAGCGGCCAGATCCGCCGTCGCCTCCTGCAGGGTGATCGGCGCCGGATCCACAGCGGCGAACAGGGGGGCCAGAAGCAGCGACACGGATCGCGCAGACGAGGGGATGCCGAACCTAGGCGCTGGTTGCCGAACCCCGTGGCGCTGGTTGGACGCCGAGCGGCGCCGGGGCCAGGGGCGAAGGCGCTGGCGCTCAGGCCGCCAGGGGGTTGAGGCGATTGAGCAGGCTGCCCGCCAGCTTGCGCATGGAGAACCGCTGGCCCAGCAAGCGCAGCAGCGCCTGCAGATCATCGGTGTGCAGCCGATTCTCGGCCACCAGGCTGAGCAGCAGCCGCTGCCGCAGGCTGCTGCCCTGGTCGCTCAGCAGCAGCCGCAAGCCGTCGCGGGCCACGGGCAGCAAATCAGTGCTGGGGCCATCCTCTTCGACCACCGCCAGCAGGTTCTCGAGTCGCTCCACCCGCAAGCGACCGCGCTGATCGAAGATCACCTCCATTAGCTTCTCGCGCATCTCGGCGGTATCGCCGGCCAACAGGCGGCGCGCCACATAGGGATAGGCCACACTCAACACCTTGAAACTTGGATCCAGACGGATCGCCAAGCCCTCCTGGCTCACCACGGCCCGGATGATCAACGCGAAGCGTGCCGGCACACGGAACGGGTAGTCGAACATCAACTCGGAGAAGCGATCGGTGACCGCTTTGAAGTTGAAGGAGCCCACATTGGAGCCCAAAGCATTGCCGAGAACATCCTCCAGAGCCGGAATGATCGGGGTGAGATCGGTGGCCGGATTCAGAAAGCCAAGACGCACGAAGTCCTGCGCTAGGGCTTTGAAGTCGCGGTTGATGAGATGTACCACCGCACTGGTGAGGGTGAGACGATCAGCCTCGCTCAGGCTATCCATCATCCCAAAATCCACATAAGCCATATGGCCCATCGCACCAGTTTTGCCGGGAAGGGCAAATAGATTTCCCGGATGGGGATCGGCGTGAAAATATCCAAATTCGAGCAACTGGCGCAGTCCGGCGATCACGCCAGTTCGGATCAATGCCGTCGGATCGAGATGGTGAGCCTCAAGATCGCGACGGCTCTGCATTTTCACGCCATTGATCCACTGGGTGGTCAACACCCGACGGCTGGTGAGGCGACGTTCCACCCGCGGCACTGTGACCTCCGGATGGCCCGCGAACAGTCGAGCGAAGTGCTCGGCGTTATCGGCTTCACGGCGGTAATCGATTTCTTCGAACAGGCTGCGACCGAACTCGTCGATGATTTCGTCCAGGCCAAAGCCCAGGTTGAGCGGCAGCAGTGGCCCGGCCAGCTGGCTGAGCAGGCGAATGATCGCCAGGTCGCGACGCAGTACGAACGGCAGGTCGGGGCGCTGCACCTTCACCGCCACCCAGCGGCCATCGGCCAGCCGGGCGCGATACACCTGCCCCAGGCTGGCCGCCGCCACCGGATAGTCCGGGAACTCGGCGAACAGCTCGTTGGCCGGAGCGCCCAGCTCCGCGGCGATCAGTCGCAGGGCCACGGCCTGGGGAAAGGCCGGCAGGTCGTCCTGCAGGCGGGTGAGCTCATCCAACCAGTCCCGGGGCACCAGATCCGGCCGGGTGGAGAGGGCCTGCCCCACCTTGATGAAGCAGGGGCCCAGGTTCGCCAGGGTGGTGAGGATGCGGCGGGCCAGGCGCTTCTGCACGCGGACATCGCGGCTGTTGGCTTGGATCGCCAGGCCCAGGGCCAGCCAGCCCAGCCGGGCGATCACCTGGATCAGCCGGCCGATCAGCAGCCAGGGGCGCAGCAGCAGCCAGCGCAAATCGGCTGTCGGGTTGTAGGTCGGCGCCGGCTCGCGGTCTCTCGCCGCCGACGGGGTCGGGATGGCGGCCGGGCTCGCCGCTCCTGCCGCCTGGTGCGCAGCGGCGGCAGGGGGAGCTGCGGTGATCGCGTCGGCGACCGGGCCGGGGGCCGCGCCGGAGAGTCGAGCTGGGTCCGCCAGAAGGGGAAATGCCGCTGGCGAGACTTTAGAAAGCGCGACCTGGTTCCCATGAGCGCCTCCCCCTGGTGGTCGCTGCGACAGCACCTGCTGGCGCCGCCGCCGCCCCTGCCGCTGCATCTGCCCGCCCACGGGCGCGGCCGCGGCCTGGCGCCAGCGCTGGCCCAACTGCTGCGCCGACGGCCCGGCAGTTGGGATCTGCCGGAGCTGCCCGGTTTCGGGGGGCCGCTGGAACCCGCCGGCGCCGTGGCGGATGCCCAGCGGCGGGCTGCGGAGCTGCTGGGAGCGTCCCGAGCCTGGTTTGGCGTGAACGGTGCCAGCGGCCTGTTGCAGGCCGCCCTGCTGGCCCTGGCGCCGCCGCGTTCGCGGGTGCTGCTCCCCCGCAATCTGCATCGCTCGCTGCTGCATGCCTGCGTGCTGGGCGACCTGCAGCCGCTGCTCTACGACCTGCCGTTTGACGCCGCGACCGGGCTGTGGCGACCGCTGCCGCCGCCGCGGCTGGAGCGGTTGCTGGAACGGGCCGGGCCCGTGGCGGCGCTCGTGCTGATGGACCCCACGTACCACGGCCTGAGGGCCGAGCTCGGGGCGCTGGTGGAGTTGGCCCATCGCCAGCCGGGGCCCCGGGGCGCCGGGTTGCCGGTGCTGGTGGATCAAGCCCACGGCTGTGGTGAAGCCCTGGCCAGCGGCGCCGACCTGGTGGTGGTCTCGCTGCAGAAAGCCGCCGGCGGGCTGGCCCAAAGCGCCCTGCTCTTGGCCCAGGGTCCCCGCTGCGACCCGGAGGCGATCGGCCGCGCCCTGCTGTGGCTGCAAACCTCCAGCCCCAGCGCCCTGCTGCTGGCCTCCAGCGCTGCGGCGCTGGAGCACTGGCACAGCCCGGCCGGGCGGCGGCAGCGCCAGCGGGCCACGGCCCGCGCCGCCGAGCTGCGCCAGCGCTTGGCGCGGCGCGGGCTGCAACCGCTCGCCCACACCGATCCCTTGCGACTGGTGCTGCCGATGGCGCCGCTGGGGCTGAGCGGTGTGGCAGCGGATGGCTGGCTGTTGGAGCGGGGCGTGGTGGCGGAGCTGCCGGAGCCGGGAGCTCTGACCTTCTGCCTGGGACTGGAGCCGCCGCCGGGGGTCGAGCGGCGGTTGCCGCGACTGCTGGAGCAGCTGCGGCGGGAGCGGGGCGGCGCGCCGCTGCCGCCCTTCAGCCCGCCGCCGCTGCCCGAGCTGGCGGAGCTGGCGCAGCCCCTGGGGCAGGCCTGGCGGGCGGCGGCGCGGTGTGTGCCGCTGTCGGGCGCTGAAGGTCTGGTGGCGGCCCGCCCGATCTGCCCTTACCCGCCCGGCATTCCCCTGCTGGTGCCGGGGGAACGCATCGATGCGGCGCGGCTGGCCTGGTTGGCCGCCCAGCGGCAGCGCTGGCCCGAGGGCATCCCGGAGGCGCTGGAGGTGGTGGCGAAGCTGTGAGCCGGGTTGAACGGCCGCGCGCCGCCATCGCTGCCCTCGCCGATGGCCGTTCGCCCATGCTGGGGTGGAACCCCCGTGCCAGCATGGCTCCCAGCAGCGATCCCCCGGCTGGGTTGGACCCGGATCCCTTCCGCTGGGATTTTGTGACGCCGGGTCTGCCCGACGCGCTCTTTGATGAGGCTCCCGGCTTCAGCCCGACGCCGATGGAGCTGCGGGTGATGCTGCTCGCCCATCTGCGCCCTCGCGCCCAGTCTCTGGTGTGGGATGTGGGCGGCGGCACCGGCGCCCTGGCCCTGGAGATCGCTCGCCTGCTGCCGTTCGGGGCGGTGCACACCCTGGAGCGTGACCCCCAGGCGATCGAGCTGCTGGAAGGCAACCGCCGTCGGTTCGGCATCGCCAACCTGCACATCCATGCCGGTCAGGCCCCCGATGATTTGAGCTGTCTGCCGGCGGGGCCCGACCGGGTGCTGCTGGAGGTGGGTCGACCGCTGGGGGAAGCGCTGGTGTTGGTGTGGCAGGCGCTACGACCGGAGGGGCGCCTGGTGATCAGCACCGCCAGCCTGGAGGGGTTGGTGGATGCCAGCGACCGCCTCACCCGTCTCGGCGCCAGGGATGTGCAGGTGGTGCAGGCCACTGTGCATCGCAGGCAGCGGCGCGGCAGCCAGGCGGAGCCGCTGTTTGTGATCGCGGCGGAACGCTGAGCGGACGCCGTGGTCGGCTGGGCGTGGAGGCGGTGGTGTCGGATTCAGCCGAGGCCCCGTGGCGGGCCGGCGCTGGCCGCCGCCACAGCCCGGAGAGCGACAAGGACGATGATCCGCCAAGCTTTGCGGTTGTGCCCGCATCGGTTGGACCCCCCATCCCGCCCCCGCTCCGCCACGTCCCTGGCCCGGCTGGCCAGCGGCTGGGCGGCGGGCGGCATCGGTTTGGTGGTGGTGTTGCTGGGGGGCTGGTGGTTCACCCTGGCCGTGGGGGTGATCGTGCACCTGGGCCTGCTGGAGTTTTTCCGCATGGCCCAGTTCAAGGGCATGCGGCCCGCCACCAAGACGACGCTGGTGGCTGTGCAGCTGCTGCTGCTCTCCACCCAAGCGGCAGCGGCCGGCGGCCTGCTGGCGGGCGATGTGGCGGCGGCGGTGCTGCCGGCCTCGGGAGCGGTGATCTGCGGCTGGCTGTTGCTGCAGCCCCGCACCGGCACGATCGCCGATGTGGCGGCTTCGATCTTCGGGCTGTTTTATCTGGGATTCCTGCCCAGTCACTGGATCAAGCTGCGGGATCTCAGCGATCCCCGGCTGGCGCCAAGCCTGCAGGCCAGCCTGCCGGGTCTGGGTTGGCCCTGGAGCTCGGGGCTGGCGCTGACGCTGCTGGCCTGCTTCCTGATCGTGGCGACGGACATCGGCAGCTATGTGATCGGCCGTCGTCTCGGTCGCCATCCGCTCTCACCGATCTCGCCGGGCAAGACGATGGAGGGAGCCTTGGGCGGCATGTTGTGCAGCCTGCTGGTGGGCGCTGTGGGAGGCACGCTGCTGGGTTGGCGCTGGGGGGTGCTCACGGGCGGCGTGCTGGGCGGCGTTGTGGCGTTGTTCGCCGTGGTGGGTGACCTCACCGAATCGATGCTGAAGCGCGATGCGGGTTTGAAGGATTCGGGCGATGCGATACCCGGCCATGGCGGCATCCTCGATCGCATCGACAGCTATTTGTTTGTACCTGCGGTGGTGTATACATTGGTCACCCTGGTGCTGCCGCTGTTTGGATTGGCTGCGACGGGCTGAAACCTGGCCGGCTCGACAACCGCCGCCGCAGACGCCGACAGCGCTGGCCGATCAGCGCCAGCAACCACAGCGGCGCCGCGGGGGCCGGCACGGCGGGCTGCCCCTGGCTGGGCAGCACCCGCATCGCCACTGCGAAGTTGGTGTAGAACCAGTTTTGATTGGTGAACGGCAGGATCTGCACCCCTGGAGGCGGCAGATAGGTCGTGATCGTTTCGCCGGGGCCCAGATTGGGGAAGCCGTAATTGGCCGAAGTTGGGTCGAGGTTGATGTCTTGGCTGGTGAAGATGGCTGGAGTGTTGTCGTGGCTGCTGATCACCAATGGCACCGTGCTGGGAGAGCCATCGCTGTTGGTGCCGTAGGCGCCGAGCCAGATCACAACGTGGACAATGTCTCCGGCTTGGCCACGGATGTAAAGCAGGTCTCCGGCTTGGAAGCTTTGGATCAGAGCGTCCAGGTCATGACCAGTATTGATGGTGCCAGTGCCGTAGTTGGGACTATAGAAAAATTGGGGGGTTAGCCTGGTGCCCGTTGAGTCGAGCACGATGGCATCCGCAGCACCACCCAAGCCGGAAGAACTGGAGGGGAATGTGATCTGGTTGCTGGTGCTTGAGGGCATCTGGTAGCCGAGGGCTAAATTGTAAATGTAGGCGCTGAAATCGGTGCAATCGATCCCAGGGCTTGCAGCGCCATAGGCCGGATAGTATGGATTTGATTGGCTGCCACTGATCTGGGGATTGGCGAGCAGTTGTTGCGTGCTCTGCAGGGTCAAATTTTGGGTCGATTTTTTCAGATCAAAGTTAGACCGTGGCGTGACAAGATCCGGGTTGAATTGAGGCAGGTGAAGATGCTGGTAGGTGGTGCCAATCAGCCGTTGAGCCGCAGCCATCAATCGTGCTGTGGCCCAGTCGGCGTAGGTCACGCCTGAAGGCGGCTGATTGATGGTTGAACTGTAGACGGCATGCCCCCGATCGGAGGTGAGCTTAGAAACCAGAGATGGGGCTCCAATCGCGCTGGAATCCACAGAATAGAGCTGGGGATTTTTGGGCCCCCAAGAATGGCCAGGCACGTATGAACTGGTATACCAGTCAGCCTGAGTCGGGGAGGAATGGGTGAGGATTAAGTTGGTACGGTGATCAAAATCGCTCCACCAGTCCAGCGGGGCTGAGAGGTTGATTTGGAAGCGAACGTCGGAGGCGGCCTGAGCCGGAGGCGCAGCCAACGGATCAGCCAGCAGGCCAGTTGTCATCGCCAGGGTCAGGGCCAGCAGCCCTGCCCGACGGGATCGCCCGGCGGGACGCCGAGACCGGGCCCGCAGGCTGCCGCTAGGTTGGCGTGGGCTTTGAATGCGCGACGGCGACATGGTCGTCCTTCTCCATGGCCTCCGTTTTAGCCGCTCAGTTCGCGAAAAGCGCAAAGCTTGCAGAGCCCGGTTCGATGACCTCGTGTTCAGGCTTGTCTGCTCTGGTGGTTCCGCCCGGGATGGCTGTCCGTCGCTCCCGGGTGGATCCGCCGTTGCGGCGCCAGGCCAACGGGTGCCTCGCTTGCGCCCGCCGGGAGCGAGGGCGGGGCTCGCGATCTGGGGGACCCCTAACCCCTGAGCCTGCTAGGGCAGCACCCGTGCGCCGCCGTGCAGCTCCAGCAGACCACCGCCCAGGGCCGCGCGCTCCAGCTGCACGTTGGGGTCCAGCGGCAGCCGCAGGCTCGCCGCTTCGGCATCCGGTTGCTGGGCCGGTGGCGTGGGCAGCGGTTCCGATTGCAGCTCCAGGCTTCCCTCCACCGCTCGCACCCGCACAGCCCGCTCCAGGGGCGGAGCGCTGGGACCCAGGTTCGCCTGCAGGATCAGGCGATCGTCCTCGATGCGCAGGTCGCCCAACGGGGTGATGCCCAGCAGCTCCTCGGCCATCTGCTCCCCCAGCCCCTGCCATTGGGGTGTGCCCAAGCTGCGGCGCAGCCCGGCCGCCGAGAACGCCACCAGGCCTCGGAACGTGAAGGCCTCCTCCAGCCGGAAGCTGCGGCTGCGCAGCAGGGCACCCATGCGCACCTGAATCGGATCGCTGCGCAGCTCCACCCGCGCGAACTCCAGCTGCTGGAACACCACGCCCCTGGCCCGCAACCGCACCCCGTCGAGCCGACCGCGCAGCAGCTGGGCGGCCGAGCCCTCCAGCTGGATGTCCAGGGCTTCGATGGCATCGCACTGCTGGCGCAGCCAGACCTCCAACCCCCGTGACAGCAGGCCGATCACCGGCCCACCAACCGCCGGGACCCCTGCCGAGGGAGTGCTGTCCATGCCATTGCGCTGCGGATTGCTTGGCTTCCTAACAGACCTGCGCCCTGGGCTGGTCTCCCGTGTCGCCACGGGCTGTGCCGGCCGGGGCGCTGTTGCTCAGAGGCCTTTGGCCAGGCAGGGCTTCAATTGGTTGACCAGGGCGCTCAGCTGCTGGCGTAGCGCCGGGCTGGGGGAGCGGGCGTAGAGGGCGCCGGCGTCATCGATCGTGCGGCGCAACAGGGGGCAGCCGCGCCGCAGATCCCCCCGGGCCATGGCCTGTTCGGCCTGGCTGCGCCGGGCGGCCAAGCTGGGGGCATCAGGGGCTGCCCACGCGCCAGCGCTCCAGGCCAGCGTCGTCGGACAGGTGCAGACCAGCAGGGCGAGCAGGCTCCACGACGGCCGCTGTCGGCGGCGCCGCGGCGGTGGCTCCAGGCGCGGCCCGGGGCGATCCCCGCAGTTGGGAGGCGCGGCGGCCACGGGTAGGAACGGTCGGGGGTTGCCCTGATTGTCGATCGTCGCGACCCCGCTGCCAGCCGGAGCGGAAGCGCAGGGCCGCACTGCGCTCAGGCCGCCGCCGTCTCCCGCGTGAAGGCCCTCCAGAGGGCGGCGACCGCCTCGGGTTGATCCACGTGGGGTAGGTGGCCGCAAGCGGGCAGTTCCAGCAGCCGCTCGCCGAGCAGGGACGCGGCGGCGCGCTTCTGGGGCGGGCGCAGAATGCGGTCCTCGGTTCCCCAGAGCACCCGCAACGGCTGGCTCGGCAGCGGTGTGCCACAACCGGCGAAGCCGCCCGAGCGGGCGAAGCGTCCGAGGGCGAATCCCCACCCCGGCGTGCGCAGGTGCAGCGAGGCGATCTCCAGCTCGGGCGGACCCACATCCCGGTCGGGGTTGGCGAAGGCGCTGCGGCAGATGCCCTGACGCACCGAGGGCAGGGCCAGAAAGCGCACCCCCAGGCCATCGAGCGGCGGCGGCACCGGCAGCGGCCGGCCGGTCAGGCCCGCCGGCGACAGCAGCAGCAACCGGCTGATGCGCTGGGGCTGGCGGCGGGCCAGCGCCACCGCCACCGCACCGCCCATCGCGGCGCCGATCAGGCCTAGGGGCTGCGGCGCTTCGCGGTCGGGCAGCGCCGTCAGCAAGGCCTCCAGATGCTCCAGAACGGCGGCCGGGCCATAGGCGCTGTCGGGTGGACGGGGGCTGAAGCCAAAACCATGCAGGTCGGGGATGTAGAGCTGATGGTCGGCGGCCAAGAGCGGCGCCAGCCGTCGGAACTCCAGCAGGGAGCTGTCGAAGCCATGCAGCAGCAGCAGCGGCGGCCCCTGGCCGAGCACCGCCACCGGCCAGCGCCGCTGGCTGGGCTGCCCGGGCAGCTGCCACCACTGCACGGCGTCGGCCAGCGTGCGACCGCGGGGGTCCAGCAGGGTGGCGGCGGCCTGCTCCAGCAGTGCGGCTCCGGCGCGCCAGTCGCCCGGCGGCGAGGCGACGGCGGGTGCGCTGCCAGGGCCAGGGCTCATGTCGGTTGGAGTTCGGCGGTGGTGCTGACCAGCGCCGCCAGCAGCTCCGGCACCGAAACGGCAAACGGCAGTTGGTGCAGGTCGGAGCCGGGGCGACAGGCGAAGCGGGCCACGAGCTCCAGCTCGCGCAGGCTGGCCTCGGCCAGGCCCAGATCCGCCAAGCCGACGGGCAGGCCGAGCTGCCTGAAAAAGGGAACCAGCTGACGGCGAGCTTGACCGGCCAGGCCGCTGCCGGTTTGCAACTCCTCCAGCCGCAGCTGGACCAAGATGCCGAAGCCGACCTTCTCGCCATGCAGGCGGGCATGGGCGGCCGGCAGCTGGGTCAATCCGTTGTGGACCGCATGGGCGGCCACGGTGCGACAGCGGGCGCCGCCGATGCCGCCGATCACGCCGGCGGAGAGGGCGCAGCCCTCCGCCACCCGCACCCAGGCCTCGCTGGCGGGATCGGCAAGCGCGGCGGCGGCGTCGAGCAGCAGCTGATCACGCAACACCCGCGCCATCTGCACCGCCTGCTGAACCAGCCCGTCACCACTGCTGCCGCTGGCGACCGAAGCCTCGTACCACTTGGCCATGGCGTCGGCGATGCCGCTGGCCAGCGTCGGCGCTGGTGCCTGCCGCACCAACCCGTGGTCGAAAACCAGCAGTTCCGGGCAGCGCCGCAGCGCGACATCGTGCCGGTAGGCCCCCTCGGGGCTGTAGATGTTGGCCAGGGCCGTCCAGCCGGCGCAGGTGGCGGCGCTGGTGGGCACGGTCACACAGGGGAGATCGAGCCGGTCAGCCAGCAGCTTGCCGCTGTCGAGCACCTTGCCGCCGCCGATGGCGATGACGCCATCCAGCCGCTGCTCCCGGGCGATGGCCTGGAGGGCGGCCAGATCCTCCTCGCAGCAATCGAAGCGCAGCTGGGCCGCCGTGGGCTGAAGCCCGGCGGCCGCCAGCTCGTTGTGCAAGCCGGCGCGCAGCTCGGCGGTGGCGGCGCTGCGGCCGAGCACGAGGGGACGCTGCAGCAAAGCTGGCAGCAGGGGTAGGGCATGGTGCCAGGCGGCCGGTCCCCTCAGCACCTGGCGAGGGGCGATCGCCTGCAACATCGGTGTTCCCAGGGGATCCCCTTGGGCCATGGCCTCAGACCAGCGATCGGCTCACGCTACTCATCCAGTGCCGGGGAGCGATGCGGCGGGCGTCGGGGCGCTCAAGGGATCCGTCGGTGATCGGGGAGCGCCGGCGGGCCAGCGGGCGCTCGCGAAGGCCCATCGGGGTCGGCGGTTGAGGGCTGTTGCCGATCAAGGCACGCCGGGTGGGATGACGCCATCAAAAAAGCCCGGCAGGTGCCGGGCTGAGTGGATCGGGACGATCGCCGGATGCCAGGGTTCAGGCGCTGGCCCCGGCCAGCTCCGGGATGGGCGGCAGGGTGGCCTGCTTGCGAATCACCACCTGCTTGTCGTGATCGACATCCACGCAAGCGGCATCGCCCTCGCCCAGCCGGCCGCTTAGGAACTCCTCAGCGAGTGAGTCTTCCAGCAGGCGCATCACGGCGCGGCGCAGGGGCCGGGCGCCGTAGCTGGGGTTGTAGCCCTCATCGACGAGGCGCTCTTTGAAGGCGTCGCTGACCGACAGCGCGATGCCCTTCTCGGCCATGCGACCAAAAACCTCCTTGAGCATGATCTCGGAAATCTCCTTGACCTCCTCGCGGGTGAGCTGGCGGAAAACGATGATCTCGTCGAGCCGGTTGAGGAATTCGGGACGGAAGTACTGCTTGAGTTCTTCGTTCACCAGCGAGCGGATGCGGTTGTATTGGGTTTCTTCCGCATCGCCACCGCCGAACTCGAAACCAAGGCCGCCGCCACCCTTTTCGATGACCTTCGAGCCGATGTTCGAGGTCATGATGATCAAGGTGTTCTTGAAGTCGACCGTGCGGCCCTTGGAATCGGTGAGGCGGCCGTCTTCCAGCAGCTGCAGCAGCAGGTTAAAGACGTCGGGGTGGGCTTTCTCGATCTCGTCAAACAACACAACTGTGTAGGGGCGGCGTCGCACCGCTTCCGTCAGCTGACCCCCCTCATTGAATCCAACATAACCGGGAGGCGAACCGATCAGTTTGCTCACCGTATGGCGCTCCATAAACTCGGACATGTCGAGGCGAATCATCGCCTCTTCGCTGCCAAAGAAATAGGAGGCCAAGGCTTTGGTGAGCTCGGTTTTACCAACGCCGGTGGGGCCGGAGAAGATGAAGCTGGCAATCGGCCGATTGGGGTTCTTCAAGCCGACGCGAGCGCGACGAATGGCGCGGGAAACGGCCTTGACCGCTTCATCTTGGCCGATCAAACGCTGATGCAACGTCTCCTCCATATTGAGGAGCTTCACCGATTCCGATTCGGTGAGCTTCTGAACCGGCACCCCCGTCCAGGAGGCCACGATTTGGGCGATGTCCTCCTCGCCCACCACCGGAGTGCGCAGTTCCTGCGGTTCCCCGGAGACCGCCCCATCAACCGGTTTGGTTTCCTCATCGCGTCGTGCCTGCAGGATCGAGCGCATCTGTTCGCGCAGCTCCACCTCGCGGTCGCGCAGCTCACCGGCTTTGCTGAAATCCTGCTGGCGCACGGCATCTTCCTTCTGCTTCTGAACATCGCGCAGCTGCTTGTCCACCTCTTTGGCAGCTGGCGGCACTTTGGAATTGAGTAACCGAACGCGACTTCCTGCTTCATCGATCAGGTCGATTGCCTTATCCGGCAGGAAGCGATCGCTGATGTAACGATCACCGAGGGTCGCGGCAGCCACCAGCGCTTCATCGGCAATCTTGAGGCGGTGATGGGTTTCATAGCGCTCCTTCAGGCCTCGCAGGATTTCGATCGTGTCCGCCACGGAGGGTTCACCCACCATCACGGGTTGGAAGCGGCGCTCCAGTGCGGCATCGCGTTCGATGTGCTTGCGGTATTCGTCCAGGGTGGTGGCACCGATGCATTGCAGTTCACCCCGAGCCAGGGCCGGCTTGAGAATGTTGGCGGCATCAATGGCTCCCTCTGCGGCACCGGCACCGATCAGGGTATGCACCTCGTCGATCACCAGAATGACGTTGCCGGCGGAGCGGATTTCCTCCATGATCTTCTTGAGGCGCTCCTCGAATTCACCACGGTATTTGGTGCCAGCAACCAGCAGTCCGATGTCGAGGGTGAGCACCCGCTTGTCTTCGAGGATGTCGGGGATGTCGCCCGAGGTGATGCGCTGGGCGAGCCCTTCGGCGATGGCCGTCTTGCCCACGCCTGGTTCACCGATCAGCACGGGATTGTTTTTGGTGCGGCGGCCGAGGATGTGGATGACGCGGTCGATCTCGGTTTGGCGGCCGACCACGGGATCCAGCTTGGCTTCAGCGGCCAGCTGGGTGAGATTGCTGCCGAACTCATCGAGGGTGGGAGTTTTCGTGGACCCCTTGCCGCCGCCACCACCTGCGGCGACCTCGGCGGTTTCGCCCAGCATGCGGATCACCTGGGTGCGCACCTTGGCCAGATCCACGCCGAGATTTTCAAG
>CAYOCW010000025.1:15115-19464 GCA_964402615.1 uncultured Cyanobium sp. | reverse complement strand
GGCGCCACCAGCGCCGAGCTCGACCCCGAGACCCCCCATCCGGTGATCCACCTGCTGCCGGAGCAGCAGGATGTGGTGGATCTGGGCGGCACCATGCGCCTGGGCGTCTACCCCTGCCGGCTCACCCCCGGCAGCCTCGGCCAACGGCTCTATGGCGAGGAGGTGGTCTATGAGCGCCACCGGCATCGCTATGAGTTCAACAACGCCTACCGCCGCCAGTTCCTCGATTCCGGTTACGGCATCAGTGGCACCTCCCCGGATGGGCGGCTGGTGGAGCTGGTCGAGCTGAAGGACCATCCTTTCTTCACCGCCTGCCAGTACCACCCGGAATTCCTGTCGCGGCCGGGCAAACCCCATCCCCTGTTCCGGGGACTGATCGAGGCGGCACAGCAACGGCGGCGGCAGACCGGTGCCTCTCAACCCCCTGAGGATCAGGCGGCTGCAGGGCAGTCCGTGGCCGTGGAGATGCCCCTGCGAGGTTGACACCTGCGGGAGTGGGCGCTGCGCCGGGCTAGGAGCATGTCGCGAATTCCTTCACGCAGGCCAACGCTGCAACTTCGGGCAACGCTGTCGCTTCCCAGTCGTGATTGGAAATGCCAGCAGGTGGGGGATGTGCCGCAGCTTTTCGCAGGCAGGAAAAAGTTACTCATTTGAAATGCAGTTGGTGACAATAAGCGGGATTCCGTATTCGGCTGTCGGCGCACTCCGGCCGTGGTTGTCCACGATGAACTTTGTGGTCTTCGGCAGTGGAATAGTCTTGACGTGCGAATCACCGGCCATGCCCCCTCAGGTTGGCTCTGATGGCCTGCTCTAGTGTTGCTGTCTGGGCCAGCTGGACATACCATTCAGGAACAAAGCTCGGCATCGCAGGGATCACTGTCATGGCGCTGGATAGATATGAACGTCTACACGCTGAATGGTCTCCAGCAGGGGTTGGTGCTGAATGGGGGCCAGGGATTGCACGTCAAAGCGATAGGGCAACGCCAGCTCCTCCAATTCGGCAGCGATTGCCTCGTCGCGGAGTGGCTCGATGTCGCCAGCCAGCACCAGATCCACAGGCGAGGCTTTGGGGACCAGGCCGACACCCGTTGCGCGGTGCGGGATCGGTGCCCTCCACCAGGGCCTGCATGACATTGGTGGGGACCCCAAAGTGGCTCTGCCCGCGCCGCGTCCCGTGCCGATCACCACGCCGCCATCTCTGCCGGTGGTGGAAACCTTCCATTCGCTCCAGGGCGAAGGCCTGCACGCCGGCCGCAGCGCCTTCTTCCTCCGCCTGGCCGGCTGCGCCGTGGGTTGCCCTTGGTGCGACACCAAGCATTCCTGGGAGCTGGAGAACCACCCGCACCGGTCCTTGGCGGAGCTGGCCGCCGAGGCCCGCGCTGCCGCCGCAGCCGGGGCCTGCTTCGCGGTGATCACCGGCGGCGAGCCGCTCGAGCACGAGCTCGCACCCCTCTCCAGCGCTCTGGCTACCAGCGGCCTGCCGCTGCACCTCGAAACCAGCGGCGCCGCTCCGCTGCGGCTGAGCGGCCGTTTCGACTGGATCACCCTCTCCCCCAAGCGCCATCGGCCCCCGAGCCCGGAGCTGCTGGCGGCTTGTCATGAACTGAAGGTGGTGGTGCATGAGCCCGCCGACCTGGCCTACGCAGCGGCGATGGCCGAGCTGGCGCTGCAGAGCCGCGCCGCCATCGCGGCAGCTCCGGCTCCCGCCCTGCTGCTGCAACCCGGCTGGAACTGCCGTCGCGGCCAGGAGCTGGCGGTCGACTTCGTCCGCCGCCATTCCGCCTGGCGTCTCAGCCTGCAAAGCCACAAGTGGCTGGGGGTGCGCTGAGGTCGTCCGCTGGGCGGGCAGCACCAGATCGACGCTCCAGGGCAGCAGCAACTCGTCGATCGCCACCAGCCGCAGCAGCAGCGCTTCAGGGGTTAGCGCTTCGCCCACCAAGGTGAGCTCCTCTGGCGCGCCGGCGGAGGCAGCATTCACCTCAATCACGGGATCACCCCCGTGCATGCCAAGAGGTCCAGTCCAGTTCACAGGTGTATTCGAAGGCCTTGATCAGACTCTGCTGCGCCGCCAGCGCCCATCCGGGCTGGGCTGGTTCACAGCCGTTGCGCCTCGCGCTGCTCGCGTTCCGCCTTCCACAACCGCCAGCGCACCTGCAGCTCCGGCGGCGCATCGATCACGATCGGCAGGCTGGCGTTGTAAGGCACCACAAACGGCTTGGGCCCCAGCGGCACGAACGCCCGGCGCGGCGCCTGATCCGGTGGACAGGCCATCAGGGTGCTGGGGCCAGGCGTCACCGGACCGACCCGAAAGAGGGTGTACCCCCAACCCGGCACCGTCTCGCTGCGGATCCGGCCGTTCAAGCGCGGGCCGTTGCAATCCACCGTCATCTCCTTGCCCACGATCAGTTGCACGCGCCAGTCGGCCGGATTGGCGGAGATGCGGGCATCGCTGCTGGGCGGCAACACCCCAGGCAGCTGGATCACCCAGCGGCGCTCGCCGGCCGCCGGGGCGGGATAGGCCTTGAGATCGAGGCGGGGGATGGCCCGCGCCAAGGGCGGCGGCAGCAGGCCTGACAGGGTCAGGGCTGACAGGGTCAGGCCTGACAGCCCCGGTCCAGCGGCCAGCAGCGCCAGGATCCAGCCGGGGTGGCGCCGTCCGCTGGCGAACGGGCGCAAGAGGGGCAGGCGGAGCACGCGGGATCCAGGATCGCTGCTCAGCATCCTGATGGCAGTTCGCCAGCGGGGCCAGCCGCCAGCGCGGCGCCTCGGCCCCGAGCCAGCGCCCGGCGGCCCAGCGCCCTCCCCTCGATCTCCGACCGAAGCGGCAGCGATCCTCCGGCCGTCACAGGCTCCTGGTCAGTTGGCCGCGCTCCACGCCACGCCCGCTCACCCGGATCTGCCAGCCTGCAAGGGGATGTGTTCCACCCGCTCCGCCGTGTCGTCCACCGCCATCGCCCTGCTCTCCGGTGGGCTCGATTCCGCCACCGCCGCTGCCCTGGCGATCGAGCGCGGCGATCGGGTGATCGGCCTGTCGTTCGACTACGGCCAGCGCCATCGCCGCGAGCTGCAGGCCGCCGCGGCGTTGGCCCGCAGCCTCGGCCTGGTCGAACACCATGAAATTGCGGTGAACCTGGCGGCTTGGGGTGGCTCCGCCCTCACCGACCCCAGCCAATCCATCCCCGGCGACGGCGTGCAGGAGGGCGTGATCCCCAGCACCTACGTGCCGGGTCGCAACACCGTGTTCATCGCCATCGGCCTCAGCCTGGCGGAGGCCCGCGGTGCCGAGCGGCTGGTTCTGGGGGTGACTGCCGTGGATGACTCCGGCTATCCCGACTGCCGACCCGACTACCTGGCCGCCTTCCAGAGCCTCGCCAACCTCGCCAGCCGCAGCGGTCGTGAAGGTCGGGGCGCCCGGCTTTGGGCGCCGCTGATCCAGCTCAGCAAGGTCGACATCGTGCGCGAAGCCCTGCGGCTGGGGGTGCCGATCGCCCGCACCTGGAGCTGCTACAGCGGCGGCGAGCAACCCTGCGGCGTCTGCGACAGCTGCCGCATCCGCGATGCCGCGTTGCGGGAGGCCGGCCAGGCCGACCTCGCCAGCCCGCCCCGCTCTGGCCAGCTCGACCGCAACCGCGGCGACATCCCGCCAACTCCCCGCCCGACCCGTCCGCCCGTCGCCGCGGCGGACGGGCCGGCCCCGCTGGACGGCTGAGGCGATGACCGGGCCCGGCAAGCCACTGCGCCAGGAGCTGCCCTGGTGGGAACCCTGGGCCTTGACCCGGGCCTTGGCCGAGCGCTTGGGGCGGGACGGCCTGGTGCTGTTGGAGGGCGACGGCAGCGCCCTGGGGGGCCGAGCCGTGCTGGGGGTGGCGCCGCGGCGGCGCCAGGTGTGCCGCGGGCTGCCAGGGGACCCGGATGGCCTGGATCCCTTCGCGGCCTTGGCCCGGATGCGCCGCGACGGCGGCGCCTGGCTGGGTTGGCTCGCCTATGAGGCCGGCGCCTGGGTGGAGCCGGCGGCTCACTGGCGCCGTCCGGACCTGGCCTGCCTGGTGGCCCTGCGCTACGACCCGCTGCTCCACTTCGACCGCCACGGCCGTCGGCTGTGGCTGGAGGGGGAGGACCGCAGCCGGCTGGAGGCGCTGGCGGCGCTGGTGCGGCAGCTGGCGGCCGAGCGCGGCGCAACCGAGTCGGAGGTTGGGGGCGCCGAGGGCGAGGCCGAGGGCGAGGGCGAGGCCGAGGCCAACGCGTTCGCCTCTGGCGCTGCCACGGGCCTTGCTGCGGCCATCCCCGCGCAGGCCTGGCACTGGCACACCCCCGCCGACGCCTACGCCGACCAGGTGTGCCAGCTGCAA
>CAYOCW010000025.1:0-15105 GCA_964402615.1 uncultured Cyanobium sp. | reverse complement strand
CAGCAGCGCATCGCCGCCGGCGACATCTTCCAGGCCAACCTCACCGCCTGCTGCGAAACCTGGCTCGACCACGACCCCGATCTGCTCGGCCTCTACGCGCGCTTGCGCCGCCACTGTCCGGCGCCTTTCGCGGGCCTGGCGATCTGCGGCGACGAGGCGGTGCTGTCGGCTTCGCCGGAGCGCTTCCTGCGGCTGCTGCCCTCGGGTCGGGTGGAGACGCGGCCGATCAAGGGCACCCGCCCCCGCCACGGCAACCCCGATCGCGATGCCGATGCCGCCGCCGAACTGCTCTGCGATCCAAAGGATCGGGCCGAAAACGTGATGATCGTCGACCTGTTGCGCAATGACCTGGGCCGGGTCTGCCGGCCGGGCAGCATCACGGTGCCCCAATTGCTGGGCCTGGAGAGCTACGCCCAGGTGCATCACCTCACCTCGGTGGTGGAGGGGGATCTGGCAGGAGGACGCCATGCCGTCGACCTGTTGCGGGCCTGCTGGCCGGGCGGTTCGATCAGCGGTGCCCCGAAGCTACGGGCCTGCCAGCGCCTGGCTGAACTGGAGCCCGTGCCGCGGGGTCCCTACTGCGGCTCCCTGTTCCATTGGGCCGCCGATGGCGGCTTCGACAGCAACATCTTGATCCGCACGCTGGTGGTGAAGGGGCGGCGGCTGCGGCTGCATGCCGGCGGCGGCATCGTCGCCGACTCCAATCCCGTCGCCGAGGCCGAGGAGATGGGCTGGAAGATCCAGCCGCTGCTGGAGGCCTTGGCGTGAGCGAGGCGATCGCCTGGCTCGGCGACCCCTGGATCAGCACCGCTGGCGACGCTGGGGACCTGGCCAACCGCGGCGTCTGGGGGCCGCCGGCCGCCCTGGCGCTGCCCCTCGATGACCGGGGGCTGCTGTTAGCGGACGGGCTGTTTGAAACCCTGCTGGTGGAGGCGGGCCACCCCTGGCGGCTGGAGGAGCACCGCCAGCGCTGGCGCCAGGCAGCCGGCCTGCTGCAGCTGCCGCCGCCCCCATCGGCCTCGCGCCTGCGGGCGCTGCTGGCTGCCGCGGTGGTCCGCAGCGGCGCCGACAGCGGCGTCTGGCGGCTGAATGTCAGCCGCGGCGGCGGTGGCCGCGGCCTGGAGCCGCCGCCGACCTCAGCACCGGGGGCCGCGCCGCGCTTTTGGTTCAGCTACAGCCCGGGTCGGCCTTGCTTTGAGCCGGTGCGCCTGGTGCTCAGCCGTCTGGAATGCCGCAATGCCGCCAGCCTGCTGAGCCGCTGCAAATCCTTCGCCTACGCCAGCTCCCTGGTGGCCCGCCGCGAAGCGCGGGCCCGGGGAGCCGACGATGCCCTGCTGGCCAGCAGCGCCGGTGGACTCTGCTGCGCCAGCGCCGCCAACCTGCTGGTGCGCCTGGACGGTGGCTGGCGCACGCCACCGCTCAGCAGCGGCTGCCTGCCCGGCATCCTGCGGGGCCTGGCGTTGGAGCGGGGTCTGGCGCAGGAGCAAGCGCTCGATGCGGACGCGCTGCGCGGCTGCGAGGCGGCCCTGCTGATCAACAGCCTCGGCTGCCGGCCGGTGGAGACCTTCGAGGGAAGCGCTCTGCCGGCGCCCAGTCCGCAGCAGGCCGAAGCGCTCTGGCGTGAGCTGCTGGAGGATCCCGTCGCCTGAGGGGCCTGCTAGCCGGCCGGCCGAGCCGTCCCAACCCCGCGGGCGCAGCCGCCGCAGCAATCTCCTAGCGTCCGTCCGGCACACTGCCGCGCCGATTCGTCTCTATGAAGCTCCACCAGTTTCGCCATTCCGCCTTCTGCGAAAAGGCGCGGTTGCTGTTGGCGCTGAAGGGCATCAGCTACAGCGTTGTCGAGGTGCTGCCAGGGCTGGGGCAGGTGGAGTTGCTGCGCCAGTCCGGCCAGCGCCAGGTGCCGGTGCTGCAGGACGGCAGCCAGTGGATCGCCGATTCCACCGCCATCGCCCTGTACCTCGAGCGCCTGCAACCGCAACCGCCCTTGCTGCCGGTCGATCCCGCCGCTCGGGCCGAGGTGCGCCTGCTGGAGGATTGGGCTGACACCACCCTGGCGACAGAGGCGCGCTTGGCCTTGGTGCAAGCAGCCCTCGGCGATGCCGCGCTGCGCGCCGCCTTGCTGCCCGACAGCACCCCCAGCCCCCTGCGTCAGCTGGCTGGCTCGTTGCCCTCCGGCCTGCTGGGTCGCTTGGGGCAGCTGCTGCCGCTGGAAGGCACCGGCTTGCACGAGGCCCTCGAACAGCTGACCCTGCTGCTGCAGGCGCGGCCCTGGCTGGTGGGCGATCAGCTTTCCTTGGCCGATTTGGCGGTGGCAGCCCAGCTCTATCCGCTGCGCTTCCCGGCGGCGGCCGGCCCGCAGCTGGCCTGCCGAGGCGTGCCCGGCATCGCCGACCAACCCCGCTTTGATCCCCTGTTCCAATGGCGGGATGACCTCTACCGCCAGCTCGGCCTTGGTGCATCTCCTGTCGTCGACGCCGAACCCCTCGACATTCCGCTGGAGTGAACCGCTGGCTGGCCTTGGCATCGGTGGGTTAGGGCCGCAACCATGGGGATTAGCGGTCATGACCCAGCCGCGCCGGCTTTTTCTGCGAAACTTTCGGTGCCTATCTCAAGGTCCATGTTCGAGCTGGAAGTCTTGGTGGCCTTTGGCATCGGTGCGGGCCTGATGGCCCTTGCCCCCGCCGTCTCGGCCGTCACCGGTGGCAGCAAGCTGTCCCGCAACATGTCCGAAACCGGCCGCGACCTCACCAAGCGAGGTCTGAAATTGGGTGTTGTGGTAGCCGACAAGGTATCGGAAGCCACCAAGTCCGTGGCCCACAACGTGGCCGAGTTCGGGGAGTCCTTCAATGACTTGGTGGCCGAAGCCCGGGCGGACCTGGCCCAGGAGCGCGCCAGCAAGGCGTCCGCCAGCGCGACGGACGCGGAAGCCGAAACCGTCACCGAAGTGACCATTGAAGGCTGATCCCTGCGACCTGTCGCCGCTGCTGACCCTGCGCCATCGCGTCGGGCAACGCTGCCGCTTCACCTTCGAGGCTGACGGCTTCGAAGCCCTTCATGGTTTGAGCGCTGGCTGGAGCGGCGTTCTCAGCCAGCGCCTCAGCCGCTGGAGCCGGTCGTTGGTGGTGACCCTGGAGGAGGGGATCGATCCGCTTGCCTGGGCCTCCCTTCAGGACCAAGCCCGGCGCGGGCAGGCGCCTCTGCTGGCCGTCACGACCGCCGCGCCCCTCGACGACGACTCCCAGGACGAGATTGCCGCGGCCCTGGCCAGCACCCGGCTGGAGCTGCTGCCGCCGCGGCTGCGCCTGCCGGCCTTGGCCCTCGGGGCCACCCTGCTGGCCATCCCGCTTGAACTGCCGGCCCTGCCGCTGCTGGTGCTGGTGCTGCTGGCCAGCGGCCGCTGCTTCGCCCGGGCGGGCACCAGCCTGGTGCGCGACCGTCAGCTCAACGTCGACGTGCTCGATGCCCTGGCGGTGGTGCTGCACAGCATCGAGGGCTTCCTGCTCGGCCCAGCCCTGATGCTCACCATGATCGAAGGAGGCGAGTCGATCCGCGATGCCACGGCGCGCATCGCCCACGCCTCAGCCCGCAACCTCAAGGCTGACCTCAGCCGCCAAGTGAGCGTGCGACGGGGTGATGCGCTGCTCAGCCTGCCCTTGGCGGAGGTGCGCAGCGGTGATCTGGCCCTGGTGTTTGCCGGCGATCAGGTGCCGGTGGATGGCATCGTGGCGCTGGGTCAAGCCAGTCTTGATGTGCGCAGCCTCACCGGCGAGTCGGTGCCGCGCGAGGTGGAGATTGGCGAGGAGGTGCTGGCCAGTTCCGTGCTGCTGGAGGGCTACCTGGAGATCATCACGACGGCGGTGGGCGACGACACCCGGGCCGGTCAGATCGCCCGCTTGATCGAGGCGGCCCCCGTCTGCGACAGCCGCGTCGGCAACGTGGCCGCCCGGGTGGCGAATCGCTTCGTGCTGCCCACCCTCGGCCTCTCCGCGTTCAGCTATGCCCTCTCCGGCAGCCTCTCCCAGACCGCGTCGCTGCTGATGTTCGACCTCGGCACCGGCCTGCGGGTGTCGGTGCCGACGGCGATCCTGGCCTCCCTGAACCGTGCCGCCGCCCACGGCATCCTGATTCGCAGCGGCCGCGTCCTGGAAGCGTTGGCCGAGGTCGATGTGGTCGTGTTCGACAAGACCGGCACCCTCACCACCGGCGAGCCGGCGTTGCTGGAGATCGAGCTGCTCGACAACCGCTTCGAGGCGGATCAGCTCCTGCAGCTGGCCGCCAGCGCCGAGCAGGGCCTCAACCATCCGATCGCCCTGGCGATCACCGCCGCCGCCGAACGCCGCGGCCTGGCCACCCTGCCCGTGGACGACTGGCAATGCCAGATCGGGCGGGGTGTGCGGGCCCGCCAGGCCGGTCGGCAGGTGCTGGTGGGCAACCGCCGCCTGTTGCGGGAGGAGGGGCTGGATCCACCTCCCACCAGCCGCGATCCCCGGCTGCGCGTCGCCACCCCGATCCTGGTGGCGATCGATGGCCGGGTGGTGGGCATCCTCTACGTGGCCGACCGGTTGCGGCCCGACTCCCGCGAGCTGCTGCACCAGTTGCGCCAGCGGGGCATCGATAGCCACATCCTCACCGGCGACGTGGAGGCGGTGGCCCTGCAGGTGGGGCAAGAGCTGGGCCTGCCCCGGTCCCGCATCCACGCCGAGGCCCTGCCCGACATCAAGGCCGAGGTGGTGCGGCGCCTCAAGGCGGAGGGCAAGCGGGTGGCGTTCGTGGGCGATGGCCTCAACGATTCCGCCGCTCTGGCCTATGCCGATGTGGCCGTGTCCTTCCGCCATGGCAGCGACCTGGCCCGCGAGACCGCCGACATCGTGCTCTGCGGCGAGCGCATCAGCCAGCTGCTGGATGCCCAGGCGCTGGCCCGCTTCAGCTTCGCTGTGGTGCGCCAGAACATCGGCGTCGTGGCGGTGCCGAACCTCACGGCGCTGCTGTTGGGGGTGCTGCTGCCGATCCCGCCGCTGCTGGCGATCCTGATCAACAACGGCACCTGCATCGTCGCCGCCCTCAACGCGCTGCGGCCGCTGCGCTACCCCTTCTCCGAGGCGCCGTTGGCGGCAGCGGAGGTTGGGCAGCCCGCTCCGGTCCTGGCGCCGCCGCCGGTCTCCCTGGCGCCGCCGGTGCCCGCGGCCCCCGCCGTGCCGGCACGGCTAGGGGCTGCCGTGGTGTCCAGCCCGGTCGCCATGCCCCTGGCCCCCAGCCAGCTGGCCCGGCGCCTGAAGGTCAGCACCCAGCGGCTGGTGGCCCGCCGCCGCCGCGACGACTTCCAGTCCTGGTCCGCCCAGCTCGATCCCCAGCGCCTCTCCTGGCGCTATGAGCCCGGCGACCAGCGCTTCCATCCCGTGGCGGTCGCGGTTTTCGAGCATGACGCGGCTTGAGCTGGTCCATGCCCTGCCCGGCCGGCAGCGGTGGCGCTTCCAGCCGCCGATCCCTTGGCATCAAGCCCTGGAACTCAAGGAGCGCCTCAGCGACTCCTGGCCCGAGCTGCCGTTCCGCCTCTGGGGCCTGGGTCAGGGGATCGTGGTCGGCAATGGCCGCGATCCCCTGACCGCCGATTGGATCCCGCGTCTGGCGGGCCTGTTGGCGGAACCGCTGGAGCACACCCCCTCCTGGCGCGACAGCCTCCAGGACGGGTTGATGGCGCTGGCCATCCTCGGCTGGGCCCTGCCCCTGTTGCCGGGCACCCCGTTCTTCTTGCTGGCCCTGGCGCTGCGGGCCTGGCGCCGATGAAGAAGGACAAGCTCCAGCTCCAGCTTGGTGATCAACTCACCTGCCCCGCCAGCGGCGGCAGCTGGATCGTGCGCTCGGCCCTGCCGGGTCGCCTGCGGCTGGTGAGCGACGACCTGCGCGACAATCCCGCCTGCGGCGCCAGCCTGCAGCGGCTGGCGGCTCACCATCCCCAGGTGGCCCAGGCGCGCCTCAACCTGCGGGCCGGCAGCCTGGTGCTGGAGCGGATCGGAGTCGGCGTCTGGCAGCGCGCCGCCGTTCAGTCTCTGCTCGACCAGCTGGGTTCGCCGCAACAGCAGGCGACCCTGGCGACGTGGCCTGAGCCGTCCCTGGTCTCCCCCCCGCGAGGCCCGCTGCTGCGCCTGTCGTTGGCGGGCCTGTTGGCGCTGGCTCAGGCCAGCCTGGCGCCGGCCTGGATGCTGCCGATCGGCCTGCTGCTGCTGCCGCCCCTGCTGCTGCCGCTGCTGCGCCAGTGCCTCCGGCCGGAGGAGCGGGGCAGCCTGCCGCGCGAAACCCTCGACCTGATTTGGTACGTCAGCCTGATGGCGCGGGGCCAGCTGGACACGCTGGCCACACAGCTGGCGATGGACAACGGCGGCGAGATCCTGCGCGGCCCGATCCGCCAGGCCGGCCGCAGCAGCGAAAACCTCTCCGCCGAGCTGCGGCGCTGGATGGATCAGGTCCACTTCCCTCTCGCCGAGGCGTCATCGCCACCTCGGGCGCTTGCGGCGCTGCAGCGGGGCGACCGCATCCGCCTGGGACCGGGCGATGTGGTGCCGCTGGAGGCGCAAGCGCTCAGCGGCGAGGCGGTGATCAGCAAGCAGCTGCTGGATGGCGACCCGCTGCCGCTGGCCGTTGTCGCCGGCGATGCCCTGCCGGTGGGGATGTTGGTGCTGCAGGGTGAACTGATCGTGCAACTCCAGCAGGAGCTGGCGGAACAGCCGTTGTATCAACAGCTGTTGCAGCTCAATCCCCATGACGCCCCGTCTGAAGGCATCGAGCGGGCCCGCCAGCTGCATCGTCAGCTGGTGCCGATTCAGCTGGGTGGGGCCATGGTGGCCCTGCTGCTGGGGCGCCCCCACGAGGCGGCGGCCCTGGTGCAGTTCGACCCGATGAACGATTGGCAGCTGAGCGCATCGGTGGCCTACCGCGGCGCCCGCAGCCTCTGCACCGGCTGGGGTGTGCGCCTGCTCAACGCGACCGCCCTGGATCGCCTCAGCCACTGCCGCACGCTGGTGATCGCCGAAACCGCTCTCTGCGCCGGTATCGAGCGGCAGCTGTGCGAGGTGGTGAGCCTTGATGCCCGGTACGACGTCGACGCGTTGGTGGAGATCGCCGCCGGTTTCCGCCGCTTCTTGCAGCCCCAGTCGATCGCCCTGTTGCCGTTGCAGGACTGGATGGAGGCCCGCCAGCTGCGGCCCCGAGCCGTGGAGGACCTTCAACCCCATGGCAGCCTGGGCCTCAGCGGCCGTCTCGATGGGCAGTCGCTGCTGATCGGGGACGGCGACCTGCTCGACAGCCTCGGCCTCGCACGGCCCCCGCAACTGGCCCGCCAGGGCGGCTTGCACTGGCTGTTCGTGGTGGTGGAGCGGCAGCTGGTGGGCGGGCTGCTGTTCCGCGATCAACTCGACCGCCAGGTATCCCGCAGCCTGCGGCGCTTGCGACGCCACGGTTGGCGGCTGCATCTGGTGAGCACCTGGCACGGGGAGATGCTGCAGGGTCTGGCCCGCCAGCTGCGCTTGCCCGCCGCCGCGGTCCATCCCTCGCTGGATCTGCAGCAGCGGCTGGAGTGGATCCGGCAGTTCGACCGCAGCCAGGGGACGGTGGCCTATCTGGGGGCCTCGCTGCTGGATTCCGGCGCCTTTGCCGCGGCGGACATCGCCCTGGCCGTGTCGGATGGAAGCCCGTCCCTGCCGTTTGAGCTGGCGGACCTCGTGCTGCCGGCCGGCCGCCTCGATCGGCTGGTCGACTGCGTGACCATCGCGCGGTTGACCGGCCTTCAGGCGCGCCAGAATTTCTATCTCACCCTGTTGCCCCACGGTGCCGCCCTGCTGCTCAGCCTGGTGGTGAGGTTGGATCCGCTGATCGCCGTGCTGCTGGCGGATCTGCCGATGCTGCTGGCGGAGTTCAACAATCTGAAGACCTACCAGCAGCTGCATCGCCACCACCGGCTGGGCTGGAGGGCTCAGCGGAAGCGCACCTCCAGGCGGCGGCCCGCCACCCTGGCGCCACTGGGGGTCCGATCCAGGCAGGTGCTCGGCAGCGGATAGCCGCGGCGCAGCGGGCCGAGACGCACCTGCAGGGCCTGGCCCACCCGCTGCACCTGCAGCTGTTCCCGCGAGAGTCCCGGCAGCAGCAGGCTGGTGACCGCCGTGCCATCGGGGTCGCTGGCGTGGTTGATCGCCTCCTCCCCCTGCCAGGGCAGGGCCAGCCAGGCGGGGGCCGCCGCTTGGAACTCGGCAAGGTGTTCGGTGTGCAGCAGGTGGGAGGGCTGCCAGCGCTGGCGTTGCTCCGCCAGCAGCTCCGCCGCCACGGGACCGTGCAGCCACAGCCGGCTGAGTTGCACGCCGCCCAGGTAGAAGCCAGCGATGCGCCGCGCCAGCAGCGGTTGCTCGGCTGAGGCGGCGGGCATCGCCAGCTGCAACTCACAGCCGGCCGGATCGATCAACCGCTGACGCAGCAGATCCACATCCTCCAGCAGGGACGCCGGCACCACCAGTCCAGCACTGTCGGGCAGCCGGATGTTGAGCAGACCCTCCAGGCGGCTGACCGTGTCCTTGAGCTGGGCCAAGCGCTCGATCAAGGGCACGTAGATCTGTTGCACCAGATCGGGACAGTTGACCAGTCCCTGCAGAAACCGCTGGGCCTGGCCGCAGGCGGGAAGGAGCACCACCAGGTCATCGCTGCCGGCAGCCTTGAGCTGATCGATCAGGAACAGGCTGCGCAGCACGTCCTCCAGGCCAGGAATCAGCGGCAGCTGGTGCGCTTGGGGCGCTTGCAGCTGCAGGAACTCCAGCCAGCCGGCCAGGCTTTGGCGCAAGGGCGGCCAGCGCTGTTCCAGCTCTCGCAGCGGATCGAAATGCTCCGCCCCCGCCAGCAACGCCTCGCCGCTGAGGTCCACCAGGCGACAGGAACCCCGGCTGGCCGCCGTCGCCAACTGCAGGGCCTGCAGCGGTGCATCACCGCTGACCAGAAGGAGGCGCATTCATCCTGGGGTCGATGAATTGGAACTTAGTGGATTGGCGCGGGTCGGCAGGCGCGTTCAAGCCGGCGCATCACAGGTGACAGGCCAGCCGGAACTCCTGACAGGAGCGGTCGTGGTTGTCGATCGTCCAGCCGTGAAACTGGAGCTGGCTGGTGAAGGAGCAGGCCTGAGGCTCGCCTCCCAGCTCCTGGCAGAATTCGCCCGACTCAGACGCCTGGCTGCTGGCAAGGGGCTGGTGGTTGGCGTGATGGCAGGCGATGTAGTGCTGGCCAGCATCGCGATAGATCTCCCAAGTCCCCTTGAACGGCTTTTGGTGATCCACCAGGGTGGCCAGATGCTCCCGTTCCATGCTGTTGGCGTCGGATCATGATCAGGTTGTAGACCCGTGTGCTGATCCGGAACAGCGCTCGGTGTGGCAACCCGCACCGACCGGCCCGAGCCAAGCCCCCAGCCGTGGATTGAGCGGTTGGCGCTGCCTCTCGCCGCCAGGCCAGCCATGGGGAGCGGCTTCCCCCACCGCCGTCGGCGGGGTCGACCCCGCCAGACTACCGCGCCAGCCCACGCCACCGGTTCCTTCGATGCCTCGCACCATCGCCATCAGCGGCGCCTCCGGCAAAACCGGGTATCGCATCGCCGAAGAGCTGCTGGCCGGCGGCGATCGGCCGCGGCTGCTGCTGCGCCCGGCCTCGCTCGTGCCGGCCAGCCTGGAGCATTGCGACCAGGTGCGGCTGGAGCTCACGGACGCCGCGGCGCTGGATCGGGCCTTGCAAGGTGCCGATGCCCTGGTGATCGCCACCGGCGCCCGCCCCTCGATCGATCTGTTGGCACCGATGCGGGTGGACGCCTGGGGGGTGCAACGGCAGGTGGAGAGCTGTCGCCGGGTCGGTCTGCGCCGCGTCGTGCTGGTGAGCTCCCTCTGTGCGGGCCGCTGGGCCCATCCCCTCAATCTCTTCGGCTTGATCCTGGTCTGGAAGCGGCTGGGCGAGCAGGCCCTCGAACGCAGTGGTCTGGACTGGACGGTGATTCGCCCCGGTGGTTTGTCGGAGCGGGAGGAGGGGCTGGAGCGCGAGGGGATTCGCTACAGC
The DNA here is from genome assembly GCA_964402615.1 of uncultured Cyanobium sp. GTDB lineage: Bacteria > Cyanobacteriota > Cyanobacteriia > PCC-6307 > Cyanobiaceae > Cyanobium. Next base: position 5,034 of record CAYOCW010000025.1, on the reverse strand, counting down.
GGGCCCGATCAACAGGAGAGCGATTCGATTCCGCGGCGCCTGGTGGCCCGCTGCTGCCTTGAAGCCCTCAACACCCCCGCCTCCATCGGCCGGATCGTGGAGGTCACCAGCAGCAAAAGCCACCCGGTCCAGCCGCTGGCGACAGCCCTCGCCGCCTTCTGAGGGTGAGCTGAGACCCCAAGCCCCAGACCTTTGCAGCGCCCAGGACATGGTCTGTTAGCCCTGGTCCAGCCGCGGCTTGAGCCCCGATCGCCTGTCTAACGCCGCTGCCCCGAGCCGATCGCTGGGATCAGGCAGGGAGGATCTGGCGGCAGAAGCGATCCGTCTCCGACACCGCGAGCTGCCAGGCGGCGGCCTCATCGAGACCAGCGCCGCGGTTGGGCTTGAAGCTGTGATCGCCTCCGGGGATCCAACGCACCGAGATGGCTGAACGCAGCCCATAGCCCTCCACCTCGGCGCGGTTGCCAAAGCTGTCGCGCTCCCCCTGCAGGATCAGCAAAGGGGAGCGCAGCTGTTCCAGGTGGGCGGTGCGCAGCTGATCGGGCTTGCCGGGAGGGTGGAAGGGATAGCCCAGGCAAATGCCGCCCCGCACGCTGGCCAGATGCTGGTGGGCGGGATCGGTCGTGGTTTCCAGCGCCGACAGCACCAGGCTCGCCACCCGGCCGCCCAGGGATTTGCCGCCGATGAACAGCGGACCCTGGCCGGTGGCCTGGGCGATCTCGGCTCGGAAGCTCTCCAGCAGCTTGGGCAGCCGATCGGGAGCGCCGCGGCGGCCAGTCCGGCGCGCCCGGACCATGTACGGGAACTCAAAACGCACCACGCGCCAACCGCGGGCCGCCAGCCCCGCCGCGATCGTCGCCAGGAATGGGCTGTCCATCGGCGCGCCGGCGCCGTGGGCCAGCAACAGCGTGGCCGGGGCGCTGGCCGGGCCCTCGATCAGCCGCTCTCCAGGTTCTGCGTCAGACAGGGTCATGGGCCAGCTCACACGGGCCGTGCAGTGGGGACCGGTTCAGCGCCGACCTCACGGAGGGCTGACCTGAACGCCTTTCCAGAAGGCGACCCTGCCGCGGATGGACGCGGCTGCCTCGCGCGGCTCGGGATAGAACCAGGCCGCGTTGGCATTCACCTGACCGTTCACGACCACGTCGTAGTAGTGCGCTTCACCCTTCCAGCCGCAATGGCTGCGATGGCTGGAGGGTCGGAAGCAGTCGTTGTTGAGGGCCTCGGCCGGGAAATAGGCGTTGCCCTCCACCGTCACGATGTCGTCGCTGCGGGCGATCACGGAGCCGTTCCAGCTGGCTTGCATGGCCGATCAATATCTCTGGCCGAGGTTAACGGGGCTGGGGCGGCGACGGGGCTGAGACCCCAGCAACGCCTCTGGCCAGCCAAGCGTTCCGCGACCTTCGGGGCCACGAACGCAGCAGGGGAGTTGAGATGTCGCGGTCAGGGCACGTCGTGAAACTCCACCAGCAGAACGCCGCGATGGATGCCGTGCACGGTCACCAGCCCCCGCAGGGCGGCCTGTTCCATGCCGGCCCGCTCCCGCTCCACTTGCTCGGGGCTGGCCAGCACCCGCACCCAGCCGCCGGTCATCATCTCTTCGCTGCCGGTTTCGAAGGCCCGCAGACGCCGATGCCGATTGCTCTTGCGCTCGTAATACAGGCCGCCGCCGGTGGGATCGGTGCCCTCCGCCCACACCTGATCCACCATCAACTTGCCGATCGCCAGCGGATCCCGGGCCGCCGCATCAATGGCGTCGCCATCAAGGATCAACGGATTGCCGGGATCGTCGCGATTGTCGGAAATGATCAAACGACGCGTCATGGCGGAACGGGCGGCGCAACCACAACCACACTCTGCCGGCAGAACCGTGCCTTCATGACGTTGCGCCCATGGAGACGCTGTCTTCCCCGCAGCGGTTGGTTGTTCTGCAGCAGCCTGCAACGGCGGGGTAGGCTTCGTTCAGAAGGGCGGCAGTTTCCAGAAAATCGCCACCTCCAGCACATACAGCAGGCAGATGATCTTCACCCCCCGGCGTGTGAGCGCCCGGGGGGAGGCGTTGCCAGGAAAGAGCCACCAGTTGAACGTCTTCACCAACCGGGGCATCGTCAGGAAACTGGTGAGCGCCAAACTGATGGAGGTACCGATGAATGTGCCCAGGGCTCCATGGATCCCCAGGCCGGAGAAAATCGGATTCAGCAGCCGCAGCTCCAGCATCACGATCGGATAAAGCCCGAGCATCACGAGCATCGCCGTTTTCCAGTTGGGCGGCCCCTGCCCGGAAACGGGATCCACCTGAACCCAGCCGGGGAAGGAGGTGGTGATGCGGACCAGCTCCTGACGTTCGATGAACTGCCTCGATTCCGCCAGCAGATCGGCGCGCTGGCGCGAGTTCATCCAGGCTTCGAGATGGGAAGCGGAGTCGTAGCGGATGATGGTGACCCAGTGGCCCTTACCGGCCCCCTGAGGAGGCTGGAGATACATGCCGAGATAGCCGGGGTAGCCGGCTTGGGCCGCCTGGATCCGCTGCGCCCAACTGCAGTACCGATCGGACATGCCAGCCCTGACCTTGGAGAAGATCACCTCGGTGACGTCGGCTTGGCTGTTGGGGAAGGAATCCTCCTGTTCACGTCGTTCCTCGAAGGCACCCCCCACCAGCAGCGGTGCTGCCGCCGCCAGCAGATCGCGGCAGGCGGTGGAGGATTGCCAGGCCTTGAGGTCCGCAGGGGATGCGAACGAGATCCGGATCGTCCAGATGTCGCTCTTGGCGCCGGAACGGGGCGGAAGCAAACCGGTGCTGAGGAAGCCGCTCTGCTGAGAGAGGGCTTCCGACTGCCGAGCATGCCAACCCGCCAGTGCCTCGCCCATGCCGGCATGGACGCGACCGGAGGCGATCAGAGTCACGGAATTCGCCATGGCACTGCTCGACCTTCAATAGGGGTGGCGGTCAGATTTGTTCATCCAGGCCTGACAGGCCTGCAAAGCGAAGTCTCGCTCGAAATCAGGAAAACACTGAATTGCCTTGCGTTGCTCCCAAGGGAGCCGGAAGTCGATGTACTGGAACTCATCATCGAAACCGATTTTGCTCGTATCCTCCAGCCTTGTGCCGAAGTACACCCGATCAATCCGCGCCCAGTAGATGGCACTCATGCACATCGGACATGGTGCTCCGTTCACATAGAGATCGCAGCCCTTCAGCATCTGAGCCCGCTCCGGAACCGGATCAGGCGATCCCTCTGGACGCGGGATCATCTTGAGATTGCCCTCATACACATCTGACCCAAGTAGGCCCTTGGTGTTGATCCTGGAGCAAGCGTCGATGATCGCGGTCACCTCGGCGTGATACACGGGGATGCCCGTGAGCAGCACACGGTTCTGCCCGCGACCGATGATCTTGCCATCCTTGACGATTACCGCGCCAAAGGGTCCACCCCAGCCCTTCTCCACGGACTCAATCGCCAAGCGAGTTGCCTCGTGGAGAAACTGCCTTTTGTACTCAACGCTTTCGATATCCGGTGTTGGCGTATCTGTTGTTGTCATGATGCCCGATCAGCGAGGAACAGTGAGGGGACGGATGCAAGGCAGAAGAGCCCCCATGAAATCGGAACATATGTGGTTATTTCGGCATAGGGGATCATAGAGTGTAGAAGACGTCATCACGCGAGCATCTCGTCCAGCAAGGCTCTGGAGAGATGGGCTGCGCCCAAGTCATCATGTGAATCATTACTATATCATTCACCTTGGCATGGGGTTTTGTAAAGCTTCCTTCAGGTTAGCCCTTCTCAAAGGGCAATTCCCTTTAGATCAGGAGATCGGCCCTGCATAACTGTTGAATTTCCCACGCTTTCGCGTTCCCATGGAGCCTCAATCCGCCATGCCCGTGCCACTGCTGGCGGGGCTCGCCTCGGTGACACCACGGCGCTCCAACAGGCGCAGGCGCTTGCTGGCGGTGCGGTTGCCCGCTTCCAGTTGCAGCACCCGGCGATACAGCTCCAGCGATTCCCCTTCCCGCTTCAGCTTCTCCAAAGCAAAGGCGAGATTGTTGAGCGCCACCGGATAGTCCGCCCGAGCCTTGAGGGCGGCACGGTAATGGCGCACGGCCTGCTGATAGTTGTCCTGGGCGGCGAGGGAGAAGCCCAGGGCATTTTGAATCAGGGCCATGGCCTCCTGGGGTGCCGTCTCCGACTCCGCTTGGCGCAGGGCCTTGCGCAGGTTGTCCGCCGCTTGGCCATACAAGCGCTTGCGCAGCTGCACCGAGGCCAGGGTGTAAAGCTCCTCGGAGCTGCTGCCGGACCCCTTGGATCCGGCCTTGGTTCCCAGTTGGGCCATGATCCGTTCGTCGCGGCGCACCCGCAGGATCTGGCGGCCGATCACCACGGCGATGCCCGCCAATAAAACGATCAGGCCGAGCAGGTAGGCCTGAGGCAGCAGGTCTGTCATCGGCAGGGGTTGCCGATCAGCGGCTGGCGGTGGCGGCCACGCTGCCGAAGCTGCTGGGGTCCAGCACCGCCAGTTGGGCCAGCATCTTGCGGTTCAGGCGCACATCGGCCTTGCGCAGCCCCCCGATCAGACGGCTGTAGCTGAGGCCATGGATCCGGGCGGCGGCATTGATCCGCGCGATCCAGAGGCGGCGGAAATCGCGCTTGCGACGCCGACGGTCGCGATAGGCGTTGCAAAGCGCCTTCATCACCCGCTGGTTGGCGGTGCGAAACAGGCTGCCGCTGCTGCCGCGGAAACCGCGGGCCAGGCGCAGAATTTTGTTGCGGCGCTTGCGGGCGACATTGCCCCTCTTGACGCGGGCCATGGGAAAGGTTCAGGAGACGGTGGACGGGATCGTGGCAGACAGCCGGGCTCAGGCGTAAGGGAGCATCAGCGCCACGTTGTCGTGGTCGCGCTCGTCGACCAGGGCTTTCGAGGCGAGATAGCGCTTGCGCTTCGGGCTCTTGTGGTCGAGCAGGTGGTTGCGGAAGGCGCGCCGGCGCATGAACTTGCCGCTGCCGGTGATCTGGAACCGCTTGGCGGCCGCTTTGCGGG
>CAYOCW010000024.1:0-19591 GCA_964402615.1 uncultured Cyanobium sp. | reverse complement strand
GAGCCGCACCTTCTACGCCCGCGGCCAGACGGGCCAGCAGCTCCTCTACGGCGCCTACCAGGCGCTGATGCGCCAGGTGGCGGCGGGTCGGGTGCAACTGCTCAGCCATCGCGAGCTGGTGGAGCTGGTGGTGGTCGACGGGGTCGCCCGCGGCGTCGTCTGCCGCGACGGCCGCAGCGGTGCGCTGGAGGTGCACACCGCCCAGGCGGTGCTGCTGGCCAGCGGCGGCTACAGCAACGTCTATTTCCTCTCCACCAACGCCCTGAAGAGCAACGCCAGCGCCATCTGGCGCGCCCATCGCCAGGGCGCTTGGTTCGCCAATCCCTGCTTCACGCAAATCCATCCCACCTGCATCCCCGCCGGTGATGCCTGGCAGAGCAAGCTCACCCTGATGAGCGAGAGCCTGCGCAACGACGGCCGCATCTGGCTGCCGTTGCGGCCAGGCGACAGCCGGGCGCCGGAGCAGATCCCGGAGGCGGAGCGCGACTATTTCCTGGAGCGCCTCTACCCGAGCTACGGCAACATGGTGCCGCGGGATGTGGCGTCTCGCCGCGCCCGTGAGCTCTGCTTGGCCGGCCACGGCATCGGACCCGGCGGTCGGGCGGTGTACCTCGATCTGGCCGAGGCGATCCAGCGTGATGGGCAGGAGGCGATCGAGGAGCGCTACGGCAATCTGCTGGCGATGTACGAGCGCATCAGCGGCGACAACCCGCGCCAGAAGCCAATGCGCATCTACCCCGCCCCCCATTACACGATGGGGGGCCTGTGGGTGGATTACCAGCTGATGCGCAACCTGCCGGGGCTGTTCGTGCTCGGCGAGGCCAACTTCTCCGAGCATGGCGCCAACCGGCTCGGCGCCAGCGCCCTGATGCAGGGTCTCGCCGATGGCTACTTCATCGCGCCGGCGACCGTGCCGGCGTGGCTGGCCAGCCATCCCCAGCCCCGCATCGCCAGCGACCATCCGGCCTGCCGCGCTGCCCTGGCCGCGGCCGAGGCGCGCATCGCCGGGCTGCGGGCCATCCGTGGCAGCCGCCCGGTGGATACCTGGCATCGCCAGCTGGGGTTGCTGATGATCGAGGCCTGCGGCATCAGCCGTCAGGCCGAGCGGCTGCAGCGGGCGCTGGTGGAGCTGACAGCATTGCGCCAGGCCTTCGAGCAGGATCTGCTGCTGCCACCGCCGACCGCGATCGACGCTGAACTCGAGAAAGCCTTGCGGCTGGACGACTTTTTTGGGCTGGCCGAGCTGATGCTGCACGACGCCCTGGCCCGCGAGGAGTCGTGCGGCGCCCACTTCCGTGAGGAGCACCAGGGTCCCGATGGCGAAGCGCAGCGGGATGACGAACGTTTTGCACACATCGCCGCCTGGGAGTTCCGCCAGGACGGACCGCCGCGGCGCCATACCGAAGCGCTGCAGTTCACCCTGCTCACCCTCAGCAGCCGCAACTACCGCTGATGACCCTGGCCCTGACCCTGAAGATCTGGCGCCAGGAGGATGGCGCCGCCGCCGGCGGCTGGGAAACCCACCGGCTGGAGGGGCTCTGCGCCGATCTCTCGCTGCTGGAGGCCCTCGACCTGTTGAACGACCGGCTGGTGCGAGCCGGGCAGCGACCGGTGGGCTTCGATCACGATTGCCGCGAGGGCATCTGCGGCGCCTGTGGCTTTTTGATCAACGGCCAGGCCCATGGTCCCCAGGCCGGCACCAGCGTCTGCCAGCTGTACCTGCGCCATTTCCGCGATGGCGACACCTTGGTGCTGGAACCGTGGCGCGCCCGGGCTTTTCCGGTGCTGCAGGACCTCAGCGTCGACCGTTCGGCCCTCGACCGGATCATCGCCACCGGTGGCTATTGCTCGGTCAACACCGGTAGCGCCCCGGATGCGGATGCGCTGCTGATCGGCCATGACCAGGCGGCCCTGGCGTTCGAGGCGGCCGCCTGCATCGGCTGCGGCGCCTGTGTGGCGTCCTGTCGCAACGCCTCCGCCAGCCTGTTCGTCGCCGCCAAGCTGGGCCACCTCGGGCAGTTGCCCCAGGGGCAGCCGGAACGGCGCCAGCGCAGCCGGGCGATGCAGGCGGCGATGCGGGCGGAGGGCTTCGGCAGCTGCGGCAGCCAGCTGGAGTGCGAGGCGGTCTGCCCCAAGCAGATCTCCGCCGACTGGATCAGCTGGATGCGGCGGGAGGATTGGCGTCCGTTGGGCTGAGCCGCGGGCAGCGGGCGACAGCAGGGCCTGCTGTTGCAGGATCGTGCCGCAGATGGACGGCGCAAGGGATTTGCGGCGGACCTGCGGGCTACGGCGGCACAGCCGCCGCGGCCGCGGCTTCAGCGGGCCGTTGTTCCGGCCTGGTTCTCAGCGGAGCCGGGGGACAGGCTGTGGGGTGGACATGGCCTGGAGATGACAAGGAGGACATGGTCCGCCATGGAATCCCTGTAAGTTGGTGCCTTCTTTCGAGGGCAATCACCTCCTTGGCGTTGGAGATCCTGATCATCTTGGTGTTGATCGTAGCGAACGGTGTCTTCTCTGGAGCTGAAATCGCCATCGTTTCTGCCCGACGTCATCGGCTGCAACAGATGGCCGAGGCAGGCAAGCGCTCGGCTCGAACGGCGCTTCGACTGGCTGATTCACCCAACGAATTTCTCTCCACCGTTCAGATCGGCATCACCCTGGTGGGAATCCTCAGTGGCGCCGTCGGCGGAGCCACGGTGGCCCGCGGGGTGAGCCATCTGCTGGAGCCGATCCGCTGGCTAGATCCTTACCGGGAGGGGCTCAGTCTCACCCTGGTGGTGGCGGTGATCACCTATCTCACACTCGTCATTGGCGAACTGGTGCCCAAGCGCATTGCTCTCGCCAATCCAGAGCAGCTCGCCTGCTCGGTAGCGCCCTGGATGCGCTGGTTGTCGCGGGTCAGTGCACCGATCGTCCAGCTGCTGGGCAAGTCCACGGATGCCCTTCTGGAGCTGCTGGGGATTCCGATCAACAATGAACCAGACATCACCGAGGATGAAATCAAGGCGATGATCCGACAGGGAGCCGACTCTGGCCTGATCGAGGAGGCGGAACATGACATGGTGCAGCGGGTGCTACGCCTCGGCGATCGCACCGTCAAGACCCTGATGACACCACGCACGGAAATCTGCTGGCTGGATCTCGAGGAGCCGATCTCCAGCAGTCTCCAGGAAGTGATGGAGAGCAGTCACTCTCGGTTTCCGGTCGGGAGGGGAAGCCTCGATGAATGCCTCGGCCTGGTCAGCATCCGCAGTCTGTTATCGGCTCGCGTCAGCGGTGAGGAGATTAATCTTGAGGCGATTATGCAGCCTCCCCTGTTCGTAGCGGAGACCATGCGCGCCCTGTCGGTCATCGAGCAGTTCAAGCGCAGTGGCATCCATATTGCCCTCGTCACCGATGAATTTGGCGGTGTTGAGGGATTGGTCACCCTCAACGATTTGATGGAGGGGATCGTGGGCGACCTTCCCTCTCTGGAAGATGAGGAAGGGCCGCTGATTACTGCACGCGAGGATGGCTCTTGGCTCGTGGATGGCAGCCTAACTGTCGACGCCTTCGCGGAAATCATTAACACCGATATCTTTGGCGAGGAGAAGCAAAGACGCTACCATACAATTGCTGGCTTTGTCATGCAGGTGCTAGAGCGAATCCCTAAACCCGCCGACCATTTCGACTGGCAAGGGTATCGATTCGAGGTGATGGACATGGATGGCAAGCGGGTTGACAAGCTGTTGATCACTCCCCTCAACGTGAAGCTTGCCCGCGAAGCTGAGGCCGAGGCCGACCTCGACAGCCTCTGAGCTGAGCTGGCCCGGGCGGCGGCGGCGGGCTGTCGGGACGCCGCTGTCGCGCTGTCCGGGTCGCTACCGCCAGCCCTGGAGCTGGTGAAGCCTCGGCCATCGCCGCTAGTTTGGCTCACACGCGAAGGGGATTGGTGATGACGTCGCTCCATGATCTGCGCCTGAGGTTGTTGGTGCAGCAGGAAAGCGAGCGCATCGCCGCCGCTCAGCCGCCGGAGCTGGATCTGTCGGTGATCCAGGCCCGCTGCCTCTGCTGGTTGGCGGTGCTGGCGGAAGCCCACGAGGAGCAGGCTGGCGAGGCCGAACGCCGTGGCGATGTCGAGCAGGCCATGGGCTGGTTTGCCGATTCGATGCGCCTGCGGGATGTCATTCAGGTGGTCAGCTCGATCGAGATCCCTCTGCCCGCCAGCGCGGATGGCGAGGATGACGACCCGGACTCGGGTCCCGAACCACGGTTGGATCCGCCCCCTGCCGGCGATTTGCCGGATTGAGGCCGCGGCGGGCGCCGCCGAGGCTGCAGCCACTGCGCCCGTGGTGCCATGATGGGGACTGATCAGTGAAGGGACGCGGTGCCTGAAGAGCCCTGCCAATGCCCTGACTGCCAGCGGTTTTATCGGGAACACGACCGATTGATCCGCGAGAACCCCAGCCTGCGCCAACAGCAGGAACTCAGCTGGGCCTCCCTGCAGTCCTTCCGCACCCTGGCCGGTCGCGTGCTGGAAGAGCTTCAGAAGCAGTACGGCGACAGCGAAGCCGGTCCGGCTGCGGTGGCCCCCACATCCGTGGATGCGGGTCGGGGTGGGGCGGCGGCGGCCGAAACCGATGCCATCCAGCAGGCCATGGCCGACCTTGAGAACATCAACGCCCATCTCTTCTCGATCGAGGCGCTGATGGAACGCATCTTTGATGTGCGGGTGCCCGAGGAGGTCGAACAGAAGTTCCGGGAGGTGGCCGGCGAACTTGCCCCTGATCCCCTGAATGCCGATCGGCTGCGGCTCAACCGCTTGCTGCATCAAACCCCGGATCTGCCCGACCATCGCGGCTGATCGGCTGCGACGTCACCCCACCCTGCTCGCAGCGACAGCGGTGGGGTGAACCGCTGAGCCCGGGCTTGCAGTTGGCCGTCGGGCTGTTGCGAGGGCGATCCACCGGCCCAACGGCCGGCCTCCCATCGGCGCTGGCTCGGTCGCCGGCTGGGAGGCTTGCGGTGTCTTGTCCTCAGTCCAGCTCGCAGGTGATGGTGACCGGGAAGGCTTCAGCCCGCCAGATGCGCTCGGCGTAATCGCGGATCGAGCGATCCGAAGAGAAGAAGCCGGTGCGGGCGGTGTTCAGCAGCGACATCCGATTCCAGCGCGGTCGATCTGCCCAGGCCTGGCTGACCTGATCTTGAGCGCGCAGATAATCGTGGAAGTCGACCAGCACGAAGTAGGGATCGCGGCCGGTGAGATTCTCCAGCAGCGGCCGAAATAAATCGGTATCGCCATTGCTGAAATGCCCCTGTTCCACCAGCCGCAATACCTCTGGCAGTTCAGGCGTATCATGGATGATCTCCCAGGGCCTGTAGTCGTGGCGCAATGTCGCGATCTCTGCGGTGCTGCGACCGAATAGGAAGAAATTTTCAGCCCCAACCTGTTCGCGGATTTCTACATTAGCGCCATCAAGCGTGCCAATCGTTAGGGCTCCATTCATGGCAAACTTCATGTTGCCTGTGCCGGAAGCCTCGAGACCTGCCGTGGAGATTTGCTCGGATAGATCCGCTGCTGGATAGACCCGTTCACCAAGCTTAACATTATAGTCTGGCAAAAAGATCACCCGCAACCTGCCTTCCATATCCGGATCAGCATTGATCGTCTCGGCAACGCCATTGAGGAAGCGGATGATGAGCTTGGCCATCGCATAACCAGGCGCAGCCTTGCCGCCAAAGATGACAGTGCGTGGCGCCAGATCGGTGGCAACACCATTTTTGATGCGCAGGTATTGGGCAACCACCTGGAGAGCGTTCAGATGCTGACGCTTGTATTCATGAATGCGCTTAACCTGCACATCAAACATCGAGGCGGGATCCACCAACACACCCGTGTGGCGATGGATGTAGTTGGTCAGGTTGCGCTTCACCGCCAACTTTGTGGCTTCCCAGCGCTCCAGGAAGCTGCTGTCCTCCGCAAAGCGTTCCAGGCCACGGAGTTGATCGAGATCACTCACCCAGCCACTCCCGACGGCATCGTGGAGCAGGCCCGAGAGCGTCGGATTGGCCAGGGCCACCCAGCGGCGGGGGGTCACGCCGTTGGTGACATTGGTGAACTTTTCGGGCCAGAGAGCGGCGAATTCAGGGAATAACTCGGTCTTGACCAGTTCGCTGTGCAAGGCGGCCACGCCGTTGACATGGTGCGAGGCGATGGTGGCCAGATGGGCCATCCGAACAGAGCGGAAACTGCCTTCGTCGATGATTGAAACGCGACGCAGGACTTGGTCATTGCCGGGGTACTTAAGCCGCACCTGCTGCAGGAAACGGCGGTTAATTTCATAAATCAGCTCCAGATGGCGTGGCAGCAGTGAGCCGAACAGCTCCAGCCCCCAACGCTCCAAGGCCTCCGGCAGCAAGGTGTGATTCGTGTACGAGAGGGATCTGCTGGTGATCGACCAGGCTTCATCCCAGCTGAGCAACTTATCGTCCAGTAACAAGCGCATCAGTTCAGCCACGGCGATGGCTGGATGGGTGTCGTTCAGCTGCACTGCCCAGTGGTCAGGGAACTCATGCACTGGGATGTTGCGCAGATCCAGACTGCGCAACATGTCCTGAAGCGAGCAGCTCACGAAGAAGTGCTGTTGCTTAAGGCGTAAACGCCGCCCCTCATCCGTTCCATCATTGGGATACAGGACTTTTGAGAGCGTCTCCGAGCCAACTTTTTCTTCGACAGCCCCATAGTAATCGCCACTGTTGAAGGCGTAAAAGTCGAAGGATTCGGTGGCGTCTGCCCGCCAGAGGCGCAGCCGATCACAGGTGTTCACCCGGTAGCCCAGCACCGGCACGTCATGGGGAACACCGATCGCATGCTCCGAGGGGATCCAGCGCACTCGGTAGTTGTTGTGCTCATCGCGGTAGCTCTCGGTGCGTCCACCGAAGCCCACAAAACAGGCTTGATCCGGATGAGGGATCTCCCAGGGCCAGCCCGACTTGAGCCACTTGTCAGTGATTTCCACCTGCCAACCGTCACGGATCAGCTGATCGAAAATGCCGAATTCGTAGCGAATGCCATAGCCGGTCGCCGGGATCTGCAGCGACGCCATCGACTCCAGGAAGCAGGCGGCCAGGCGACCCAAGCCGCCATTGCCCAGCCCGGGCTCTTCCTCGACATCAAGGATTTCCTCAAGGCTATTGATCCCGAAGCGCTGCAATGCAGCGGCGGCGGCGTCCTGGATCCCCAGCATCAGCAGGTTGTTGCCCAGTTGGGGGCCGATCAGAAACTCGGCCGAGAGATAGGCCACCACGCGGGCCGGGGTGGCATGCAGCGCCTCGATGCCCGCCAGATAGCGGGTCATCAGCCGGTCGCGGACCGCATAGCTGAGGGCCATGTACAGGTCATGGCGGCTGGCCGTGGGGGCCAACTTCCCCAACGTATAGAAGAGGTGTTCCGTCATGCCGTCGAACACATCGGCAGCGTCCAGGCCGCTGCGATCCGGGTCGGCGTAACAGCCTGGTGTCGGCAGACGCAGGTTCAACGGTTTGGGCTCAGTCACGACGGTCGGCAAAGGAGACAAGCAGCCATGCGGCATGCCACCACCCGACGCTAGCGACGACGATTCCAGGGGGCTCGCCGGCTCAAATCGGCTGTTTCAGGGTCCGCACCGGCAACGCCTCGGTTCGGCCATGGCCGCGTGTTGCGCGGGATCAGGCCTGAGCGGCCCCGGCGCTGTTGCCGCTCAGACTGGTGTGGCCTGGCGCCCGCGGTGATGCCCCCACCAGACCCGCCCCCCTCCACCAGCCCCGCGGAGGGCTCTCCCTCCCGGTTCGCCCTCCTGCTGCGCCACTGGGGCTTCAGCCGCGCCGGTCTCCGGGACAATCGCCATGGCGAGTGGTGGCTGCTGTCCCAGGTGGCGCTGATCGCCATGCTGCTGGCGCCGCCACTGCCGCCGCCCGTCGCGATCGGTCTGGCCTGGCCCTGGCCGCTGCGGATCGGCGGCGGGCTGCTGCTGGCGCTGGGGCTGGCGGGGGCGGCGCGCTCCCTCCAGCAGCTGGGTTCGAGCCTGACCCCGCTGCCCGAGCCCATGCCCCAAGCCGAGCTGGTGACCCGGGGGCCCTACGCCAGCTGTCGCCATCCGCTGTATCGGGCCATCCTGTTGGGCGCCCTGGGCCTGGCCGTGCTGCTGGGCAGCCTGCTGCACCTGCTGATCGCCCTGGCCCTGGCCGGCGTGCTGGGTGGCAAGGCCCGCCGCGAGGAGCGCAGCCTGCTGCAGCGGTATCCTGCCTATGCCGCCTACCAGGGCCAGACGGCAGCCATCCTGCCGCGTCTCCCCTGGCTGGACTGGCGCGCCTGAGGCAGGTGGCCCGCTCAGCGCCCGTCCTGCCGGGCGGCCAGTCCCCAGAACAGTCCCCAGAGGGCCACCACCAGGGCCAGGCTGCCGGCCCAGGCCGGTCCCAGGGCCCAGCCCAACAGCAGTTGCAGCAGGGTGCCGCCGCTCAGGGCCAGGCCGAGGGCCAGGCCCGCCAGCAGCAGCTGCTGCTGCAGTGGCGTCAGGGCCCCCGACTCCAGCCGGCGCTCCAGGGCCGTCAGCGGCAGGCTCAGGGGCAGATACAGAGCCAGCGCCCAAAGGGCGCTGCCGGGGAGCCAGTCCCGCAGCGGCAGCAGCTGGAGCGCCAGGGGAGCAGGCGAGTCGGCGGACCACCAGAGCACCGCGGCCAATCGGGGCAGGCAGGACAGGGACATCAACGCGGCAGACCGAAGGCTCTCCCTAGCATCGATGGCCTCCGGGCCCCGAAGCGGGCCGCCTCACCCGCAGCACCCGTGCCTTCCGCCGCCCGCACCGCCGAAACACCAGCGACGCTGAACACCACTTTGGCGAGGCCGCAGCCCGTGGCACCCCCCGGCCGCGACGACACCACGTGGAGTTTCGACGGCCATCGGGTGCATGCCGTGCAGCGCGGCCCCGATCAGCCCGAGGGGCCGGCGCTGCTGCTGGTGCATGGCTTCGGGGCCTCCACGGACCACTGGCGCCACAACATCCCCGTCCTGGCCGAGCGCCACGAGGTGCACGCCATCGACCTGCTGGGCTTTGGCCGCAGTGCCAAGCCCGCCGGCCTGGCCTATGGCGGCGCCCTCTGGCGCGAGCAGCTGCAGGGGTACATCCGCGAGCGCATCGGCCGGCCCACCGTGCTGGTGGGCAATTCCCTCGGCGGCTACGCCGCCCTGGCCGCGGGCGTGGCCCTGGGGGAGGCGTGTGCCGGGGTGGTGTTGCTGAACGCCGCCGGGCCGTTCAGCGAGGAGCAGCGCGATCCCGTGGGCTGGGGGGCGATCGCCCGGCGCAGCATCGGCACAGCCCTGCTGCGCAGCCCCGTGTTGCAACGCCTGCTGTTTGAAAATCTGCGGCGGCCCGCCACGATCCGTCGCACCTTGCGCCGGGTTTACGTGGATCAGCGCCACGTCGATGAGGCGCTGGTGGAGTCGATCCGTCGCCCCTCGCTCGATCCGGGTGCCTTCGGGGTGTTCCGCACCGTGTTCGACATCCCGCGGGGGGAGCCCTTGGATGACCTGTTCTCCCGACTGTCCGCCCCGTTGTTGCTGCTGTGGGGCTTGCGCGATCCCTGGATCGATGCCGCCAGCCGCCGGGCCCGGTTCCAGCGCTACGCCCCGGCCGACAGCCGCGAGGTGGTGCTGGAGGCGGGCCACTGCCCCCATGACGAGCAGCCGGAACGGGTCAATGCCGAGCTGCTGAGCTGGCTGCAACGCCTCTAGACGCACCGGGCGCCGCAGCCCCGTGATGGCGCCCGGGCCCATCGACCGCGGCGCCACAGCTCCCACTGGGGCCAGACATCAGCCGCTGGCCGCCCCGGGGCTCAGCGGGCGCGACGACCCCTGCGGCACTCAGTTAGTGTGCTGCCGCTTCAAGCTGGTTGCCATGGATCTGATCCCCCGGTTTATCGCAGCCATGGCAGCGATCGAGAAACCCGTGATTCTGGAGCTGGGCACCTGCCAGAGCCTCCCCGGGCGCTCGACAATGCACCGCGATTGGGTTCCGCATGCAGCCGAATTCCTGGGCAGCGATTTTCAGGCCGGTGCCGATGTTGATATTCTTGCCGACGTTCACAAGCTCTCCCAGGCCACAGGAAGGGACCGCTTTGACGGCATCATTTCCTGTTCCACCTTCGAGCACATTCAGTATCCCTGGGTAGCCAGCGTCGAGATCGCCAGGGCCTTGAAGCCTGGCGGGCTGGTGTTTATCCAAACCCACCATACCTTCCCGCCTCACGCTTATCCGTATGATTACTGGCGTTTCACCACCGAGGCTCTCGAAACTCTATTCTGCCCCCGCGCTGGCTTTGAGCTGTTGGGATCCGCTCCCGAATACCCGGCCCGGATCTTGTCTCGCCGTGAAACCAGGGCTCTGTTGCGCGCCCCCAGCTACTTGAATGTCAACCTGCTGGCACGGCGTAGCGGTGAACCCGAGGATAACTTCTGGTCGTAATTGAAGCCAATTTTGATTCAACATCCCTACAGCATGGAGTCGCGGTGCCTGAGATCAGCAGAATCCTTACAGCCCCCCATGGTGTGACTACCGCAACCATCCCAAAGATCAAGCCCATCCCCTTCACCTACCGACCCGACATCGATGCTCTGCGCGGTGTCGCCGTTCTGGCGGTGTTGATCTTCCATCTCAACAAAAGCTGGTTGCCGGGCGGTTTTACCGGGGTTGATATTTTCTTTGTGATTTCCGGCTATGTGGTCACCGGTTCCTTCCTGAACCATTCGACCGAACCGCTGCTGTTGCGGCTGAGCACATTCTATTTGCGCCGCATTCGCCGCCTGCTGCCCAACCTGCTGCTTTGTGTCGGCGTCACCTCGATCGCCGTGGCGATGCTGATCCCGAATTATGAGAACGGGCTGTTCTTGTTGACTGGCATTAAAAGCCTGTTTGCCTGGTCGAATAACTTCCTTCTGTCTTCGGCGAATAATTATTTCGATGGCGAAGCTGAGCGCAACCCCTTCCTGCACACCTGGTCACTCGGTGTGGAAGAGCAGTTCTACCTGGTCTTCCCGCTGCTCTTCGTGCTGTTTGGCTTCGGGGCCCGCCGTAGCTTTCCTCTGTTGGCCGCCACGGTGGCGCTCTCGCTCGGACTGTGCTTGTCCTGGACCCAGCAGGAGCCGATGCGCGCCTTTTTCCTGATGCCGAGCCGTTTCTGGGAGATGGCGGTGGGCGGCTTGCTGCTCTTGGCTCAGCGCCGCGGCTTCGCCCGGGGTTGGCCGCTAGGACGCTGGCCCCGCTTGGTCGGCGCGCTGATCCTGGGTTTAGCCCTCATCTTCACCCCCGAAACCGAGGGTTTTCCCGCTCCCGGTGCCTTGCCCGCCGTGCTCGGCACCTTGCTGGTGATCCAGGCTGGCCCCGGGGACAACGGCCGCTTTCTGCCCGTGCGTTGGTTGGAGCGGTTCCTGCTGGCCTGTGGGCTGCTCTCCTATTCCCTCTATCTCTGGCACTGGCCTGTCATCACCCTGATGCGGCGCAGCCTGGGCTTGGAGCTGCTCTGGCAGTACGTTTTCGCGATCCTGCTCACCTTGCTGCTGGCCTGCCTCGCCTATGCGCTGGTGGAGCGGCCCGTGCGCCGCCATCCCTTGCCGGCGCTATGGCAAACCCTATTAGCCTTCGTTACCATCGGCCTGACCTGGTTCGGTCTTGATCGAATTTACTATCAATATCGCAGCCTGATGTTCCTGGGCACGGCCATCAATGCTGTGCCGCCACAGGAGCTAATCCATCGTCTCGATCCTGTTATCCCCGGCACAGGCATCAATACCCCTAACTGTACGATCGAGGCCTGGAAGCCTTACGACGCGACAACGCGCACCAACTTCGCGCTCTGTGGCAAGCCTGGCCTGCCCGGCTCTGGTGAAATCTTCTTGATTGGTGATTCCCATGCCCAGCATCTGCTGCCGATGCTCGATGGCGCCACCAGCAAGACCGGGCAAGCGATCAGCTTTACCTTCAAAGGGGCTTGTCTGTTCAGTCCCAGCATGACCGTGCTATGGCGTGGCAAGCCCTACGATCCATGCCGTCAGTTCATCTCTGGTGAGATGGAACGCAGCCTGCAGCGCCTCAAACGCGGTGATGTGGTCGTTATCTCCGGCTCCTTCAATTATTACTTTTCAACGCGCGTCCGCTCAGCGGGGGGACAGCCAGCCCCAATTCTCCTTGGTGGGCGCCGCATCGGGGCCAGCGAGGTCCGCCAGCAATTCATCCAGGACATTCGCCGCTTTGCCGCCCAGCTGGAGCCCCGCGGCATTCAATTAGTCCTAGTGGGAACCGTGCCAACGCTTGCCCAGGAGATTGTGTCGTGCGACCGCTGGCAACCGCCGATCCCCGCTCTGGGCCGCGGTTCCCCTTGTGCTCTGTCCGCCTCCGAAACCAGCTCGATGCAGACCACCATGCTGCGGACCCTGAAGCTCGCCGCCACCGGCTTGCCGAATGTGCACGTGTTTGACCCCACGCCCTGGCTGCTCGGTCGCGATGGCCGGGTCCGCTATCGGCTTGCCAATGGCCGCTACCTCTACTGGGATTCGAATCACCTCTCCGTGACCGGTAGCAAGAGTCTCTCCGAGCCGTTCCGTCGCTTCCTGGTCCAACAACGTCTAGTACCAACCGGATCGTGATCAACGCCGCTGCCGTTGGGGCGGCTCGGCGATCCGCCGCCTTCCCCTATCGGCCCGACATCGACGCCCTGCGCGGGGTGGCCGTGTTGGCGGTGCTGGTGACCCATCTAGATCCGCGCTGGCTGCCCGGTGGCTTCAGCGGAGTCGACATCTTTTTCGTGATCTCCGGCTACGTGGTCTGTGGGTCTTTGCTGGCCCACAGCCAAGAGGCGCCGTTGCGCTGCCTGGGGGGCTTCTACCTGCGGCGTATCCGCCGCTTGCTGCCCAATCTGTTGCTCTGCCTTGGCCTCACCGCTCTGGCGGTGGCGCTGCTGGTGCCTCCCGGCAGCAGCGGGCCAGCCTTGCTCACGGCCACCAAGGCCCTGTTCGGTTGGTCCAACAACCAGCTGCTGGGCCAGACTGATTACTTCGCCCAGGACGCCAAGCTCAACCCCTTCCTGCACACCTGGTCGCTTGGGGTGGAGGAGCAGTTCTACCTGGTGTTCCCGTTGCTGCTGATCCTCAGCGGTTTTGGTCGACGCCGCACCCTGCCGCTGCTGGCCCTGCTGGCCTTGACCTCGTTGCTGGCCAGCCTCTGGTGGAGCCAGAACCAACCCAGCGCCGCCTTCTACCTGATGCCCAGCCGCTTCTGGGAGCTGTCCAGCGGCGCACTGTTGCTGCTGGCGGAACGCCAAGGTCTGCTCAACCAGCTCGGCTGCGGTCGACCCTGGCGGCTGGCCGGCGCCGCCCTGCTGCTGCTGGCCCTCGTGGCGACCCGAGAGGGCCAGGGGTTCCCAGCTCCCGGAGCGCTGCCGGCCGTGCTGGGCACCCTGTTGGTGCTGCGGGCCGGCACCGATCCGCACGGGCGCTTCCTGCCCAGCCGCTGGCTGGAGCGGTTGCTGATCGGGCTCGGCCTGATCTCCTATTCCCTCTATCTCTGGCACTGGCCGGTGATCACCCTGCAGCGCTGGACGATCGGCATCGATCAGCCGGCTCAGAAGCTGCTGGCTCTGGGCCTGAGCCTGCTGCTGGCCCTGCTGGCCTGGGCGCTGGTGGAGCGGCCGCTGCGGCGCTTGCTGCTGCCCACCCCCTGGCAGGCCGGTCTCGCCTTGGCCGCGCTACTGGCCACCTGGGCCGGGATCGACAGCCTCGCCGGCCCCGGCCGCGGTCGCCTGTTCATCGGCAGCGACCCCGATCCGGTGCCGTTCGCCGAACGCATCAACGAGCTCAACCCCACCATCCCCGGCTCGCGGCTGAACAGCGAGTGCGGCGTGCCGCCCGGGGTCCGTGGCGCCGCCAACCGCAGCGACCTGGAACGCTGCTCCCGCCCCGGTCGCCCCGGAGCCGCTGAAATCGCCGTGATCGGCGACTCCCACGCCCAGCATCTGCTGCCAATGCTCGACCGGGCCACGGCCGCCAGCGGCCAGCGGCTCAGCCTCAGCTTCAAAAGCGCCTGCTTGATCGATCCCACGATCACCACCAGCTGGCAGAACCGCCCCTACGACGACTGCCGCGCCTACGCCGCCGCCGAACTGGAGCGGCTGACGCGGCGCCTGCAACCGGGGGATGTGGTGGTGCTCTCGCAATTTCTCTATCACCATCTCGGCCTGGGCGACACCCCGGTGCAGGGCGCCCGCATCGGCGGTCGTGCCATCGATGCCGACACCCTGCGCCGCGTCTGGTTGGCGAACCTGCGCGGCTGGGCCCAGCGGCTGGAGCAGCGGGGTCTTCAGCTGGTGCTCGTCCAGGATGTGCCGGTGCTGGCCCGCGAACCGCAGGCCTGCGGCTGGAGTCGCCGCCTCCAGGGCACCGAGCTCAGCTCGCGTTGTGCGGCCTCGGCCGAGCGCACGGCGGCGGCGCATCGCCGGCTCAGCGCGCTGCTCGCCCGGGCGGCGGCCGATCTGCCCAACGTGCATGTGTTCGATCCCACCCCCTGGCTGCTGGGTGCCGATGGCCGGGTGCGCCATCACCGCGCCGATGGCACGCCCCTCTATGCCGACTCCCACCACCTCAGCCTCTCCGGCAGCCGGGCGCTGGCAGAGCCCTTCCGGCGCTTCCTGCAGCGCGAGCGCCTGCTGCGCCCCGTTCCCCAAGACAATGACCGGGCTACCCGCTGAACGGCCATGGCCTTGATCCGCCGCGATGCCCCCACCGCCACCTGGGAGTTCACCGATCCCGCCAGCGGCGATCGGCTGCAGCTGGTGCCCGAGCGGGGCGGCTTGGTGACCGGCTGGCGCTGCGATGGCCAGGAGCGCCTCTATTTCGACGCCGAGCGCTTCGCCGATCCGGCGCTTTCGGTGCGCGGCGGCATCCCGGTGCTGTTCCCGATCTGCGGCGGCCTGCCCGGCGAGCAACTGCCGCTGGCGCAGGGTTGTTTCCCGATGCCTCAGCACGGGTTCGCCCGCAATCTGCCCTGGAGCGTGGCGCCCCTGGCGGATGGTCGCGGCGTGGTGATGGCCCTGGGCGACAGCGCCGCCAGCCGGCTCCACTTCCCCTTTGCGTTTCAGCTGGAGCTGGAGCTGCGGCTGGAGCCCCGGGCCCTGGCGATCCTGGCTCGGGTTCAGCACCCGGCCGTCGCCGGAGGCGGCGAGGCGCCGCTGCCCTTCAGCCTCGGGTTGCATCCCTATTTCGCCGTGCGCGAGCTGGCGGCGCTGCGGCTGGAAGGGCTGCCGCTCCGCTGTGTCGATCAGGCCGCGATGGCGCCGGCGGACACCGCAGCCCAGCTGGAGCACCTGGTGGCGGGTGTCGACCTGCTCTGCGAGGCCAGCGGGCCGGTGCGGCTGCTGGATCCCCTGGCCGGCTCGGCCATCGAACTCGAGAGCGAGGCGCCGCTCGATCTGGTGGTGGTGTGGACGGATCCGCCGCGACCGATGCTCTGCCTCGAGCCGTGGAGCGGTCCCCGCGGCAGCCTGATCAGCGGCGAGCGGCGCCTCAGCCTGGCCCCCGGCGACAGCTGCGAGCTGCGCTGCCGCTATCGCATCCTGGCGGCCTGAGCGGCGGCCAGGGCCGCGGCCGGCGCCACGCCGGGCAGACGGCCGGGCGCCAGTTGGCCGTGGGGATCGAAGGCCCGCTTAACCGCTTCGATCAACGGGCGGGAGGGGGCATCGTCCCAGGCTGGCAGGCGGCTGCCGGGGGGGTGAAGCAACACCGTGAGTTCACCGCCCAGGGCCCGGCAACGGCGCCGCAATGCGGCGACATCGGCATCGGTCAGGAGCGCGGCCTCGCCCCAGGCCAGGCCGAGGCCGGTACCGGCCGCCAACTCCACCGCCAGCCGATCGAGCGGTGCCGGGGTCAACAGCTCCGCCACACGATCGGATGGCACCCCCAGGCGCAGCAGCCAGCGCTCGCCCGCTGCCGAACCCGCGACAGCAGCGTGGTCGGAGCTGTCGCTCAGGGCCGCCAGCAGGGCCGCCAGCTCCTCGTCATCCAGGCGCTGCCCCGGCAGCGGCGTCTGCTGCTGAATCCAGCTGAGCTGCTCTTCCAGGGCCGGAGCCTCGACGCTGGCCAGCGCCACAAGCACGGCCGCCTCGGCGGGGTCCGTCGTCGGGACGCCGCGGCCCGCCAGCCGACTCGCCAGGGCGGCACTCCACCAGTCGATGCGCTCCGGGCTGAGGCTGGAGGCCAGCAGGCGGCTGACCAAGACCGCCAGCTGGGGCAGCGGACCCCGCACCAGCAGACCGCGGCGGCAGGGGGGCAGCGGCAGGGTGCGCAACGTGAGCTCCGTGATCAGCCCCAGCGAGCCCCAGCTGCCGGTGAACAGACGCATCAGGTCGTAGCCCGCCACATTTTTGACCACACGCCCGCCGGCCTTGGCCCGCACGCCGTCGGCCCGGATCAGCTGCAGACCGATCACCTGATCCCGCACGCCGAGATAGCGCTGCCGGTAGCCACCGGCCATGCCGCGGGCCACCAGGCCACCGATGCTGCCGCCGCCGGCGCCTTGGCCACCCCAGGGCCAGTCCAAGGCCAGCCACTGGCGATGCTGGGCCAGATGCCGCTGCAGCTGCTGCAGCGGCAGCCCCGCCTCGACGCTGATCGTGAAGTCGCCGGCGCCGTGTTCGACAATGCGATCCAAGCGCGCTGTGCTGACCACAAGGCCGTCGGGCGACACGGGCGCGCCCCAGTGCAAGCGCGAGCCGAGACCGCTCGGCAGCCAGGCCGTTCGCTGCCGATGCAGCTCGCGCACCAGCTCCTGCAGCTCGTTGGGGTCGGGACGGATCACGGCACGATGGTCCCATGCCAGCGATCCGATGGCCGAGGTCCCTGCCAACCCCAAGATCATCGTCCTCGACGACGACCCCACCGGCTCCCAGACCGTGCATGGCTGCCCGCTGCTGCTGCGCTGGGATGCCGCCAGCCTGGCGGCGGGCCTGCGCCAGCCGTCGCCGCTGCTGTTTCTGCTGGCCAACACCCGTGCCCTCGCGGCTGATGCCGCAGCGGCTCGGGTACGCCAGATCTGCCGGGGGCTCAAGCCGGCCCTGGCCGAGGCCCAGGCCTCGGGCGTGATCGGCGATTGGCTGGTGGTCAGCCGCGGCGATTCCACCTTGCGGGGCCATTGCCCCCTCGAAGCGGAAATCCTGGCGGAGGAGCTGGGACCGTTTGCGGCCACCCTGCTGGTGCCGGCCTTTCCGGAGGGGGGGCGCACCACGCTGGCGGCGGTGCATCGCCTGCATGGGCAGCCGGTTCACGAGACGGCCTTCGCGCGCGACGGGCTGTTCAGCTACACCACCAGCCATCTGCCCAGTTGGCTGGAAGCGCGCAGTGGCGGTCGGATCGCGGCGGATCGGGTCCAGCACCTGCCGTTGGAGCTGCTGCAGGCGGCCGCCAGCGCCCCGGTCGGCGATCCCCTCGGGCAGCGGGCCGGCTTGCGGCAACGGCTGCGGCAGCTGGCGGGCCGTGGCTGGATCGCGGTCGATGCCGAACGGCCGGCCCAGTTGAGGGTTCTGGGCCAGGCCTTGCGCCAGCTGCAAGCGGAAGGCGGTCCGCGTTTTCTGTGTCAGAGCGCCGCCAGCCTGCTCAATGGCCTGGCGGATCTACCGCCTCAACCCCTGGAGCCAGCCCAGCTGGCGGCGCTGCGGCGGCGCCGTGCCGACGGTCGCCCGGCGCCGGGGCTGGTGTTGGTGGGCTCCCATGTGCCCTTGAGCGATCGCCAGCTGGAGCGGCTGCTGGCGGAACCGGCCTGCCAGGGTGTGGAGCTGCCGGTGGATCGCTGCCTTGCTGGCGACCTCCCCGCCCTGGAGGAGGCCCGCCTGCGGCAGCAGCTCAGCGCTGTGCTGGCGGCCGAGCGCACGGCGGTGCTGTTCAGCAGCCGCGGCGAACGGCTGCCTGGAGCCGGTGCGGCCCGGCGGCAGCTGGGGATGCGCCTGGCGAGGGCGATGGCCCGGCTGGTGGCCCCCCTGGTGGGGGAGCTGGGGTATCTGATCAGCAAGGGGGGCATCACCAGCCACACGCTCCTGGCCGACGGCCTCGGCCTGGCGATGCTGCAGCTGCAAGGGCAGCTGCTGCCGGGCCTGTCGCTGGTGCTGCCCGGTGAGGCGAACGGTCCGGCCGCCGGGCTGCCCGTGCTCACCTTCCCGGGCAATCTGGGCGCGGCGGACACCCTGGTGGAGGCCTGGCGCTGGATGGAGACCGGCCAGGGCGTCGCTTAGCCGCTCAAGCCGGCGCTGCGGGCCAGCAGCTGCATCGGATGTTCCACCGGCAGCGGCCGGTCGATGTCTTCGAGGTGGCGGCGGATCTGCAGGCTGCAGCCGATGTTGGCGCTCACGGCGATGTCGGCGCCGCTGGCGGCCAGATCCGCCGCCTTGAGCTGTCCCAGCTCGGCCGCCACCTCGGGCTGGATGAGGTTGTAAATGCCGGCGCTGCCGCAGCAGACGCCGGCCTCCACCGCCTCGCGGATCTGCACATGGGGGATCTGGGCCAGCAGCTGGCGCGGCTGCTGCGCCAGACCCTGACCGTGCAACATGTGGCAGGCATCGTGATAGGCGAGCCGCAGCGGCCGCTCGGCGCTGGCGGGCTGGCCATCGGGGAGCGGCAGCGGCCGCAACGCGGCGCGGAAGCTGTCGCTCAGGCCCACGCGCACCAAAAACTCCTGGATGTCGTACACCGGCACCCCGAAGGAGCTGGAGCTGGCTGGCGCCGGGGCTGCGGGCGACGTCGACTCCGTCGCCAGCAGCTGGGGGTACTGCTTGAGCGTGTGGCCGCAGCCGGAGGCTGCCACCAGCACGGCATCGAGGGGCTCGGGGCCGGCGGCACGATCGGGCCCGATCACCGCCGCGAAGGAGGCGATCAGCTGCTCGGCCAGCTCTCGGGTCTGTTCCAGCTCCCCCTGGTGATGGGTGACGGCGCCGCAGCAGGTTTGGTCGGGGGGGATCACCACCTCGATGCCGTTGGCGCTGAGCACCGCCAGGGCCGCCTGGTTCACCGCCGGATCGAACAGGCGCTGCACGCAGCCCAACACCAGCCCAACCCGCAAGCGCCTGGGTCCCCGGGCCGGCAGCAAGGTCGGCATGCCGTCGCGGAAGGCCTGGGGCGGCAGCGGCGGCAGCAGCCGGTCCATCGCCTCCAGCTCCGGGCCGAACAGGCGGGTGAGGCCGCTGGAGCGCGCCCAGCGCTGCAGCGGCGTGCCGGCATAGGCCCGCAGCGGTGCGAGCACGGCCCGCAACCGCTGGGGATAGGGCAGCAGGGCGAAGAGCAGGCGGCGCAGGGCCCGCTGGGCCGGCGAGCGCAGTTCGGGGGCGTTGAGGCGCGGCCGCGTGGCCTCGATCAATTGGTCGTAGCGCACGCCGGAGGGGCAGGCGCTGACGCAGGCGAAACAGCCGAGGCAGCTGTCGAAGTGAGCGGCGACCGTGGCGTCGAGTTCAAGGTCCCCGGCCTGGAGGGCCCTCAGGGTGTGGATGCGCCCGCGCGGCGAATCCATCTCCGTGCCGAGCACGCGGTAGCTGGCGCAGGTGGGCAGGC
>CAYOCW010000023.1:1980-20031 GCA_964402615.1 uncultured Cyanobium sp. | reverse complement strand
CCGAGCCGCCGCCGCCGGGCATGGTGCCCTCCTGCGCCGAAGGCGGCGTGGTGGGGGTGCTGCCCGGAATCATCGGCGTGATCCAGGCCACCGAAACCGTCAAGATCATCACCGGCATCGGCACCACCCTCAGCGGCCGGCTGTTGCTGTTCGATGCCCTCAAAATGAGCTTTCGCGAGCTGAAGCTGCGGCCCAATCCCGAGCGACCGGTCATCGAGGCTCTGATTGACTATCAAGAGTTCTGCGGGGTGGCTGGCACCGCCCCGGGCCAGGAGGAGAGCGGCAGCGTGGATAGCATCAGCGTGCGGGAGCTCAAGGATCTGCTGGATCGCGGCAGCGGCGAGCTGGTGCTGATCGATGTGCGCAACCCGCCCGAGGCCGAGATCGCCGTGATTCCTGGAGCCACGTTGATCCCGCTGGATCGCATCGAGAGCGGCGAGGCGGTGGAGGAGGTGCGCCGCCTTGCCGCCGGTAAAACGTTGTATGTCCACTGCAAGATGGGCGGCCGCTCGGCCAAGGCTCTGATCGCCCTGGCCCGCCATGGCATCGAAGGCATTAATGTCAGCGGTGGCATCCATGCCTGGAGCCAGGAGGTCGATCCCAGCGTTCCCCAGTACTAACCGCCGGGAGCCATCTCCCGCCCAGGCGTGCACAACCATCCTCCAGCCCGCGTTGATCCCCGCCGCTGGCAGCCCGATCGGGCCCGGCTGATCGTCTTGGAGCGGCAGTTTCTGCCGCTGCTGGCTGCCTGTCTGCTGCCGATCCTGCTGCTGCCCGTCACCGCATCCGGGGGGCTGGTTGGTCGCTGCCTGCTTGCGGTGATCACCACAGTGTTGAGCGTGCAAGCGCTGCGCACGCTGCCGCAAATCTCCTCGGGCATGCGGGCCGGTTCCCGGCTGGTGCTGTTCCGTGGCCTTGCGGCGGTGGGCAGCCTCGGTTGCTGGTTGCCGGTGCCGACCGGCGCCTGGCCCCATCCAGCCGTGCGCTTGCTGGTGATTTGGTCTCTGGCGTTGTTCTTTCTGCTCAGCTCCCTGCGGTTGGTGGCCCTGCTGGCCCGAGTGCCGCGGGTGAATCTGGAGGTGCTGGCGGGTGCTGCTGCCGGCTACCTGCTGCTAGGGCTGACCGGCGGCATGCTGGCCACGGCCACCGAGGTGCTGCGGCCGGGCAGCTTCGCGTCGATCCATGGCAACAGTCACGAAATGCTGCTGGATCGGCTCACCTACTTCAGCTTCATCACGATCGGCGGCCTCGGCTACGGCGACATCCTGCCCAGCAACGTGCTGGGGGAGCGGTTTGCGATCCTGCTCAGCGTTGCCAGCACGTTGTATATGACGGTGCTGATGGGGCTGTTGCTGGGTCGGTTTCTGGCCTCCGGAGCGTTTGATCACCACCAGGAGTAGGGGTGCAGCCGCGATCCCGGCGTCGACGGGCCCACCCTGGTCTCGCGAGGCGAGGGATGGGATTGATGCCATGCCAATTCGTCCACGCATCCCCTACGGAGAGGCCAAGGCCTTGTCGCCACGGATCCGACTGATGCAGGCAATTGTCCCCATTCGGGGGGGATCAGTTTGGCTGATCGGGGCGATTGGCGGTTCTGCTGATCGCGTCGGCCTCCGGCCGCCCCACGCCTGGCGAAATTCATTAACGTTGCGCGCCTGATCGACCCTCACCGAGCCGATGCCTGCGCCAACCAAGCTTTTCCACGGAAGCTCTGACGCACTCAGCCAGCACCTGCGCGCCATTGGCCGCATTCCCCTGCTACGGCCCGATGAGGAGATCACCCTCGGCCGTGCCGTCCAGGACCTGCGTCGGCTGGAGGAGGCTGCCGAAGAGTTAACGCTGCGCAGCGGCGGTTCACCGCCGAGCCAGGAGACCTGGGCGGCAGCGGTCAAGCTCACGCCGGTTGCGCTGCGCCGCCGGCTGCGGCAGGGCCAGAGGGCCCGCCAGCGCATGGTGGCCGCTAACCTGCGGCTGGTGGTGACCATTGCCCGCAAATACATCCATAGCCAGCTGGAACTGGAGGACCTGATCCAAGAGGGCAACCTCGGTCTGATCCGAGCCGTCGATCGCTTCGATCCCAGCCGCGGTTACCGCTTTTCCACCTACGCCTACTGGTGGATCCGCGAAGCCATCAGCCGGGCCATCGCCGACCGCAGCCGGGCGATTCGCCTGCCCGCACAGGTGAGTGAATGCCTGGGCAAACTGCGTCGCGCCCAGCAGGAGTTGCTGCAGCAGCTCGGTCGCACTCCCACTCTGGAGGAAATGGCTGACGCCACCGGCCTCAAGCCGCTGGATGTCCGTGAGTTGTTGTTCCGGGCCCAGCAGCCGCTGAGCCTGGATGCCAGCACGCTGGGGGAGGGCGAACCCAGCCTGATTGAGCGGGTGCGCTGTCAGGCCAGCACGCCGGTGGATCGACTCACCGGCGTGCTGCTCTCCGATGACCTGGAGCGGCTGCTCCAATCCCTGCCCAACCAGGAGTCGGAGCTCCTGCGGCTGCGCTACGGCATCCGCCAGGAGGAACCGATGAGCCTGAGCGCCGTAGCGCGCCAGATGGGCGTGACCCGCGATACGGCCCGCGGCATTGAGCGGCGGGCGGTGGCGGCGGTGCGGGATCGCTCGCGGGGTGTTGAGGAGTATCTGGTGGCCTGAGGCGGGATGCGTTCAGGCCAAAGGTGGTGTGGCCACGGCCTCCCCGGACTCGGTTTGAGCGGGGATCACCAGACGCAGCAGGATCGGCGCCAGAAAGGTGGTGCCGATCACCATCAACAAAATCGCCGCCTCCATGGCCGGGGTGAGAACGCCCGCCTGGCTGCCCAGGCCGAGGAAGATCAGGCCCACTTCACCTCGGGGCATCATGCCCAGACCCACCACCAAGCGATTGCTGGGCTCCTTGCTGACATAGCTCCAACCGGCTGCCACCTTGCCGAGGATCGCCACAACCAGCAGGAAGGCGGCCAACAGCAGACCTTCACGGTTGGCGGGATCGAAGGGGTTGAGCACCGACAGGTCCATGCTGGTGCCGATTAACACGAAGAACACCGTGGCGAACAAGGCCACCAACGGCTTGACCGCGGCATCGATCTCGTGGCTGCGCCGCGATGCGCTGAGGATCAGGCCGGCGGCAAAGGCCCCCAGGGCGGCCTCCAGCCCCACGGCTTGGGCGGCAAAGCAGCAGAGGGATAGCACCACAAAGCTGGCGACCGCCACATCGCCGGGGGCCTTTAAGCGATCCACCACCCAATCAAAAGCCGGGGCGGCTTTGCGGCTGAGCAGCAGCGCCACGGCGACGAAAACCACCGCCGCCAGGCAGAGCTGCAGGAGCGGACCGACCTGGAAGGAGCCACCGGCGACGATCGCCACCACCACCGCCAGGATGACGATGCCGAGGATGTCATCGAGCACGGCGGCGCCGATCACGATCTGCCCCTCGCGACGCTTCAGCCAACCCAGTTCCCCAAACACGCTGGCGGTGATGCCGATCGAGGTGGCGGTCATGGCGGCGCCGGCGAATACCGCCGGAATGAGCGGCACATGGAACAACGCGAGCAATCCGATCGTGCCGAGGGCAAAGGGCAACACCACGCCGGCAAAGGCCACGGTGGTGGCCTGAACACCCACCGCCACGAGCTCGTCCAGTTCGCTTTCAAGACCGGTGAGAAACAGCAGGGCATAGAGCCCCAGCCGCGACACCGACTCCAGGCTGGGGAAGGTTTCGTTGTAAACCTCCTGCACCTCCGCCGGGCTGATTTGGGCGAGAGCACCCACCAGCGAGGTGACCGCGTCGCTGAGCTGGCCTTGCACAGCCGGCGGCACGATCAGGTGCAATCCCGAAACGCCGACCAGTACACCGGCCACCAGTTCACCGAGAATCGTCGGCAGCTGCAGGCGCACCAGCAGCTCGGCGATGGCGCGAGCCGCAAGGAAGATCACCAGAAAGCGTCCGACCTGGATCAGGGTTTCCGCCACTTCGAACTGGTGGGGACTGATCTCGAGCAGCAGGAGAGGGGGGAGCATCGACGTGGCAAAAGAACAGATGGTCTAGGTGGGCCGCGGGCGGGTCTGGGGGACTGACGTGGACTGGGGCAGACAGGCCAACCCGGTTCGCCGAGCACATCCCTAGGGTTCCATCCCAGCATCCAGCTGTGGCAGCACACACACACCTGGCGTACGGTGCCACGGTGAGCGTCGCTAGCGATGACCGATTCGGTATCGATGATCTCAGGGATTGCAGCGGGGGCAGGCGCCGGGATCGGCCTGGGTCAGCCGATCGCTTCGCGGCTGCTCCTCGCGATAGTCACAACGGCTGCAACCGAACAGCAGTCGTCGCGTCAACGGCGTCGCTGCGCCACACCAGGCGCATGGTAAACCGGGTATGGTTTTCAAGAGACCCCAACCCGGCGCCTGGCAGGCAGGACAGTGTTGGCGCAGCCGCCGCATCATCTGGAAGCTGAGCGCGCGAATGCTGGCCATGCGGGTGGGATTGCAATGGGCCCGCATGTCGGTTTCGACGCAGATCTGTCCGTTGGCTGAGGCAGAGGCTGCGATGAGGAGTGCCCGTCGCAGCTGCTCGGGAGAGTGGATCCCCTTGACCACGGTGGTTGCCGGGGCTGCCGATGATGCGGCGCGCACCAGCAGGGCATGGCTGGGGAATCCGACCCGGAGCAACCAGTCCTGGAACGGCAGCGGCCATTCCGGCGCCGCGAGCTCACGGGCTGAGGCCTGCCAGTGCGAAAAGTTGGTGCGGCGGGCCAGCAGCTGTTCCGCGATGCTGAGCTGGCGTTCGGTATCCAGGAACAGCATCAGCTCCAACCCCACGGCCAGCATCGGCAGCTCCGGATGGGGCCCAAAGCTGCCTTCGCTGGCGATGGCCAGGCCCGTACCTCCATGGCGCAGAGCCAGCTCCGCCTTGGCGCGGCAGGCCGTCAACGCATCGCCACGGCGGGGAATGGTGCCGCAGAAGCTACCCAGCTGATCGGTGTCGAGGTCGGGGAGATGCAACAGGCGAGCCCCGAGCCCATGGCGCAGGGCACGGCCGATCACCCGTTCTTTGCCATGGCGGGTGGCCAGCGCCACCCGGGCGCCGACATAACAGCAGGGGGCCTGGTTCAAGCCGGTGCTTGCCTGGAGGCAACCCCGAGTCTGGCGGCTGCAGGCGGAAACGGCGCCGCCGCAAGGCCGCCGAGCGTGCCGAACACAAAAAAAGCCCGCTGGGGGGACCGCAGCAGGCTCAAGCTCTCCAGGAAGGGCTATCTAAGCCAAGTCGCAGCAGTCACTGTTGCTGCGCCGTTCACCAGCGAAGGTAGTCGCCACGACCAGCGATCAACCCAACCAGCCATCGATGCAATTGATGTCGGAGGCCGCGCCGGATGCGATCAACAGGGCTGATCACGTCGATCACAGGCCTGCATGGCGGCTGCCCCAGTCGGTGGGTGGTACGGCCTACAGTTTGACCCGTTCGAGCCCATGGCGGCGATCCCGTGGCGGTCGTTGGTGTGCGGATTCATCGAGCCGCCCCCAGCTACGCCTGCAATGCTTGACAGCGCCGATCGCCAAATTGACAGGATTTATTGCCACGACCATTGGACTGCCTCGCGATGTCCATCCTGATGCCGGAACGTTCATTGCAGTTAAATCTGAGCGCTGGGGAGTCGCTCCCGTGCACCGTCGGCTGGCTGATTGAGGATGGCTACTTACGCGTAGCCAGCTGGTGTGAGCCAACCCAGGCGCTGGCCTTTGGCCTTTGGGGACCTGGGGATCTCGTCGTGCCGGCATTGTTAGGGCAAAAGTCGATCGAGTTGCTCTCCCTTTCGCCCGTGCAGGTGAAGGAATGCCAACCCAGTCGTGAGCAGGAACAGGCGTTTTTGTGCGATCAGTTGGGGCAAGTCTACCTGTTGCTGCAGCTGAGCCGGGTGCGACCGGTCGAGCTGCGGCTCTATCGCTTCCTGCTGTGGATCGGCGAGCGTTTCGGCCGGGTTAGCAGCCGTGGTGTGAGCCTGTCGTTGGATGACATGAACCTGACCCACCGCCAACTGGCCGAATTTGTGGGGACCTCCCGCGTCTCGATCACCAAAGCCCTCAGCCGCTTCCGGCAGGAGGGGCAACTGATCAAGGATGGACGCGATGAGCTGCTGCTGCCATCGCTGCTGGAGCGGTTCCAGGACTGCAGCTAAGGGGCTGAGCGGCCCTAGCGCACGGCGGAACCTGTCACTGGTGAATGGGACAGGCATTGCCAACCCTGATCATCGCGATTGGCTTTGCTGCCCGCAACCCCGCCCCAAGCCCCAGGATTCCAACCCTACACTTCGCCGACCGTTGCAACGGTTGATGTCAACCCGGCCTCCAGGTTCCACGCTTCCACCATGCCACAGCATCTCCCCAGCAGGTTGCAACATCTCTCAGACTGGCGACCGGTCTGGTCGCAACATCTTTGAGCTGAGCTGGCAATTGAATGCCAAGCATCGCTGACTGAATTTCTGTTTTTCATTCCTCTCTTGGCCCCTCTCTCACGTAGGTATCATGGCAAAGCGACGTCGATTTCTGGCTCTGCTTAGCGGAGCCCTGACCAGCACCATCATTCTCAGCGGCTGCCTCGGAAATCCTCCCAGCAGCACCAAAAGCGGCAGCAATGGAGCAGCAGTTCCCATCGCCAATGCCGACATTGAGACCAAAACAATTAGCCTTGGATTCCTCCCCATCCTTGAGGCTGCACCGCTGGTGATTGGCGTCGAGAAAGGCTTCTTTGCCAAGCATGGCCTGGACGTGAAACTCTCCAAGCAGGCCAACTGGGGTGCCGCTCGCGACAATGTGGTGCTCGGCTCTGCCGGCGGCGGTATCGATGGCGGCCAGTGGCAGTTGCCGATGCCCCAGATGATCAGTGAAGGGGCCCTCACCAATGGCAAGAAGGTGCCGATGGTGATCCTGGCAATGTTGATGAGTCAGGGCAATGGCATCGCTGCAGCTAACAGTGTCAAGGATGGCAACTTGACGGTAGATCTCAAGACTTCTTCCCCAGGATTCTTCGAGAAGTTCAACCAAAAAGAGGGCCGCAAATTCCGGGCTGCTTACACCTTCCCCAAAGCCAATCAGGAGTTCTGGATTCGCTGGTGGCTAGCGGCTGGTGGCGTGGATCCCGAACAGCAAGTGGAGCTGCTCACGGTGCCCACGCCCGAGACGCTTCAGGGGATGAAAAATGGCACGATGGAAGCCTTCTCCACGGGGGATCCCTGGCCATCCCGAATTACCAAGGACAACCTCGGCTATCTGGCCGCCACCACCAGTCAGATTTGGCCGGTTCACCCCGAGGAGTTTTTGGCCGTCCGCGCTGACTGGGTTGATCAACACCCCAAGGCGGCT
This sequence comes from uncultured Cyanobium sp., assembly GCA_964402615.1. Lineage (GTDB taxonomy): Bacteria > Cyanobacteriota > Cyanobacteriia > PCC-6307 > Cyanobiaceae > Cyanobium. Next base: position 12,678 of record CAYOCW010000023.1, on the reverse strand, counting down.
GTGGCCCTGCTCAAGGGTCTGATCGAAGCCCAGATGTGGCTCGACAAGCCGGAGAACAAATCCGAAGCCGCCGAAATCCTTAGTTCCCGCAAGTGGTACAACGTTCCTAAGCCTGTGCTGGAACAGTCCCTCAAAGGAGAATATAAGATCGGCGCCAATGGCACTCCGGTTAACGATCCCAAGCTGGGTCCGTTGTACTGGAACAGTCCGCGTGGTGTGATCTCCTACCCCTACAAGAGTTTGACTCTGTGGTTCTTGATTGAGTCGCTACGCTGGAAGTTCTACCCAGGAACTGTTGACACGATCGAGCAAGCCAAGGCGATTAACGACAAGGTCACTCGTGAGGATCTCTGGCGCCAGGCCGCGCAAGCGGTGGGTGTGCCCGCCAAGGATATCCCCACGGGATCCAGCCGTGGCAAGGAAACCTTCTTTGACGGCACGGTCTATGACCCTGAAAATCCACAGGCTTATTTGTCATCACTGAAGATTAAGCGCTAATTCTTGGCGCCACTTAGATGACCGGCCGGGCAGCCATCTGTCTGGCCGAAGCCCTCACTCAGCGTTCTGCTGACTGTTCTCTCCTTCTCTCTCCAGGAATCTCGACGATGACACTGATGGCCTCTCAGCCTCCCAACACAGCTGAGCGCAAGCAACCCTCCGGCTTGGCTCTGTGGTGGAAAACCAACCGCAAAGGTATTCTACCCCCGATTTTTGGCATCGGTGGTTTCCTGCTCTTCTGGCAATTAAGTGCCAGCCTCGGCCTTACCAAATTGGCGGGTCCTCTCAGCCTGTTCACCGAAGAGCGCACCCGCGAGCTGTTATTCTATCCCTTCTTCGATCGCGGCGGGCTGGATAAAGGACTCTTTTTGCATTCAATGAGCAGCCTCAGCCGAGTGGCGCTGGGTTATGTGCTGGCTGCTGCAGTGGGCATTGCTGCTGGTATTGGTGTGGGCTTGAATAAGTCGCTGGACAGGGCCTTTGATCCACTGTTTCAGTTCTTGCGCATGGTGGCCCCACTGGCCTGGGTGCCGATCGCTCTGGTGCTATTCCAAAACAATCAGCCTGCCGCCATTTTCGTTATCTTCATCACCTCGATCTGGCCGATTCTAATCAACACAGCTGAAGGGGTTCGCCAGATTCCGCAGGATTACCGCAATGTGGCCCTGGTCCTCAATATGTCCAGCCGTCGTTTCTTTACCAAGGTGCTGATCCCCTCCGCACTCCCCTATATCTTTACTGGCTTACGGATTTCAATCGGCCTTGCCTGGCTGGCAATTATCGCGGCTGAAATTGTGATGCCTGGCACACCTGGAATTGGCTTCTTTATCTGGGATGCCTATCAGAATAGCTATGTCTCCGATATTGTATTGGGCGTGGTCTGGATTGGTGCGATCGGTCTTGTGCTGGATCGCTTCATGGCTTGGTTGCAAAAGCGGATTTCCCCTGGTCAGTGAGTGATGCAAAGCCTTTCCCCCCGTGTTCTCTTGGATTCTCTGCGCCAGCGAATCTCCAGGATTGATGATGCTTTGGTCAAACCCGGCAATGTGTTGACTTTCTTGGTGATCCGCTTCCTGTTGATGAGTGGTCTGATCGCCGGCTTCACCTGGGTTTCCCTCCGCTTGCAACCGTGATCCTTCACCCCTTCCAACCATGACTACTCTTGTCGCCGTTCAAGACATTGAAAGGAATTTCCCTCTCAGTGGTGGCGGGAACTATCTTGCCCTCAAAGGGATTGATCTACAGATTGCCAAGGGTGAATTCATCTCCCTGATCGGCCACTCCGGCTGTGGCAAGAGCACTCTGCTCAATATGATCGCTGGCCTCGATCTGCCCACAGGCGGAACCGTTCTCGTCGATGGTGAAGCGGTGAAGCGGCCCGGTCCAGACAAAATGGTGGTGTTCCAGAACTATTCTCTGCTGCCCTGGCTAACGGTGCAGGAGAACATTGCCCTGGCGGTGGATGAAGTGATGCCCGGCCTGGCCGGGGAGGAGCGCAAATCGCTGATCCAGGAGCATATCGAGATGGTGGGCTTGGGCCACGCCGGCCATAAACTCCCCAAGGAGTTGTCCGGTGGGATGCGCCAGCGGGTGGCGATTGCCCGTGCCTTGGCGATCAAGCCGAAGCTGCTCCTGCTCGATGAACCGTTTGGGGCCTTGGATGCGCTCACCCGCGGCAATCTGCAGGAGAAGCTCATGCAGATCTGCAATGAGCACCAGCTCACCGCCGTCATGGTGACCCATGACGTTGATGAGGCAGTGCTGCTCTCGGACCGCATCGTGATGCTCACCAACGGACCGGGCTCGAAGATCGGTGGCATTCTCGAGGTGGATATCCCCCGGCCGCGCCAGCGCATGACGGTGGTTCATCACCCCAGCTACTACAGCCTGCGCTCAGAGATCATCTACTTCCTCAACCGCCAGAAGCGGGTCAAGCAGTGGCAGGCCAAACCCCACAAGGTGCTGGCCCGCCACGGACTGGAGAAGGTGAACCTTGACCTTGGCTTCATCCCGTTGGCTGCCGCGGCTCCGCTCGCGGTGGCTGAAGCCAAAGGCCTGTTCCAGAAGCATGGCCTTGATGAGGTGCAGCTGGTGCGCGAGACCAGCTGGCGCGGGGTGACCGATGGGCTGCTGGATGGCACCCTGGACGCGGCTCTGATGCCCTCAGGCATGCCGACCTGGATGACGGCGGGTGGGCATGGCGGTGATCCCACACCGATCGTCACGGCGCTCACCATCAGCCGCAATGGCAACGAGGTGACCTTGGCGAAGCGGCTCGCTGACGCCGGCGTCACCACGGTGGATGCCTACCGCGACTGGCTGCACAGCCACAATCGCGAGCCTCACACCTTGGGCATTGTGCATCCTGCCTCGATGCACAACCTGCTGCTGCGCTACTGGTTGGCAGCCAGCGGCATCGATCCCGATAGGGATGTGCGCCTGCAGACCCTTCCCCCCGCCCAAATGCTGGCGGACTTGAAGGATGGCTCGATCGATGGCTACTGCATCGGTGAGCCTTGGAACTTGAGGGCCAACCGTGAAGGCCATGGTGTGCCGATCGTCGGCGACTTGGAGATCTGGAACGGACACCCCGGCAAGGTGCTTGGCGCCCGAGAAGACTGGGCCCTGGCGTACCCGAATACCCATATCGCCCTCACCAAGGCCCTGCTTGAGGCTTGCCAGTTCTGCGCGGATCCATCCCACTGGGATGAGATGTCGGAACTGCTGGCGGATCGCCGCTATCTGGGCATGAAGCGCGAGCTGATTCGTTTCAGCGGCGGTGAGGGAACCAAGTTCGCTCCCCACGGTGAGCCCCACCACCTGTTCTTCGGGGCTGGCGTCAACCGGCCGAGCCGCACGGAACACCTTTGGATCCTCACCCAGCTCGCTCGCTGGGCCGAGATTCCCTTCCCCCGCAACTACGTGGAGATCCTGGAACGGATCTGCAGCGTCAGCGTCTTCAGTACCGCTGCGCGGGAACTGGGCATGGAAGAGGTCAGTTATCAGCGTGGTGCCATCGAGTTGTTTGACGGTCGCCCCTTTGATGGGCAAGATCCGATCAGCTATCTCAACAGCGTCAGCCTTCATCGGGATTTCAGTGTGGCCGAGATTCCCCTCGGAGTGCCCCGCCCGCTTGCCGCTTGACCCTTAAACCCTACCGATCCTGATCCGCCGTCCATGACAAGCTCACTCCTCCAGAACTCCAAGCCTGCCGGAGCTCCGACAGGCTCTCAGCCCTTGCTGCGTTTTAACCAACTCGGCAAGGTCTACGCCACGCCAGCGGGTCCCTACCCGGTGCTGGACAACATCAACTTTGAAGTCAACAAAGGTGAATTTGTCTGTGTGATCGGTCACTCCGGTTGCGGTAAGAGCACCCTGTTAAATATGGTTTCTGGCTTTGCCACCCCCAGCTCTGGCGAGGTGCTGCTCAATGGCAAACCGATTGAGAAGCCAGGTCCTGATCGCATGGTGGTGTTTCAGGGTTATGCCTTGTTGCCCTGGATGACGGCCTATGAAAATGTCTACCTTGGGATCGATTCGGTGAAACCGAATCTCCCAGAGCATGAAAAGCGCGAGATCACGCTGGAACATCTCGAGATGGTGGGGCTAACCGCAGCCTCAGAAAAAAAGATCACCCAGATCTCCGGCGGGATGAAGCAGCGCGTGGCGATTGCCCGCGCCCTGGCGATTCGCCCCGAAGTGTTGATCCTTGATGAACCCTTTGGGGCTCTCGATGCGATTACCAAGGAGGAGCTCCAAGAGGAACTTCTCAAGATATGGAATACTCAGAAGTGCACCGTGCTGATGATTACTCATGACATTGACGAGGCGCTATTCCTGGCCGATCGCCTGGTGATGATGACCAATGGGCCCGCCGCTGGCATCGGCGAAATTCTCAATATTGACTTTCCCCGTCCCCGCAGTCGTGAGGACATCATGGAGGATCCCCGTTACTACGAACTACGCAACAGCGCCCTCGATTTCCTCTATAACCGCTTCGCCCACGACGAAGACGAGAAGTGAGCAGGAAGCCCGCCAGCCGATCGGCGGCGGGCCATCGCATGCTCGATGGCCGCTAACGACGGTTCCTGGCGAGGCCCACCAGCCAGGGCTGCAGCCAGCTGCCCCCGCGGCGAGACTGGCTCAGCGCCTGCAGATGCCGCGGGGCTACCGGGATGGCCTGCGGGCGATAGTTGAGCTGTTGCAGCAACACAATGGCATCGCTGATTGGCATCGGCCTCTGGAAGAGGTAGCCTTGTGCCCGTTCCACTCCCTGGGCGATTAGCCATTTTTGCTGGGCTACCGTTTCCACTCCTTCAGCAGTGACCTGTAGACCAAGATCCCGCAACATGGTCATCATCGTGACCAGAAGAGTGCGGTGTGAGTCGCCGCCTGCATCGATGCCGAGCACAAATTCACGATCTAGTTTCACCCCTTGGATGGGGAGCGATACCAATCTAGTCAGGGAGGAGTAGCCGGTGCCAAAATCGTCGATGGCGATCTGAACCCCGCGTCCCACCAAGGCATCCAGGAAGCTCTCGATATCATTATTGCTAGCACGGAAATCATCCTCCACGAGCTCCATTTGCAGGCGCCAACTCGGCGGCATCGGATTGTCATCCAACAGCATCAGTAGGCGCTGCCGCAGATCCCCATCCTCCAGCAACAAACCGGATAGATTCATGCTTAGCATCATCGGCCGCTGCGGAATCGGGCGGGCCAAGAGCGGCAGGGCTGCTAGACTCTTTTCGATGATCACAAGATCCAACTCGCCGGTCAGGCCCACCTCGCCGAGCAGATTGAGGAGATGGTTGGGTTCAATGATCTCTTCACCCCGATGCCAGCGGGCCAGCGCTTCAAAGCCGATCGGCGCCCCTGAAGCAAGATCGACGATCGGTTGCAGATACGGCTCCAATTGCTTCGCCACCAGGGCCTCGCGCAGATCCGATTCCAGTCGGTAGCTTTCGCGGGCCATGACCCGCGACTCGACATCGATGAAGCGGTAGCTGCTGGAGCTGCGGCGGCGGGCCAGGCGCACGGCCATGATCGTGTCGGCCAGCATGGCTTCCGGGCTCTCATAGGTCTCATCGCAGAGCGCGATGCCAATCGCCAGGCCGATCGGTAGCGTCTCGGTGCCATGTCGAAACGCCTGATTGCAGAAGCCGAGGATGCGTTCCGCCAGCCGTGCCACCTCCTCGCGCTTCGCATCATGGGGCAACAGCAAGACCAGTTCGGCATCCCCGAATCGGGCCGCAGTTGCGGAGCGGGGAGAGGCCGCCAGCAGCCGCCGTGCGCCCTCATTGATATACTCTTCCGCCACCAGCCCTCCCAGGGTGGCGTTGACGCGTTCATAATCGCAGAAGCAACAGCGCAGCAGCGAAAAGCGGCAGTCAACTTCGATTGCAAACAACAACTCCAGGGTCTGCATCATCTGATCTCGACCGATGAGTTGCTCCAGCGAGCGGAGGCCCTGGCGTGCTGCTGGCGTCAGGCGCGTATGGGCCACGTCAGTTGGGATCTGGTCTTGTGTGCGCTGACGCAGGAGCTGAAGATGCTGCATTGTCAGCGAAGCCAGACGCTGTAGGCAGCTGATCTGTTGTGTCGTCAGCTGATGGGGTTTTCGGCTACAGACGCACAGACTGCCCAGGGCATACCCCTTGGCTGTGATCAGCGGGAAACCGGCATAGAAGCGCAGTCCTGGCTCACCACTGACGAGCGGATTATCGGCAAAGCGCTGATCCTCAAGGGTATCAACGACGATGAGGGGCTCCCGTTGAAGGATCGTGTGGCCGCAAAATGAAATTTGCCGCGGTGTTTCACGTATTCCTGATGTCAGTCCCACGCAACTCTTGAACCATTGGCGATCCGCATCCACAAGTGTGATAATCGCTATTTCTGTCCCCGCCAATTCGCGGGATAATTCACAGATGTCGACAAAACCCGGCTGCTCTGCGTTATTGAGAACGCCAAAACCGTACAGTTCCGCCAGGCGAGCGGGTTCGTCCTCTGGCAACTCCGGCGGTTGCATGCGATCAGCGAGCCAGGCGGTTCAAGCGTTCTCCATTACCCCAGCCTACTCGATTGCGACCCGACTGCTTGACAGCATACAGGGCCTGATCGGCGCAGCTGTAGAGATAATCGAGATTGTAACCGCAGGCGCTGCTGGCGGCCGCCCCGAAGCTTGCCCGCAGCTGGATCTGGTGGCCACCATGCTTGAGCCGGGTCATCTCCAACTGGAGCCTCAGGCGTTCCAGGTGCTTAGCGCCGGTATCGCGTGAGCCTCTGAGGAGCAGGGCGAACTCCTCGCCACCGAAACGGCAGAGCAGATCCTCTGGACGGCTGACGACGGCAAGCAGCTCACCAACATGGGCTAGAGCAGCATCGCCGCACACATGTCCGTAGGTGTCGTTGATGCGTTTGAAATGGTCGAGATCCAAGATCGTGAATACCATCTCTGCTCCGGACTGCTCAGCCTCCGCCAACAGCTCCTTGGCCAGCTCCATGAACCGTGAGCGGTTCATCAGTTGGGTTAGGCCATCGGTCTGGGCTTCGTCCCGCAGTCGTGGCAACAACGGGCCCAGCGTGGTCGACCAAAGCACCAGGCAGAGCAGCCCGGCCAGCACAGCCGCCAAAGGCAGAATCACGCCAAGATCCCTGCTCAGGCTGACCAAGACTCCTCCCGTGTCGTAGTTGATCATCGCCAGAAGCCGTTGCCGAGGCAGGTTCTTCTGGGGTTGCATCGGCACCTCCACCGGGCGGATGACACTCCAGCTACTGGGGTGGAAGCCGCTGTCGCGGCTGCGGATCGCGAGGCAATCGGACTGCTTTTCCCGGAAGCAACGCACCACCCGCTGGACATCCTGATCTTCTGTGCCGGGTAGACTGAGCAGCGGATCATCAATGTGTAGTTGCCAGACTGCGGGGCGATTGGTGTACATGATTCTGCCCTTTCGATCCAGAAGTAGAATCACATTGAGACCATCCTGTTGGCTCCAATTGAGGGTGTTGAGGGTATTGTTCAGCAATTCATCCATTCTGGGCTGGGGCAAAGCGATCAACAGGCTGGACTGGACCAGGGCCACCAGCTGATCGGCATCTCGGATCTGATCCCGCTGCTGCTGGGCAAGGTTGAGCATCACCAGAGCACTCGCGATCAACAGGCTGCTGGCCCCCCAGAACCGCAGCAGGACATCGGTGAGACGATGACCGGAAGCGCCTGGCCATGGCGGCTGCGTCTTCATGGTCTCTGAAGGTGTTCGCGCAGAGCCGCGGCGATGCGCTCCAGCAGGGTTTTGAGTTCCGCCTGGGATTGCGCCTCGGAGCGCTGCAGCGCCTCAGCTGCTACAGATTGGCCCAGTCCCTCCAGGCGGTGGCTATCCAGGGCAGCCCCGAAGCGACTGGCTTCCTCCAGGGCTTGTTGGGCCGCTGTTAGATCGGCGTCGAGGGCGCGCAGCTGCTCCAGCGGTACGCCGGCTTGCTGCTTAAGGCTGGTGACATCCACCTGATTGGCGACAAAATAGTGGGGAGCGCCTATTTCTCCACCCACGGGATAGAGGCTGAGGCGATTCCAGAAGCGACTGCCATCCTTGCGATAATTGATGAGCTCGCCAGCATAGGTCATGCCGCCATTTATAGCATCGCGAATTCGCTTGAGCTCGCCAGGATCTGTGTCCGGTCCCTGCAGAAAACGGCAGTTATATCCAATCGCGAGATCACCGCCATATCCGGTTAGCTTCGTGAACGCCCGATTCACGTAAATCAGGGGATGGTCGGGCTGTTGCATGTCGGCGATCGCAATGCTGATGATCGAATGATCAACCACGCTGCCGAAGATGGTGAGCTCCTGGAGTTGTTGAGACAGCCGTGAACTTAAACTCGTTTCGCGCTGGCTGGCCTCCTGGAGCCGCCGATTCAGATGTCGCAGCTTGCGGGTCTGGCGCAGGAAGGTGCCCGTCGCTGCCACCGAGATCACGCCCAGCCCCCCGATGTAGCCCAACAACGGCCCAAGATTGCCGACGTCATCCACTTGTATGTTGCGCACACTGACCTCTTGAATGCCACGTACATCGCCAACCTCCCAATCATGCTTAGGGGAGTCGGGATGGCTATTGTGACAACTCACGCAAGCCTGGCGCATCAACACGGGCGTAGCTAGGCGATAGGCCGAGGGTCCCCAACCTTGTCCGATAAGCTTGGCATAGCTCTTGCGCTGTGGATCGCGTCGAAAGGCATCCAGAGCTGCTCGCTCGAAATCATCCAGCGGTTGGCTCTCCCGTTTGGCAAACGGATACTCCGAGCGAAACTGATAGGACACCCGGCCGTCGCTGTGGGCGTTATCGAAAATAGCCCCCAGTTCGATCGACAAGGTGGCTGGAATCGGGATGCCGCCATGCACTTGGCGGTAGTTTTCTGTCAACACAGCCTTGCCCTGCGCCGCCTGCAGGCGAGCGATCACATTGTCGGTGTAGTAAGCGCGGATGCCGCTGGCCAGGGTGGAGAGCTCGCGGGCCTGGAGTTCCATCTCGGCCACGCGGGCCCCCGAGAGGGCCGTGAACATCACGACGGGCAGCAGCACCAGGGCAACAACCAGCACGGCCAGGATCGTGTCGGGCCGCCAGAGCCAGCTCGCCAGGGCTGCCAGCCGCTGCCGCGGATGCTTGATCCAGCGCCGCAGCTGATGGATCGGGGCATCGGCCAAGGGCGGGTTTCGGATGGGGCGCCGGGCAACCGTAGCCAGGGCGGCGCTCGCGCCCAACGCCGCTGCGGGCATCGCCGCGCATCCCGGGCTGGCCCGGAGCGGTCCCTGCGGGATCGGCCAGCTGCGCCGCGCCGCCCGCGGCCGAGCGGCACGGCCCGTCGCCCCTGGGAGCCCTGGCCGCAGCTCGGCCGGCCGGCCCACGGTTGCGCTCGGGTGTACGGTCTGTGGTTCCCCAGGGAATTCCTTCGGCGCCCTCGCCCCTGGCGCCTTGCCGAGGCTGCCTTCCCTTCCCGTGTGGGAGCCCTCCCCTCCGCCCTGACGATGGCCAAGAAAGTAGTCGCCGTGATCAAGCTGGCCCTGCAGGCCGGCAAAGCCAATCCAGCGCCGCCGGTGGGTCCGGCCCTCGGCCAGCACGGCGTGAACATCATGGCGTTCTGTAAGGAGTACAACGCCCGCACCCAAGACAAGGCCGGTTATGTGATCCCGGTGGAGATCTCGGTCTTTGAAGACCGCAGCTTCACGTTCATCACCAAGACGCCGCCCGCCTCGGTGCTGATCTCCAAAGCGGCCGGCATCGAGAAAGGCGCCGCCACCTCCGCCAAGGGGGCGGTGGGTGCCATCAGCCGCAGCCAGCTCGAAGAGATCGCCAAAACCAAACTTCCCGATCTCAACTGCGACAGCGTCGATTCGGCGATGCGGATCATCGCCGGCACCGCCCGCAACATGGGCGTGGCCATCCGCGATTGAGCACCGGGCCCCGGGCGTCGTCGCTCCGATCCACCGATCGACCACCGCCTCCAGGCGGCTTGCGATCATGGCGCTGTGAGCCCATCGGCCACCGCGCTCCGCCTCAGGCCCCGGCCGGAACGGCCACCAGCCCAGCGTCATCAAGCCCCGCTTCCGGGGCCATGCGCTGCATCGACCATCACCCTTTCACCCCATGGGGGAGACCGCTCCGGTCGCCTGCACCCCTTTCCGCCATGCCCCGCATCTCCAAACGTCTCACCGCCCTTCACGCCACGATCGAGGATCGGGCCTACCTGCCCCTCGAGGCGATCGAACGGGTCAAGGCCAACGCCAACGCCCGCTTTGATGAAACGCTTGAGGCCCATGCCCGCCTTGGCATCGATCCCAAATACACCGATCAGCAGCTGCGCACCACGGTGGCGTTGCCCCACGGCACCGGCCAGACCGTGCGCATCGCCGTGATCGCCCGGGGCGAGAAGGTGGCGGAGGCCAAGGCCGCCGGTGCCGATCAGGCCGGCGATGATGAGCTGGTGGATCAGATCGCCGGCGGGGCCATGGATTTCGACCTGCTGATCGCCACGCCGGACATGATGCCGAAGGTGGCAAAGCTGGGCCGCGTGCTCGGCCCCCGCGGCCTGATGCCCAATCCCAAGGCCGGCACCGTCACCACCGACCTGGTGGGGGCGATCCGGGAGTTCAAGGCCGGCAAGCTCGAGTTTCGAGCGGACCGCAGCGGCATTGTGCACGTGCGCTTC
>CAYOCW010000023.1:0-1970 GCA_964402615.1 uncultured Cyanobium sp. | reverse complement strand
CGGCAAGGCCAGCTTCGAGGCCGCCAAACTGCTCGACAACCTCAAGGCGTTGCAGGAGACGATCGACCGCAACAAGCCCAGCGGCGCCAAGGGGCGCTACTGGCGCTCCCTCTACGTGACCTCCACCATGGGCCCCTCGGTACAGGTCGATGTTTCGGCCCTGCAGGACCTCAAGCAGGAGGCCTGAGCCGAGGGGCCGCGGGTGAGCACGGCGTCTTCGCGGCTGTTGTGCCGTGGGCAAGGCCGCTGGTTCGGCTGGGCCAGCCTCGCCTGTCGGGCGGCGCTGCTGGCGCTGCTGACCGACCCCGCCAGCGCGGCGGCCTTGCCGCCCCCGCCAGTCGCGGACGGAGGCGGCGGCACCATGGCAGCGAGGCGGCGACCGCTGCGGGTCGTGTTCCTGGGCGACTCGATCACCGCCGCCGGCGATTGGCAGCGGAGCTTTCCGGATGCTGCCATCACCAATGCCGGGCGCGCCGGCGACACCACGTTCGATCTGTTGGCCAGGCTGGGCACGGTGCGCGCCGACCGGCCCGATCTCGTGTTGGTGATGGTGGGCATCAACGACCTGCTGCGCGGTGCCCGCGTCGAGGCGGTGGCACAGCGCATCGCCCTGATCCGCCAACTGCTGGCGGATCAGGGCCGCGTGCGGGTGATTCAGCAATCCACCCTGGCCTGTGAGGCCCGCCATTGCGGGGTGGCCATGGTGGAGCGAGTGCGGCAGCTCAACCGCCTGCTGCGCGCCGATGTGGCCGCGCCAGACTTTGTCGATGTCGATGCTGTGCTCTCCGATGCTGCGGGTTTGCGGCCGGCCTACAGCCTCGATGGTTTGCATCTCAGCTCGGCTGGCTACAGCCGCTGGCAGGAGCTGCTGCGCAGCCGCCTCGGCAGCCAACTCGGTCGTGCCGTGCCCCGCCCCGAACGGCCGCGGCCGGTGCGTTGAAGGTGTAGGTTGATGGCCCTGGCTTCGGCCAGGGAAGGGCACGCGCCCGACCCGAGACAGCAGGTGCGCCCGTCATCCAGCCTTGCGCCATGGATGCCGCGGCCATAAGCCCTGCCGAGGTGAACGCGATTCTTTCCGCTCTCCGGCGCCCTTGGTGCCCATCGGAGTGGAGCGAGCAGCGGCCTCGACCCCTCATTCCGTCCTCGGCCCATGCCGAAGCGGTACCGGGGTCTTCTCCGGCCGCGTTCCCGGCTTGTTCCCCCCGATTCGTTCCACAAACCCATGGGCCGCACCCTGGAGAGCAAGCAGCAGATCGTCGCCGAGCTCAGCCAGCTCCTCGACAACGCCGAACTGGCTCTGGTTCTCGATTACCAAGGTCTGAGCATCAAGGAGCTGTCCGACCTGCGCAGTCGCCTGCGGGCTGCCAATGGCATCTGCAAGGTGACCAAGAACACCCTGATGCGACGGGCCATCGAGGGCAAACCGGCCTGGTCGGAACTCGAATCCCTGTTGACCGGCACCAATGCCTTCGTCCTCGTTCAGGGCGACGTTGGTGGTGCCGTCAAGGCGGTGCAGTCCTTCCAGAAGGACTCCAAGAAGTCGGAGCTGAAAGGAGGCCTTTTCGAAGGCAGGCTCCTGTCCCAGAACGACATCAAGGCGATCGGGGATTTGCCGTCCAAAGAGGTGCTCATGGCCCAGATCGCCGGTGCGATCAACGGCGTGGCCACCAAGCTGGCGGTCGGCATCAACGAAGTTCCCGCCGGTCTCGCCCGGGCCCTGCGCCAGCACGCCGAATCCGACCAGAGCTGAACGGCGTTGCGGAGGGTCTCTCTCCGCCCCGCTCCTCCCGAGGCACAGCTGCAACTGGCCGTCTCATTTCCTGATCTGTTGCTCCATTCCCAACCATGTCCGCTACCACTGACAGCATCCTCGAACAACTGAAGACCCTCTCGCTGCTGGAAGCCTCTGAGCTTGTCAAGCAGATCGAAGAGGCCTTCGGCGTCTCCGCCGCAGCCTCCGCCGGTGTGGT
>CAYOCW010000022.1:0-20172 GCA_964402615.1 uncultured Cyanobium sp. | reverse complement strand
GGCCCTGGCGCTGCCCGGCGGCACCAGATCGACATGGCGCAGCAGGATGCCGTCGGCGGCGGCACCAGCCGTTGCCGTGTCCGCCGAGGCTGTGCCGCCAGGGGCATGGCGGGCAAGAGCAGCCAGGGGGAGGGTGGTCGCGGTGGCGGTCGAACCGCTGCTGCAGGGGGCGGCCGAGCCGGACAGGCTGCGCTGAAAGGTCTCGAGGCGTTGGATCGAGGCCGCGAAGGCTGCCAGCCGGTCCATGTTGTCAACGATGTAACTGATCGAACTCAGCACCTGGCTGAAGGCGATGCTCGCCTGACCGATCACGCCGAAATCCACCCGCCTGGCGAAATACAGTGGGGCCAGCACAAACCAGGGCAGAAAATCGGAAAAATAATTATAGGAGGTTTGAATGAAGTTCAATAGAGCTTCCCAAAAGATGAGCCGGTTCTGGTTGTGAATTGCCAGCCCAAACCGCCCCATGGCCTGCTGGTATTCACGGTCTTCACCGCGGTAGAATGCAATAGCTTCAGCATGGTTGCGAAGATGCAAAAGGGCATAGCGAAAATCAGCATCGAGTCGCAGCTGCTGTCCATTCAAGACCACCAGGCGGCGGCTCGCGATCAACACCAAGATGGTGCCGAATGCCCCATAGAACAACAGCCACAACGCCAGATCGGCACTGATTGACCAGAGCACCGCGATGAAGCTGAAGAATGTCAATACCGCTGTGCTTAAGTCCACCACAATTGTGAGGCTGAAGCTGGTGAAGCTGACGGCATCCTCGCTGATGCGTTGGTCAGGGTTGTCGATCGCTGTTGCCGCCTTGGTGGCCGAGCTCAGCCGGTAATAGGCGCGATCCTTCAGATAGTGATGCAACAGCTGGTCGCTGAGCCAGCGGCGCCAGAGGTTGCCGAAGCGGGGCACCAGATAGCCCTGGGCGCCACGAATGGGTAGGGCTAGAATCAGGCAGCCGGCGTAAACCAGAACGCTGGTCCAAAACTGTGGTTGATGGAAGCCAACCAGGGCATTATCCACATCACGAGCAATGTAACTAATGCCGACGTTGATGGCGTTGATGCTCAGGATGAGCACCAGCACCAGCCCCAAGAGCAACCAGGGCAGCCAGCGGCCCTGGCGCAGCTGCCGGCGCCAGGCCCAGAAACAGAGGCTCCCCCAGATCAGCAGCAGCAGCAGCACCGGCCCGGCGGCGCTGGTCGGCCGCAGCCAGAAGGAACGCGCCAGCCGTTGCAAGGGGGCCAGGCCGAGCTCAGAGGGCAACAGCCCGACCGGCAGCAGTCCCACCAGCAGGCCCAGCGCCAGCAGGGTGGCCGCCAAGCCGATCGCCGTCCGGTAGGGGCGGATCGCCGGCTGTAAGGTGCAGATCACCAAGCCCGGCAGCCCTAGGGCCGCCAGCAGCAGGGGCGGCAGCAGCGGCCGACCCCAGAGGGCATCGAGGCGCTGGCTGCTGGCCTGCAGGAACGGAGCGGCGGCGGCGGGCCAGGCCAGCAGGAGTCCCTTCACCAGCGCGGTCACCAGCAGCAGGGCAACGCCGCTGCTGACGGCCAACAGCGCCAGCATCAGCAGACCGAAGGGCCAGCCCCCCAACTCCAGGGGAAGGAAATAGGGCTGGGCGAGCCGCTGCAGCTGCCGGAGCTGGTTGCCAAGGGAGGACAGCAGGGGCACGGGCCGCATTCCAGTCGCTTCAGTGTCCCCGCCCGGGGGAGCGCAGCGCGGCTGGTGTGCCGCCCGCAACCCCCTTGGCTGGCGAGGGGCTGGATGGCCGCCTGGGCGGCGTTGTGGCGCGCGATCGATCAACATGGCGCCGACGACGACGAGCGGCGGTGATGGCCTGTCCCCATTGCGGCAGCTGGGCGGTGCGTTCCGACCGGGCATTGGCCGGCCGGATGGTCTGCGCCCGCTGTGGCCAGCCGCTCGGAGGCGGTGCTGGTTCCCGTGCCGGCGGGCGTCGACGTTCCTCGAAGCTGGCGCTGAGCGGTCGTCAGCGGCTCGGCTTGGCGCTGCTGGGGCTGGTGCTGGTCTCGGCGGTTCTGGCGGGCTTGGATCAGCGGTCCGGGCGGGTGCAACGCGCGCCGGCCTGGCAGACCGGTTCCCCCTGGAGTCTCTGAACGCGATTTGGGGCTGTTCCGATCTGCTGACAGGCGCGATCCCAAAGGGCTTCTTTCGCAGACGATGGCGTTGTGTTGATTTTCTTGACAGCCAGATGACGAACAGCAACCCCGTAGCCAACCTTGCTTCGCTGAGCATGCGTCAGCTGCGCGAGTTCGCGCGTCTGCTGGGAATCAGCCGCTCCAATTCCGAGAGTCGCGAAGCCCTCACCGAGGCGATCGCCCGTGCGCCCCAAACCCCTGAAAGCTTGCGGGCCCTCGAAGCCGAGCTGAGCCCCGCTCCCCGCTCCGAAGCGGAGACCAAAGTCGTGTTCCTGCCCCGCGATCCGCAGTGGGCCTATGTGTTTTGGGAGATTGCTGCCGCTGACCGCGAGGATGCCACCGCTGCTGGCGCCACGGACCTGGTGTTGCGTGTCGCCGATGTGACAGGCCTGCCTGGTGGCTCTTCCCATCCCCATGCCCTTCAAGAGGTGGTGGTGGACGCCCATGCCAGCGAGTGGTACATCCCAGTGCCCCTATCCGATCGCGATTACCGCGTCGAACTGGGTTTCCGCACCGCATCAGCTGGCTGGTACTCCCTGGCTTTCTCCTCGGTGGCACGGGTACCGGCCCTGCAACCCTCGGAGCATGTGGCCGATCAATTCGTGCCCTTCTGCCTCGACGCCGTCCCCAGTGCAGCACCCGCCGAGCCGCAGCCGAGCGTCGCAGCGGACCTGCACGAGCGCCTCTATCAAACGGCCACCTCTCGCTGGCGCCGACTCGGCCGGGGTTCGGAAGCCTTCCACGAGTTTGACGAGGAGGCCGCGGCGGGCGCTGCGTCCGGCATCTGGGAGTCGGGCGCTGGCTGGGCTTCCGGTCGCAGCGAATCCGGTGCTGGCCTGATGGCCCGCAATCGCTCCTTCTGGTTGGTCGCCGATGCCGAGTTGATCGTTTACGGAGCCACCGATCCTTCGGCTCGGCTGAGCATCGGAGGAGAAGTGGTGCCCCTCTCTGCCGATGGCACCTTCCGCATCCAGGTGCCCTTCCGGGACGGCCATCAGGTCTACGCGATCGAAGCCGTGGCTGCCGATGGCGAGCAGAAGCGCAACATCACCCTCGAGTTCCAACGCACCACCCCCGAAGCCCGCGTCAACACCGCCGAATCTGCCGTGCCGGAATGGTTCTGATTCAAGTTGCGGACTTGGCGCCAAGGGTTGTCAGCAGCCACTGCCAACGCTCCCGCGTCAGGTCCGTGTTGCAATCCAGCGGCAGCGTGTGCTCCAGATCGGCGGGGTCGAGTGGATCCCGCTGATGCCACTGGGCTTGCAGCACATCGATGGTGGCCTCGGAGGGGTCCAACCCCTGCTCTTGCCGACGTCGAATGCGCGCTGCTGCCAGATCAAACCTGATCCGGCAATCGAGGATGTGGAAGCGAGCGCTGCAGCGCTCGGCCAACTGCTGGAAGCACTGACGGTCTCGACGGCGTAGAAAGGTCGCATCCACGATCAGGCTCTGCCCGGCACGCAGCGCCAGTTCCGCCGCCCTGGGCAGCAGCTCGCCGAACAGCAGCTCATGGACCTCCGGTCTGTAGGGATCGCCACTCAGGGGGGCGCAAGCCGCCAGGCCTGTCCAGCGGCCAAACAGGCGGCGCCGCTCGATGTCCGAACACAACCGGATCCAGCCGAGCTGTCGGCAGAGCTGCTTCGCTAGATGGGATTTGCCGCTGCCCGACACGCCGTGGCAGAGCACCAGCTGGCCAGGGGGCGCCGCAGCCCAGTCGGAGGCCTCCTCGAGGTAACGGTGCAGCTCCCGGCTGCTATTGGCCACCACCGCTGCGGCGCTGGTTTGGCTGAGGCGCAGGGCGGCCACCTTGGCCCTGACCAGCGCCCGGTAGACGCCATACCAGCGCCAAGCGCCCAGGCCGGTGTAGTCGCCGGTGTCCTGCAACCAATGATCCAGCAGTACACCGGCCAGATCGCTGCGCCCCCGCTGGCGCAAATCCATCGCCAGAAAGGCGACGTCGCTGATCACATCGATCCAGCGCAGGGCTGGCGAAAACTCCAGACAGTCGAAGACACGGATCCGCCCTTCGCTGAGGAACATGTTGCCCAAGTGCAGATCGCCGTGGCCCTCGCGCACCGCTCCCTGCAACAGCCGTTGTTGGAAGTGGTCGGCCAGCCGCAGCGCCTCCGATCGGGTCCAGGTCTCCAGGGCAGGCCGTTCCAGCCGTTCTGGAGCGTGCTGCGCCAGCACCTCCAGATTGGCCAGGGCGGGGGCGGTGACCGCCAACGCTGAACCGAAGCCGGACTCCGGCGCGGCGATGGCGGCCTCGCTGTGGAAGCGAGCCAGATCCCCGGCCAAATGCTCAAACTGGGACGATGTGAGCTCATCGCGTTCGAGCACCGCTGGTAGAAGCTGAGTCTGATGGAATTGACGCATTTTTACCACTGTATCAATCACGGGACCTGTGCCACCAAGATGGGCGCTCTGCACAGGCCCATGGATGGATCGGACGTCGAGGTAGAGATCAGGAGCGAGTCGGCGGTTGAGGCGCAGCTCCTCGAGGCTGAACCAATGGCGGCGTTCTGGTGTACTAAAGTCAACGAAGCCAAGGTTGACCGGCTTGCGCAACTTGTAAGCGTAATCACCCGTCAGCAAAATCCAGGAAATATGGGTTTCGATTAGATCAATGCTTCCTACCGGATGGTCGTAGGCAGTCGGCTGAAGCAGTGCCTCAATCAGGGTGGCCATGGGCTGTGATCAGAGGTTGACGCGACGCATGTCTTCCAGGGCATAGGCCTCAATGGGCGCCCAGATCAAGAGGGGTAGCAACAGCAACGATGGCAGCCTCGTGCTCTCATTCAGCAAAAGCGAAATCGCTAAAATCAAAGTATAGAACCAACCGATCAGCAAGACTGCGGCACCCAGGCGCAGATTGCGGTACCGACAGAGCAACCAGGTATGGCTCTCCAGCACGGCTAGCAGTGCCAAGTAAATCAGCATCAGCAGCCAGCTGTTGTTGCTGGTTTCCCATGCGATCAAGGCGGAGAAGTAGATGCATGCGGAGATCACCAGCCAGATCAGCGGGATCCAGAGGAAGAACCGCAGCCACGCTGGGCGTCTCAGTCCTCGGTACCACCAATAATCCTTCGGGGAGGGGTTGATCGCCACGATCACCACCTCCATCAGAATCAGGATCAGCAGCCAGGCGGGCAAGGTTTGTCGTGGGAGGTGGTTGGGATTCTCCATTCAAGCCCGCATCAACACGCCGTGTTGACCTCGCCCATGGTTCGGTGATGGTCTGTGTTCGCCAGGCGCGATGACCTGCGACGATGCTGGGGTGCAACCTTGGCTGGATGAGCAATCCCACCCCTCGCAGGCCTGCCTGGCTGAACTGGCTGATCCTGCTGGCGTTCCTCTGGTCCTCCTGGCAGCTGGCAGGACTATGGGCCAGCCGCCTGCACGGCTGAATCCCAGCAACCCGCAGCCCTAGGGAGGGACGGGAGGATTGCGTCGCAATTGGGTGAGATCGCCACAGCAGCCTTGCGGCGCCGCTGCAGTCAGCCGCGATGGCGAACCTGGCCTGCGGTCATCGCTTGGACGACACGAACCACCCCACCCACCAGCAAGAGCAGCGAAAGCACCGCCAAACCCAGCACCCCAAAAACGCCGACCATTTGCAGCAACCCCAGGCCGAGGCGACTCAGGCCAGCGATCAGATTGGCGATCGCTGTGCTGACCAGGAGGAGGGTATCCAGCCAGCGCGGCAGTTGCATCAGGCCGTAGAGGATGCCCACCGCGGTCAACACGAGCAGCAGGCCGATGCAGCCTTGCACCAGCCGACTTTTGATGGGGCGCGGGCGGCGCCGCCGCCGCGATTCACGCTCCAGGGAGGCGGCTCGGACCGAGCGAGGCAGCTTCAGCGCCTGGTGACTGGTGCGCATGGTGGAGCCGCTCACGGGGTCAGGTTGTAACCGGCGCCCCGCATCCAGCGCTCAAATTCCACCAGCACCAGCTCGTTGGGACATTCGATCAGCGAAAGATCCTGGACGGTGCAGTCTCCTTGGCCACCATGGTGGAGCGTGAGATGGAAGCCCTTGCCGCTGAGGCCACAGACTTCCGGGTCGCTGCGCACGACCACATCCAAGGCGGCTCCGAGACGGGCCACGCGGCGACGCAGCTCGGACCAGGTAAGAGACATCGACGCAGCGTCCGGATCACCGCTGGCAAGGTTACCCAGCGCGTCAACGCTGTGTGGACCCTGCCAGAGGCAGGCCTGCCGATTCGGCATCAGCGAGTGCCGCCCGGGGCCGAGCTGGGAGGGACTGCCGATGGCGTGGTGGCAGACCCAGCGCCAGGGTTGGCGCTGCCGCGTTCCTGAGCCGCCCCGGTGGGGCCATTGCGTTCCTGGCTGGCGGCCCTGGCTGCAGATGGGTTGAGCGGTCGCGGCGGCGGCGGCCAGAGGCTGCCGAGACCAGCGGCCAGGATCAGCGCCGCCAGGCCCCCCAGCGGTGCCGTCAGGCGACGACGCAGCGGAATGCGGTCGATCAGTTCGCGCGCCCGGAGCGGTTCGGCCGCGGGAATCTCCGCCTCGAGCTGCAGACGGGGATCGCATCGCAGCCGATCCAGCACCTGAACCAGATCCGCCAGCTCGGCATCATCGAGCCATTGTTCCAGCGCTGGCGTATCGGCTTGGCTGCTGTGCAAAACCAGGCGATGCCGCTCGCCCTCGGCAGGATGCAACTGCACAGGTGATGCGGGGTGGCCGAAGCTGCGGGGTACGCCACTGATGCGATAACGCGCGTAGGGCAGCACCACCTCAAGCAGGGCCTGCAGATGTTCGCGTTGTCCCTCCACGTCCGGGCGACCGAGCCATTGCAGACGCCAGCCGGTGATGATGCCGATCGATCCGCTCGACAGCCCCCTGGACACGTCGGGCAGGCCCTCGACCTGGAGCCGACAACTGGTCTGGTCGTATTGCAGGGTTTGTTTCATGCCGGAATTTTGGATCAGCATCCCACTCACGCCACCGCATCAAACAGGCTGGCTCGCAGGCGCTCAACCCCCCCCTCGCCGGCTGCCAGGGTGAGCGCCTGCACCAGCTGACGCACGGTGGTGGCGCCGGTGTGCTCGTCGAGCAAGGCCTGCACGCCACTGCGGCGGGGGTTCATGCGCTCCCGCAACAGTTCGGCCAGGCGCAGGCGGAACAGCCTCCATCGCAGCTCGATCAAATCGGGGGGATCACTGCTGCAGAGCAGCGATCGCAGCAGAGGATAAAGGCGCTCGGCCAGGTGGCAGAGGATGTGGATCAGGGCATCGCTGTCCTCGACCGGGAGATCACCGCGGCGGCAGGTGCGCCGCAGCGGGTTGTGACAGCGGCGCTTCCAGAGCTCAACCCGATTCGGAAAACGCTCCGAATAGCCGAGCTTGTCGCTCATCCACACCAGGGCTTCGCCACCGTTGTGATCCAGGGCCTCCATGCACAACAGCATCAGGTCCAGCCGTTCGAGGCCACGGCGGGATAGGGGACGGCGGGCGCTCGGGGCGGCGGACGGCGGGGGGCCGGGGCGGCTGGTCATGGCGGGAGTATCGACCGCCGCCGCGCTGGAGTGGGAGGACATGGGCAGGATCATGGCTGCGATGATGCCAGCGCTGAGCGCCTTGCGTCACGCCCGGCGCATTGTCCCCCCTCCCAAGCCCGGCCTCGCCATGACCTCCCCGGCCTCGATCGATCTGCGTCGTTGGGTGCGGGAGGTGCCGGATTTCCCCAAGCCCGGCATCCTGTTTCGCGATCTGTCGCCGCTGATGCGCGACCCCGAAGGCTGGGCCGAGGCCATGCGACGCCTGGCGGACGTGTGTGAGCAGATCGAACCCGACATGATCGTCGGCATCGAATCGCGAGGATTCATCGTCGGCATGGCCCTGGCCACCCAGGTGGGGCTCGGCTTTGTGCCGGTGCGCAAGCCCGGCAAGCTGCCCGGCGCCGTCATCGGTGTCGACTACGCCCTGGAGTACGGCCAAGACCGTCTGGAGATTCCGGCGGATGCCCTTGCCGATGGGCCGCGGGTGCTCGTGGTGGATGACCTGCTCGCCACCGGCGGCACCGCCGCGGCCACTGCGGCGCTCGTGGAGAAGGCCGGTGGGCAGGTGTGCGGCTTCAGCTTCGTGGTGGAACTGGCGGGGCTGGACGGGCGCAGCCGCCTGCCCCAGAGCAGCGCGATCCATGCCTTGATCACCTACCACTGAGGTCCAAGGTCAAGGCGTCGGGCCCGGCAAGGATCGGGTTGGCGCCGCCGCTTGCCACCAACCGCTGCGCGTTGCAGCGGTTGGTGGCGTCGGTTCCGCAAGGGGGCGAGAGCGGCCATCAACGTTCAGAGCTGCCGGTCCTGCCAGCTCAGCACCTGATCAAACTGCTCGAGGCTGATCAGCCCGAAGCGCCACAGGACGACGGGAAGCGGCGCTTGCTCGAGATGCGATTGCCGCAGACCCAAGGTGATGGCGTTCTCGCTCAGGTTGAGGTGATGGCGCAAATAACGCATCAGCGCCTCGGAGGGTTGGGGCTGGGGGGAGCTGCTGATCACCATGCGGCCATCCTGTTCAGGAAGGCAGCCCTGCGCAAGGGCCCCAGCACATCAGCGCCAGGGTGAAACGCCGCAGCCAAGCCCAGCGGCGCAGCAATATCAGGCCGAGCTGGCGAGCCGGGAGCAGCGGCCGGGAGCGGTTGGAGAACAGCCGCACCAACAGATCTGTGAGCAGCAGGGTCAGCAGCAGATCGGGCCAGCGCCGCCGCCCATAGGCCGCACCGATGCGACGGGGATCGAGCCGCCCGGCAGCGGCCCGCTGCGCCAGCGGCAGCAGCGCCTCGATGTCGCGCCAGCAGAGGTTGAGCCCCTGGCCGCCGACCGGATGACAGCGGTGGGCGCTCTCGCCCACCAGCAGGGTGCGGTCGCGATGCAGGCGGCGAGCCAGCTGCAGGGTGACCGGAAAGGTCCGGGGACGGTCCAGCAGCGCCTCGGGTTGGAGCTGGCCCGGCAGCACCGCGGCGAGCTGATCGAGAAAGGCCGCTGGCGACAATTGTTCCAGCCGCTGGCAGCGACCGGCCGGGGCGCTCCAGACCAGTTGAAAGGCCCCAGCGCCCAGGGGCAACACAGCGAATGGACCCTCCGGCCGCAACAGCTCCATGGCGCAGTTGTCGGGGCAACCGCTGAGACGGACTTGGGCGGTGAGGCAGGCCTGGCGGTAACGGTGCCGCCAGCCGCCGATGCCCAGCTGGCGCCGACGGGGCGAGTCGGGGCCATCGGCGGCGAGCACCAGATCGTGGGGGGGGTCGGTCGGTCGCTGGGATGGCAAGGGCGTCCCGAGCTCCAGCGCGATGGAGGCGGAGCGGCTCAAGCGCTCCTGCAACTGGGCCAGCAGCGGGCCGTGCTGGGCGATCCAGCCGATCGCGGCCCCGGGCTCCTCCGGCCGACGGCCGGGGAGATCCGCCGGCCCAAAGCCCAGGGCTTGCCCCGTGCCGCAGTCCTGCAGCCAGAGGCTGGAGAAGGGAACGAGCAGGGGCTCGAGGGCCTCCCACAGGTCAAGGCGCTGCAGCAGGCGGCGCGTCGACTGGTTGAAGGCGTAGGCCCGTTGCCGATGGAGCAACTGCTGGGGCGACAGGGGGTCCTGGAGCGTGACGCGCCAGCCCGCGGAGGCCAGAGCCAAGGCGAGCAGAGAGCCGGTGGGACCGGCCCCCAGGACCAGGGCATGCAAAGGTGGGCGCATCGAGCCGGTCTGGTGTTGGCCGATCAGGTGTTGGCCGATAAAAAAAACCGCAGCCCGTGGGCTGCGGCGAAAAGTCTGGCGGGCGGGGCTGCCGACGGCGATCAGCCGATGCCGAGCAGTCCGCGGGTGAAGGCCTCGCCACCCAGGGCGAACTCGGTGGCGAGCAGGGCGATGAAGCCGAGCATCGCCATGCGGCCGTTGAGCTTTTCGGCGCGATCGTGGAATCCCCAACCGTTATCGGGGCTGACGACCTCCATGCGCGGCTCGGTGGCGAAGGCGTTGAGGCGTCCGCCATCTTCGGTGGTGACGCTGGCGCCGCGGATGACAGGAGTGGCTTGGGTCATGAGGCCCCTTGATGAAGTGTTACGCGGATTGTAACGCAATGTTGCGGGATGTCGCAAGCCCCTGGCCGGTCTCGGGCCATCGCCTCAGCGCAGACGCCGCAGGCAGAGCTCCTCGAAGGCCGGCCGCAGCAGATAGGGGTACTCCTCCCAGAGCTGCAGCTGCGGCAGCCAGGCATCACTGATGGCGGCGATCCGGGCGAAATCCCGACGCTCGCTCAACACAAGCGCCCGCACCGTCAGGCCGCGGCGGATCAGCTGATGCTTCTTCTCCATCGGGAAGCGCACCTGACCCAGATAGCCATCCTCGTCAGCGAGATCGAGGCAGAGCCAGGTGCGCTGATTCTCCACCAACTCCAGCCGACCGCTGCGATCCGCCTGCTCACGGCGCTCCTCCACCACCTCGCGCCGCCGCACCCCCACCACCTCTCCTTCGAACAGGGCCGCCGCGGGATGGCGCCGCAGGCTGGCGTTGCGGCGGCTGGCCTCCAGGATCGGCCCCCAGAGCAGATACAGCCCGAACACCACGCCGATCACCAGCATCACCGGCGCGAATTGGCTGCGCATCGACAGCGCCTGGCTGATCAGCAGCGACAGCACTCCGCCGATCACGGACACCAGGATCCGCTGCAGCAGCTTGCGAAACGGACCGAAGCAGGCGTTGAACTGCGGTGCCGTCGCCACCGTCGGCACCAGCCGCACCAGCTCTCCAGGGCGCAGCGGAATCAGCATCGTTCGAGGATCACAGCAACCGTTCCAGTCCGTACACCAGCCCCTGCAGCTGCCGCACCCGCCGCACGGTCAGCAGCACCCCGGGCATGTAGGCGCTGCGCTCGATCGTGTCGTGGCGCAGGGTGTAGGTCTCGCCAGGGGCCCCGAACATCACCTCCTGGTGGGCCACCAGGCCCGGCAACCGCAGCGCGTGCAAGCGCAGGCCGCTCTCGCGCCGGCCGCCGCGGCAACCGCTGAGGCTCTCGTGCTCCTCCACCTCGGACACGTTGAACGCCTTGCCGAGCTCCTCCAGCATTTCCGCCGTCTTGATGCAGGTGCCGCTGGGGGCATCGGCCTTGCGGTTGTGATGCAGTTCGGTCAGTTCAGCCCAGTCGTAAAAGCGGGCGGCGGCCGCCGCCGCCTGTTGCAGCAACACCATGCCGACAGAGAAGTTGGGGATGACGGCGCCACCGACGCCGGCTTTGGCGGCGAAGTCGGCCAGATCCTGCAGCTGGCCGGGGCTGAGGCCGGTGGTGCCGATCACCGGATGCACGCCGTAGGCGATCGCGGCGCGGCTGTGCTCGTACACCACGTTGGGATGGGTGAAGTCCACCAGCACGGCGCCGCCACCGGGACCGGCCTGGCGCACAGCCTGGCTGGCCTGGCAGAGGCTGCCCTCCAGATCGGCGCTGATCGCCACCTCCAGCTCCCCCAGCCCCAGAGCCAGGCCCACATCCTGGCCCTCATGGCCAGGGCTGGTGTCGATGGCGCCAACCAGGACGCAATCCGGGGCGTGGCGCACCGCCTTCACCACCTCGGCCCCCATGCGTCCCAGAGCGCCGGCGACCACCACGGGGATCGGCGACGATCCGCCGCCAGTCGGGGCGGGAGGCGAGGATGGGGCGGGGGTCATGGGCCACAGACCGCGTTGGCTTCGCTGCCGAGCCTATGGGCTGACGCTGAGGGCCGGCCGAGCCCCACGCTGGCAGGGAGTTGGCGACCGGGCTCGAGCCCGTGGCTCCAGGCCACTGCCCTGTAACGCCTCGCCCGGCTGGGACGCGGCGGCGGGCGGGCCTGTATAGGCTCCTTCACATTGCTCAACCAACGCCCCCGTTCGCATGTTCACGCAGGTCCGCTCCGCCAACCGCCGGGTCAGCCCTGCCCGCACCGATGGCCGCGCTGTGCTAAAGGCGGTCTACGTGGTGCTCGAGCCGCAGTACCAAAGTGCGCTGACCAGTGCAGCTGAGGAGATCAACGCCCACAATGGTGCCCTGTCGATCGAGCTTGCCGGCTACCTGATTGAGGAGTTGCGCGAGCCAGGAAACTATGCCGATTTCTGCGCCGATGTAGCCGAGGCCGATGTGTTCATCGCCTCGCTGATTTTCATTGAAGATCTTGCCCAGAAGGTCGTTGATGCGGTGGCGCCCCATCGTGATCGTCTCAAGGCTGCAGTGGTGTTTCCTTCGATGCCGGAGGTGATGCGGCTGAACAAATTGGGCACGTTCTCGATGGCCCAGCTTGGCCAGAGCAAGAGCGCCATTGCTCAATTCATGAAGAAGCGCCGCGAGAAGGGCGGTTCATCGGCAGGCTTCCAGGACGCCATGCTGAAGCTCTTGAACACCCTACCAACGGTGCTCAAGTATTTGCCGGTTGAAAAGGCTCAGGATGCTCGTTCCTTCATGCTGAGCTTCCAGTACTGGCTTGGCGGCACACCGGATAATCTCCGCAACTTACTGTTGATGTTGGCTGACAAATATGTTTTCCCCAGGGGGGATTGCGATCGCCCGGAGCTGACCATCGCCGACCCGGTGGTATTCCCAGACCTGGGCATCTGGCATCCTCTGGCTCCCTCGATGTTCGAAGATCTCAAGGAGTATTTGAATTGGACGGCGAGTCGCAGCGATATCAGTGCTGAAGCCCGGCGTGGACCGGTGATCGGCCTGGTGTTGCAGCGCAGCCACATCGTTACCGGCGATGAGGCTCACTATGTCGCCGTGATTCAGGAGTTGGAGTATCGCGGCGCCACGGTGATCCCGGTGTTCTGCGGTGGGCTCGATTTCAGCAAGCCTGTCAACCAATTCTTCTACGACCCGCTCAATCCCGATCAGCCACTGGTGGATGGCGTGGTCAGTCTCACGGGCTTTGCTCTGGTGGGCGGACCCGCCCGTCAGGATCATCCGCGGGCGATCGAGTCCCTCTCCAGGCTGAATCGGCCCTACATGGTGGCCCTGCCCCTGGTGTTCCAAACCACCCGAGAATGGGAGGAGAGCGACCTCGGTCTGCACCCCGTTCAGGTGGCGCTGCAGATTGCCATTCCGGAGCTGGATGGCGCCATCGAACCGATTGTGCTCAGCGGTCGTGACGATGCAACCGGCAAGGCCCATACCCTGCAGGACCGGGTGGAGGCGATCGCCGAGCGAGCGATCCGCTGGGCCTCGCTGCGCCTCAAGCCCCGAGCCGACAAGAAGCTGGCGATCACGGTGTGCAGCTTCCCACCCGACAAAGGCAAGGGCGGCACAGCAGCCGACCTCGAGGTGTTCGGCGCCATCTTCCGGGTGCTGGAGGAGATGAAGGCGCAGGGGTACCGCGTCGTTGATCTGCCCCCCAATCCCAAGGCCCTGATGGAGGCGGTGCTCAAGGATCCCGAAGCCCTGCAGGGCTCGCCAGAGTTGGCGATTGCCCATCGCATGAGCGTGGCGGAATACGAACGGCTAACGCCTTACTCGGAGCGGCTGGAGGAGAACTGGGGCAAGCCGCCCGGATCCCTCAACAGCGATGGAACGCATCTGCTGATCTTTGGGCGTCACTTCGGCAATGTTTTTGTGGGTGTGCAACCCACCTTTGGTTACGAAGGTGATCCGATGCGGCTGCTCTATTCCCGCAGCGCCAGCCCTCACCATGGCTTTGCGGCCTACTATACCTATCTTGAAAAGGTCTGGCAGGCCGATGCTGTCCTGCACTTCGGCACCCACGGTTCCTTGGAGTTCATGCCCGGCAAGCAAATGGGCATGAGTGAAACCTGCTATCCCGATTCTCTGATCGGATCCCTCCCAAATCTCTATTACTACGCGGCCAACAATCCATCTGAAGCCACAATTGCCAAACGGCGTGGCTACGCCTCCACGATCAGCTATCTGACCCCGCCGGCAGAAAATGCAGGGCTCTACAAGGGTCTCAAGGAGCTTGGCGAGTTGGTCGGCAGCTATCAGCAGTTGCGGGAGAGCTCCCGGGGGGTTCAAATCGTCAACGCGATTGTCGAGACGGCGCGCCAGTGCAATCTCGACAAGGATGTAGACCTTCCTGAGCAGGACGCGGTGGAGCTTGACCTTGAGCGTCGCGATGCGGTGGTCGGCTCAGTCTATCGCCAGCTGATGGAAATCGAAAGTCGCTTGTTGCCCTGTGGTCTGCACACGATCGGCAAGCCTCCCACCGCTGAAGAAGCGATTGCCACGCTGGTCAATATCGCTGCCCTGGAGCGTGAAGAGGAGGGGTTGCGCTCCCTGCCCGGCTTGTTGGCGGAAAGCCACGGTCGCACGATCGAGGACATCTATCGCGGCAACGATGCCGGGGTCTTGGCCGATGTGGAGCTCAATCGCCAGATCACCGAGACCAGCCGAGCTGCGGTGGCAGCGATGGTGCGCGAGCTTACCGGCAGCGACGGCCGCGTCAGCTTGAGGCGCAATTTCGGCTGGTTCTTTGATCTGCTGGAGCGTTGGGGCATCCGCTTCCCATCGCCCTGGTTATCCGCTTGTTGCAACGCCGGCTTCGCGCAAGTGAATGTGGCGGAGCTGGATCGCAGTTTCGCCTACCTGCGCTTCTGCCTGGAGCAGGTGTGTGCCGACATGGAAATGCAAAGCCTGCTGCGCGCCCTCGATGGCGAGTACGTACTGCCAGGGCCCGGTGGTGATCCGATCCGCAACCCGGGTGTACTGCCCAGTGGCAAAAACATCCACGCCCTCGATCCCCAAGCGATCCCCACCCGCGCTGCGATCGCCGCCTCCAAGGTCGTGGTGGACCGGCTGATCGAACGGCAGAGAGCTGAGCAAGGCAGCTGGCCCGAGACGATCGCCTGCGTTCTCTGGGGCACCGACAACATCAAGACCTATGGCGAATCCCTCGCCCAGATCCTCTGGTTCATCGGCGTGCGACCGATGCCAGATTCGCTAGGCCGGGTGAATAAGTTGGAGCTGATTCCGCTGGAGGAGTTGGGCCGTCCGCGCATCGACGTGGTGGTGAACTGCTCGGGTGTGTTTCGCGATCTGTTCATTAACCAGATGGCCCTGATCGACCAAGGGGTCAAGCTGGCGGCTGAGGCCGATGAGCCAACGGATCAAAACTTTGTACGGAAGCACAGCCTTGAACAGGCCGCTGACCAGGGCATTTCCCTGCGTGATGCCGCCACGCGCGTCTTCTCGAACGCCAGCGGCAGTTACAGTTCAAACGTTAATCTTGCGGTTGAAAATAGCACATGGGAAGAGGAAGGTGAGCTGCAAGAGATGTACCTTTCTCGCAAGACCTTTGCCTTTAATGCCGACAATCCTGGCGAGATGAATCAGCAGCGTGAGGTCTTTGAGGCGGCGATGAAAACCGCTGATGTAACCTTCCAGAATCTTGACTCGGCTGAAATCTCACTGACCGATGTCAGTCATTACTTCGACTCTGACCCCACCAAGCTGATCGCTGGCTTGAGAGCGGATGGCAAGGCGCCAGCCAGCTACATCGCCGACACCACCACCGCCAATGCCCAGGTGCGCAGCCTCGGCGAGACGATCCGCCTCGACTCCCGCACCAAGCTGCTCAACCCCAAATGGTATGAGGGCATGCTCAACTCCGGATACGAAGGGGTGCGGGAGGTGGCCAAACGCCTCAACTTCACGCTCGGCTGGAGTGCCACCAGCGGGGCCGTCGACAACTTCGTTTATGAGGAAGCCAACGACACCTTCATCAACGATCCCGAGATGCGCCAGCGACTGATGGATCTCAACCCCCACAGCTTCCGCCGCATCGTCGGGACCCTGCTGGAGGTCCATGGCCGCGGCTACTGGGAAACCAGCGAGCAAAACATCGCCCAGCTTCAAGAGATCTACCAGGAGATCGAAGACCGGATCGAGGGCGTGCAACCGACCATCTGAAGCCGGTCGCTCAGCCTCCTTGGTCTCCACGGCCATGGCTGGCCATCGCGAACGGCGCCACGGCGGCTGGACAGACTGGGGGGCCTTGGCGGCGATGGCAGGGATCTGCTGTGCTGATCCCTGCCATCGCCGCTGCTGATCAGAGCCCTGTCGCCAGCGCCGCTTCCAGCCCCAACCCCTGCGGATCGGCCGCCGCTTGCGGGGTAGGATCCACAGCCAACCTGGGACCTGGGGCTGATGCGTTGCTGCGCAGCCGTTCTAGACCCGTTCGTTCCTCCGGGGAGGCAGCGGCCCGTCGCCTGATGCAATCGAACGCCCGCTCCTTCCGTTCGGATGACAAAGCCGTGACCCGGCGTCGCACCGTCCTTGCTGGCGGTCGGCCCGTGATCACCGGCACCGAGATCAGCAGCCCCCGCCGTGACGACGACAGCGGTGCCAGCTGTGTGATCACCACCGACAGCGAGGGCCGCCGCTTCGCCGGCCAGAGCAGTCATGTGCAGTCGATCGAGCTGCGCACCTATGTCTTTCTCGATTCCCTCCAACCCCAGTTGGCGGCCTACATGGGCACCGTGTCCCAGGGGTTCCTACCGATTCCCGGCGACGCCTGCCTATGGCTGGAGGTGTCGCCAGGCATGGCCGTTCACCGCGTCACTGATATCGCCCTGAAGGCCAGCACCGTTCGCCTCGGCCAGATGGTGGTGGAGCGGGCCTTTGGCTCGATTGCCATGTACCACCGCGACCAGAGCAATGTGCTCCACTCCGGTGAGGTGGTGCTCGAGGCGATCGGCAGCAGCATCTCCCAGCGCAGCCGCTGTGAGGTCACCTGGACCGAAATCATCCGGGCGATCACCCCCGATCACGCCGTGTTGATCAACCGTCAGAACCGTCGTGGCTCGATGATCCAGGCTGGGATGAGCATGTTCATCCTCGAGACAGAACCGGCCGGCTATGTGCTGATCGCTGCCAATGAAGCCGAGAAGGGCTCCAACATCACCGTGGTTGATGTCAAAGCCGTCGGTGCCTTTGGCCGCCTCACTCTGGCCGGCCGCGAAGGCGATGTCGAGGAAGCCGCCGCCGCCGCCATGCGAGCGGTGGCCGCCATCAACGCCTGATCATCCCATCGAGTTGCAGGTGCTGGCGCAGCGCCGCTGCCAGAGCCCGCGCCGCCTTGCCGCGACTGCCGAGTCGGCTGCGCAGATGGGGACTCATGCGGGCATAGCTGCAGCCGGCCTCGCGCACATGGAAGAGCGGGTCGTAGCCCACGCCATGGCCATCGGGTTCCTCCAGGATGCGTCCGAAGGTCAACCCTTCCGACTCCGCCACGGTGCGTCCGTCCGGATCGGCCAGGGCCATCGCCGTGACGAAGCGCGCCCCGCGATACAGCGTGCCATCCAGCTCCTTCAACAGCCGGTGCTGACGCTCGTGGTCGGTGGGGGCGTAGCGCGCGGAGTACAGACCTGGCCGGCCTCCGAGGGCATCCACCTCGATGCCGGAGTCGTCGCCAAGGGACCATGAACCGGTGTGCCGCGCCACGGTTTCGGCCTTCAGCCGGGCGTTTTCGGCGTAGGTCTGGCCGGTCTCCTCGATCTCCAGGTTGCGGGGCAGGGGCAAGACCTCCACGGCGGCCAGTTCAAGCATGGCCGTCAGCTCGGCCACCTTGTGGGGATTGCCGCTGGCGATCACCAACTTGGGCACAGCAAACCGTTGGGCCATTCCCCAAAGCCGCAGGCGGCCATTGTGCCTCAAGGTGCCGCGACGACGTCAGGATGGCAGCGCTGCGAGGATCGGCTCGCCTGATTCGCGATCGGGGGTCGAGGGCGAGGGTGTGATGTTGAGGGCAGGAATGGGTTGAACATTCCACCCCCGGAAGCTCCAGGGTTCCTGCCCAGCCGGGAGGCTAGGGATCTTGACGGCTGGCGAGTGGCAGCTTCAGGGTCTCCTGACGGCCAAGGGACGGTGGATCGACCGGTCGCGCGGACCTACGGTGAAGGCCCGGGCGCCAACGGCAGACGATGCAATCCAGTCTGATCCTGCAAAATCTGCTGACGGCCCCCGTCCTCTTCTTCTTCCTCGGGGGCCTGGCGGTGTTGCTGGGCTCCGACCTGGAGATCCCGGCCCCGCTGCCGAAGCTGTTCTCGCTTTATCTGCTGTTGGCCATCGGCTTTCGCGGCGGCATCGAACTCGCCCAAAGCGGCCTGGGGGCCACCGTGTTGCTGACGATCGGGGCGGCCGTGCTGATGTCGTTGCTGGTGCCGATCTCGAGTTTTCTGCTGTTGCGCACCCGGCTGGACGGTTATGACGCTGCCGCCGTAGCGGCCTCCTATGGCTCGATCAGCGCCGTGACCTTCATCACCGCCCAGAGTTTCCTTGCGGTCTTGAAGGTGCCGTTCGATGGCTTCATGGTGGCCGCCTTGGCGCTGATGGAATCGCCAGCGATCGTGGTGGGGGTGCTGCTGGCCAAGCTGGCCGTTGCGCCAGCCTCCAGCGCAGACGCCGAGCGCCAACAGGCCCGGGGCCAGGGTCTGCCCTGGGGGGAAGTGTTGCAGGAAGCCTTCCTCAACGGATCTGTGTTTCTCCTGATCGGCAGTCTGCTGATCGGCATGGTGGTCGCCAGTTTCAGCCCATCTGGGGTCGAAAAGATGGAGCCATTCACCGGCAAGTTGTTTTATGGGGTGTTGTGCTTCTTCTTGCTAGACATGGGGCTGGTGGCGGCACAGCGGGTGCGGGAATTGCGCCAGGCAGGCGCCTTTCTGATCGGCTTTGCCGTGCTGGCACCGCTGTTCCATGCGGCGGTTGGGCTGCTCCTGTCGCGGCTGCTCTCGCTTGGCCAGGGCGACACCCTGCTGTTCATGGTGCTGTGCGCCAGCGCCTCCTACATCGCTGTGCCAGCTGCCATGCGCATGACGGTCCCCCAGGCGAATCCCAGCCTCTACATCTCGTCGGCGCTAGCGGTCACGTTCCCCTTCAACGTGGTGGTGGGAATCCCCATCTACATGGCTATGGCTCAACGTTTTGTGCCCAGCAGCTGATCATTGCCCCTTCACTTTTTGCTCCGTGACCACAACTTTGCCATGAATCGGATCGACATCTTTCTAAATGAGCGGGAGGTGAGCCGGGTTTGCAAGGCGATTCGCACCGCCGGTGCACCGGGCTATTCCGTGGTGCGGCACGTCACCGGCATGGGGGTCGCTGGCGAGATTTCCGAGGCGATGGACTTTAGTGGCCTTGGCGCCAATGCTTTGGTGATCGTGTTTTGTGAACCCTCCCAGGTGCAGGCCGTGCGGGATGCGGTGAATCCCCTGCTCAAGCTTTACGGAGGCATTGGCTTCGTTTCTGCAGCGGATCCGCTCTGAGCCAGGGCAGTGCAGCGGCGGGGGCCCGGCAGGCGAGGCGCAAGATCCGCCGACAAGAGGCCCGATTCCCGATGGCAGAGCGGCCTCGCTGGCAGCTGGATCCTGGCCTCTGAGGGGAGTGCGCCAGC
This sequence comes from uncultured Cyanobium sp., assembly GCA_964402615.1. GTDB lineage: Bacteria > Cyanobacteriota > Cyanobacteriia > PCC-6307 > Cyanobiaceae > Cyanobium. The sequence continues at coordinate 653 of CAYOCW010000022.1, read as the reverse complement.
GCAGCCCCTCGCGCCAGAGCGCAAGGGGAGCTTACGTTTTGTGTGCCACAGATCAGCAGTGCTTATCAGCCAATCCGGCACTGGTGATCGACTTGGCGGCCAAAAACGCTTGACGGAGGGTTAGGCGCCGGAGCAGGGTTGCGAACGAACATTCCACCCCCTCCTCCAGGAGCAGGTAATGGCAAACGAAACCATGGGCATCGCCCTCGGCATGATCGAGACTCGCGGCCTCGTGCCCGCGATCGAGGCGGCCGATGCGATGACCAAGGCCGCTGAGGTGCGGCTGATCGGTCGCGAGTTCGTCGGCGGCGGCTACGTGACCGTCCTGGTGCGTGGTGAAACCGGTGCTGTGAACGCCGCTGTGCGTGCCGGTGCTGACGCCTGCGAACGTGTTGGAGATGGCCTGGTCGCTGCCCACATCATTGCCCGCCCTCACCGCGAAGTAGAGCCGGCCCTGAACAGCAGCTTTGGTCTGGGTTCTAAGGATTGAGCGCTTCGCGTCTGAACCGCTGAGCCTCTGAATTCTTTCCCCTGATCCATCCGGAGATTCCCCATGAGCAAAAAGTACGACGCGGGGGTCAAGGAGTACCGCGACACGTATTGGACTCCTGATTACGTCCCCCTGGACACCGACCTGCTGGCCTGCTTCAAGT
>CAYOCW010000021.1:0-20218 GCA_964402615.1 uncultured Cyanobium sp. | reverse complement strand
TCCAGCTACGACTTCCCCGGAGAGGACATCCCAGTTGTGCGGGTCTCCGGCCTCAAGGCCCTCGAGGGAGATGCTGAATGGGAGGGCAAGGTTGAAGAGCTCATGGAAGCGGTTGACACCTCCATCCCCGAGCCCGAGCGCGAGATCGACAAGCCCTTCCTGATGGCCGTCGAAGACGTCTTCTCCATCACCGGCCGCGGAACAGTTGCGACCGGGCGGATCGAACGCGGCAAGGTGAAGGTTGGCGAGGAGGTGGAGATCGTTGGCATCAAAGACACCCGCAAGACCACCGTCACCGGCGTGGAAATGTTCCGCAAGCTGCTCGATGAGGGCATCGCCGGAGACAACGTGGGCCTGCTGCTGCGTGGCATTCAAAAAGATGACATCGAGCGCGGCATGGTGCTGGTCAAACCCGGCTCCATCACTCCCCACACCAAGTTCGAAGGTGAGGTGTATGTTCTCACGCAAGCCGAAGGTGGTCGAAAAACCCCCTTCTTCCCTGGCTACCGCCCGCAATTTTATATCCGCACCACTGATGTGACCGGCCAAATCACGGCCTTCACCTCGGACAATGGCTCCAACGTGGAGATGGTCATGCCCGGCGATCGGATCAAGATGACCGGTGAGCTGATCTATCCCGTTGCCATCGAGCAGGGCATGCGCTTCGCCATTCGCGAAGGTGGCCGCACCATTGGTGCTGGCGTGGTCTCAAAGATCATCGCCTGATTGCACAGCTGAAGTAGTCAGTCGCTGCCTGCTGACGGAAACTTATCTCCCGTCAGCATCCCCCAGCCGAATCTGATCGGAGGAGGAGCAAGTCACCCATCACTAGGGCACTATCTTCTCCTCCAGATTTTCGAACCTGGACAATTCAAGTCATGCTTGGGCTCATGTCCTGAGCGAAGTCAGACTTTAACTCCGTAGTCGTACCACTCTATTCGTTCTACCCACAGCCCCATGGCCAACCTCACACAGCAGAAGATTCGCATCCGCCTGAAAGCCTTTGATCGGCGCATGCTTGACCTCTCCTGCGAAAAGATCATTGAAACGGCAGATCACACAGCCGCCAGTGCCATTGGGCCCATTCCACTGCCAACCAAAAGAAAGATCTACTGCGTGCTTCGCTCTCCCCATGTGGACAAGGATTCCCGCGAGCACTTTGAGACCCGCACCCATCGCCGCATCATCGATATTTACAGCCCTTCTTCCAAAACAATCGATGCTTTGATGAAGCTTGATCTACCCAGTGGCGTAGATATCGAAGTCAAGCTTTAATCAAACTCTTGGTCAAGATTCACATTGGGCTGCAGGACGACGTGCTGAGTGTCTTCTGCCTTGGCCATTCTCGCCCTCAGGATCAAGCCTGAGGCATGCACTTCCGGGGCCTGGCCAGGGAGACAGCGCTCAGCAAGCCGGCCTCCGGTGGCGAGGTCGGCTGATCTCTGCATTGGCCCAGCCCCAACCTCAGCCGCTGTCTCGATGGCGGTCCCTGCCCCGCCCCCCCAACCTGCTGCGGTCGCCGAGCCCTGTTTCTAGGATCTGGAGCACCTGGCTCCCTGATCTTTGCCCGACGTTTTTCCGCGCGGCGGCATCGCTTCCTGCCCCCGCATCGCAGCGCCCTTCACCAAGGCGCACCAGACCATGGTATTGGGCTCGTCGGATCCAAGCCACCGCTTCGGCATCTCCTACGCTGTGGCCGCAGCGTTTGACGCGCGTGGTTGAACTTGCTGTCCGGGAGCTGCCGCTGTTCCCCTTGCCCGACGTCGTTCTGTTCCCTCAGGAAGTGCTTCCTCTGCACATCTTCGAGGCCCGCTATCGGATGATGCTGCGCACGGTCATGGCCGAGGATCGACGCTTCGGCGTGGTGCGTTGGGATCCCCAAGCCCGCCGCATGGCCGAAGTCGGTTGCTGTGCCGAGATTCTCCATTGTCAAACCCAGGAGGACGACCGCAGCAACATCGTCACGCTGGGTCAGCAACGCTTCCGCGTTCTTGACATTGTGCGCGAGGCTCCTTTCCGGGTTGCCATGGTCAGTTGGTTGGAGGATGACGTCAGCGATTCTCACCACGACCTCGATGCCTTGACCCGCGAGGTCACCATCGCCCTGCGTGATGTGGTGGAGCTGACCGGAAAGCTGATCGGCAAGCCTTCAACGCTGCCAAGCGATTTGCCCGATCTGCCGCGCGAACTCTCGTTCTGGATCGGTGCCCACCTGGGCGGCCCTGTGGCGGACCATCAGCAAGCCCTGTTGGAGATCACCGACACCGGCGAACGGCTGCGACAAGAGCTTGAGCTGCTGGACCAGACGCGTCGCCAGCTCGCGGCGCGCACAGTGCTGCAGGACACCTTCCGCAACCGGGATGGGGACCTCGACCAGGACGCCAGCGGGGATCAGGGGTGACGATCAGCACCGGGATCTCCTCCGCTGTGCTGATCGCAGCATCGCTGCTCCTGGCCTTGCTACTGGCGATGGCGGCCGGCCTCTGGTTGCGGCGACGCCGTCAGTTCCGCGGCACCGACAGCGTGGCTGCGGCTTATGACCGCTGGACCGAGGATCAACTTCTGGAACGCCTCTGGGGCGAGCATGTGCATCTCGGGTACTACGGCAGCCCTGCCCGAGCCCGGGATTTCCGCCAGGCCAAGGTCGACTTTGTGCATGAGCTGGTGCGCTGGAGTGGTCTCGACCAGCTCCCCGCCGGTAGCCGTGTGCTCGATGTTGGCTGTGGCATCGGCGGCAGCGCCCGCATCCTGGCGCGCGACTACGGCTTCGCGGTCCTAGGCGTCAGCATCAGCCCCGCCCAGATCGCCCGGGCCCGGGCTCTGACGCCGGGGGCGCTGGATCACTGCCACTTCGCGGTGATGGATGCCCTCAGCCTCGACCTGCCCGATGCGACCGATCCGCTGGCGGGTTCCGCTCTCGGCTCCGCAGGCTTTGATGCCATCTGGAGCGTGGAAGCCAGCCCCCACATGCCGGATAAGCAGCGCTACTGCGACGAGATGTTGCGGGTCCTGCGCCCTGGCGGTCTGCTGGCCATAGCTGACTGGAACCGCCGCGATGCCTGCCAAGGCCCCATGGATCCGATCGAACGTTGGGTGATGCGCCAGCTGCTGGAGCAGTGGGCCCACCCGGAATTCGCCAGCATCCCCTCGCTGCGCCAGAACCTGGAATCCAGCCCTTGGGCCAACGGCCTGCGGGTGGACACCGCCGACTGGAGTGCAGCCACCCAACCCTCCTGGATCGACTCCATTGGTGAAGGCCTACGACGTCCTGGCGCCGTGCTTGGCCTCGGCCCGAAGGCCATCATTCAGGGATTGAGGGAAACACCGACGCTGCTGTTGATGGACTGGGCGTTTCGTCGTGGGCTGATGCGCTTTGGGGTGTTCAGGGGCCAGAAGGGTTCAAATCTGAGTCCATTGTGAGCGGATAGGAGCCAAACAACCGCAGGTGCTCACACAACGGGGCTAACTCTTGCAAGGCGGCATCGAGGGGTGCCTGGCCCGCCGTGAGTTCCACATCCACAAAGAAAATGTATTCTCCCAACTCCCGTTTTGAGGGCCTTGATTCGATACGGCTCATGTTCAGTCCCTGTCCGGCCAAACAGCCCAGCGCCTCCAGCAGGGCGCCGGGGCGATTGGCACGCAACGAGAAGGCCAGGCTGGCCCATGGTCCCTCAGCGGCCTGGCCAGCACGCAACAGCAGAAAGCGCGTGCAGTTGCCTACGACATCATTGATCGGGTAGGACAGCACCTCCAGCCCATGCTCCCGGGCCGCCTGCAGCGAGGCAACCGCGGCTCGAAACCGGCTGCCACGCACCATCCGGGCCGCTTCGGCGGTGGAGCTGGTGGGCAGCTGCAGCGCCGTGGGCAGACGCTCTGTCAACCACATCGAACACTGCGCCAAGGCCTGTGGATGGGACAGCACCTCGCTGATGCCCTCCAGAGGACCGCTGCCCAGCAACGCGTGGCGAATGGGCAACACCAGAGCCCGGCGCACCACAAGCTGCGGGTTTTCCCACAGGGTATCCAGACAGGCGGTGACACCACCCTCGACCGAATTCTCAACGGGCACCACGGCGGCATCACAGCGTCCGGCTGCGATCGACTGGATGACCGCCCGGATGCCCTGTTGCGGCACGAACTCGGCCGCGTCAAGTCCCTCCAGGCCGGCCAGCCGATGGGCAGCCTGCTCGCCGTAGGTACCGACAGGGCCAAGGAAGGCAACGCGCATGGCGGGGAGCAGAAAGGTGAGCCGATAGGATCATGGCCTGCCGGCCGATGGCCATGTCTTTGGCCTTCAGTGCGAGCCAGAAGTTGGTTCTTCCGGTCTCTGCCCACAGGGATCGGTTGCCCAACTACCTCCGGGAAGAGGGGAGGGTGGTGCACGCCATGCTCGACCCCGTGCAGTTGCAGTCCCTCGGACCCGGACATTACCGCTACACGGTGACCCGGGTTCAGGTGTTTCAGCTGCAGATCCAACCGATCGTGGAACTGCAGTCCAGCTTCCAAGAGGATCGGTTGTTGATCCAGGCTCTCGATTGCGAGCTGGAAGGGCTGGGACTGGTGGACGATTTCCAGCTCACCCTGGCGTCCTGGCTGCGCGTTGGGGCAGAGGGGCTGGAAGGGGAGGCCTCGCTGGGGGTGCAGGTGAGCAGGCCGCCCTTGCTGAAACTGATCCCCGGTCGGGTGCTGGAGGCGACCGGCACCTCCGTACTGGGAGGAATCCTGCACACGATCCGCTCTCGCGTCTCCCAGCAATTGCTCAGCGACTTTGCGAACTGGTGCGCCGCAAGCCCAGAAAGCTGAGACGATGCAAGCTGCAGGGGCCGAGTTCCGCGATGGCCTGCCGATGAACCGCTGTGCCGTAACCAGCATGGCGTTCCAGCCCATAGCCTGGGAAGCGCAGGGCGAGACGCCGCATCAGGCCATCCCGCTCCTGCTTGGCCAGAACGCTGGCCGCTGCGATCGCCGCACAACGGCTATCTCCCCGCACCAACGTGCGCTGGGGCCCCAGCCAACCACGCAGGGGAAGCACGCCATCGACCAGCACCAGCCGCGGCGGCTGAGGCAAGCGTTGCAGAGCTCTCCGCATCGCCTCTTCCGTTGCCCTCCGAATCCCCCAACGGTCGATCTCGCTGGCGCTGGACTGGCCCAGGGCCCAAGCCAAGGCCACCTGCTGGATGGGGGCCACCAAAGCCGCCCGGCGTCGGGGGCTGAGGCGCTTGCTATCGGTGAGGCCGGCGCTGGCCAAGGGCCCCAGAGCCGCTGAGGGCAACACCACAGCCGCCGCAAAGACCGGACCGAACAGGCAACCTCGCCCCACCTCATCGACACCCGCACAATCGGCTGGATCCAAGCCGCCCCAGACCTCGTGCGCGGCGTCGAGCGGGAGGGGCAAGCCCAACTGCTGCCGTGCGGTAGCACGGGTGTCAGGCAACCGACGGGTCATCGGCCGGCCAGGACAGGCTGGATTGCACGCGTCCGCGGCGAACTCACACGGCAGCCGATGAACGACGACGACGACGACGCGGCTCGTTCGGACCCTCCTCGTCGATGGGCATGGGGGTGGTGGCGCTGGAGTCCGTCACTGCAGCAGTGACAGGGGAAGACGATTCAGGCAGTCCCTGGGTCGAGGCCCGGCCATGGCTGGTGAGGCTGAGGGGAACCTCCAGGTTGATCGGCTGGGGCATGCCAACAGCGAAGGACTCCAGTGGCACGGGCAGGATGTCAACCACCGGCAGATCTGTTTCGGCGCCGACGGGCAGCTCGTGGGCACGCAGCGTGGCGGACCGCAAGCCAGCGTCGGTTGCCTGCGTGCCCCGGCCATCGCCGCCACCTCGCCCGCGGCGGCGGCGGCGCGATCCCCCGTTGCTCAGCTGTTGACGCGCTTCCGCCAACACCGCGTCGGCGTCGGCGTCGGGCCGCACGATCCGCACCACCACCTCCTCGGGGGAGGGTGGGGTATCGAGCAGCAGGGCAGGGTTGAGCCCCATCCACCCGTAGACCAGCTCCTGATCGGGTTGCATCGGCACCAGCACGACCTCAGGCTCGCCGCGGCGACCACCGCTCTCTGGAGCCGCACCGTCGTTCGCGAGGCCCGACTCAGCCGGAGCGCTGCCCCCCTCCGGGATCTCGGCCCCGAAAGGCTCCAGGCTCTCGCCCCCGCGCCCCCGGCCTCCACGGCGACGCCGCGATCCACTGGTGGGTTCAGCGGCGGGCGCAGCGGCGATGGCAACGGCGGCATCAGCGCGGGAGGGCGTTGCCGTCCGCACCAACCCGGGCACGGTGGCGAGGGGCTGAAGCGTGTCGCGCCCGGGCAAGACCGCGACGTGACCGAGACCGCCGCAGCTGGGACAGGCGCGCCCGAACAACTCATAAATGTTCTGCCCCTGACGTTTGCGCGTCAGTTCAACCAGACCGAGTTCGGTGATCTGAGCAATCTGCGGCCGGGCGGAATCATGGCGAACGGCCTGGGTGAAGTGCTCCAGCAATTGCAGTTGGTCCCGACGCGACTCCATATCAATGAAGTCGACCACGACCACTCCACCAATGTTGCGCAGCCGCAACTGGCGGGCGATCTCAGTAGCTGCTTCACAGTTGGTCCAGAGCACCGTCTCGCGAGCGTTGGCGGAGCGAGTAAAGGATCCTGAGTTAACATCAATAACCGTCAGTGCCTCTGTTGGCTCAATGATGACGTAACCACCGGAGGGCAGATCTACGCGAGGCTTAAGGGCATCACGAATGGCCGCATTGATGCGATAGTGATCAAATAAATCTGAGGATTCATCATGCACCTGGGCCAGCACCGTTTCCTGATCAGGCCCCAAGAAACTCTTGACCCTGGGCAATGCCGCTGCCGAATCTACAACAATCTTGACGACATCAGTGCTGAAGAAATCGCGCAACACACGATGCACAAAATCTTCATCGCGATTCAGCAGGACAGGCGGCGTGGCATCCTCAGCCGCTTGTTGAATCGCTTCCCACTGGCGCAGCAACCCCTCCAGGTCATCGATCAGCTGCTCTTCCGCCACACCTTCTGCTTCCGTGCGAATCAGCAGGCCAGACCCGGGAGGCTTGATCAGCACCCCTAACGCCCGCAGCCGGTTGCGCTCGTTCTCACCACTAATCCGGCGGGAGATATTGACTCCCTGGCCATGGGGCTGGAGCACCAAAAAACGGCCGGGGAGCGTAAGGTTACCGGTGAGACGCGGGCCCTTGCTGCCGGTGGGCTCCTTCATCACCTGAACCAAAACCTTCTGGCGCGGCTCTAGCAGCTCCGTAATTCCGGCGCCTCCCTTGCGCAGCCGTAAAGGGCCAAGGTCGGTGATGTGGATGAACCCATTTTTTTCGGATTCACCGATGTTGACAAACGCGGCATCAATGCCGGGGAGGACGTTTTCGACTGTGCCGAGATAGACATCTCCAATCTGGTAGCGGCCCTGGGCCACCACCAGTTCATCGACACGTTCCTCGGTGAGCACTGCCGCGATGCGCAGCTGCTCAGCGATGACGATCTGCTGGGGCATAGAGAGGGAATCGGGCTCCTGGTGAGCCCTGCCGAAACGGCAGGAATGAGGGTGGAAGGATGCCGCGACCGCTGGGCTGGAGCGGGAAACCGGTCAGGAAACAACGCTCAGCACCAAGGCTGACGGCTGTTCGTAGAGGGAAACAATGTCGGCGTCCACGAAGGTGGACCCGCTTAGAAAAGGCTCAATGAACCGCAAGCACCTTGATGGCTTGTAGGTGCTTGTGCCAGGAGCTGATAGGGCTTTCCTGGCGATGAGGTGGCAGTGGACTGGGTTGCCCCCTGGGAGGCCATCTACCGACGCCTTCACGGTATCACGTCGCCAGCAGCAGGGCGAGACGGCGCATCCGGCCGAGCTGGAGCTCCATGCCGAGCTCGCGCCCTAGCCAGGCTCGCAGCTGTTCCGGCCGTAGGCTGCGGCCGATCGCATCGATGGCCGCCTCAAAGCGCAGCTCGGCCCCAGCGGTCGGGGGCTCCGAGCGGAGCGCGGCCAGGGTCAGCGACTGGAGGTAGGGCCTGCAGTCACGGCAGCGCGGTCGGCCCTTCTTGTCGGTGTCCTGCCAGAACAGGACATCGCGGGCCAGCAGGGACTCGATCGCCCCCTGCCAACGCTCGGGGCCAGGCCCGGGCGCAGCCAGCTCGGCAACAGCCCCCGCTGCCATCGAGGTCAAGGCTGCCGAGGCGGGACGCAGCTCGATCCACCAGTGGGCGGCTCGCAATTCCTGGCTCAAGCTCGGTCCCTGGCGCGGCACAGCCTGCACCGAGCGCAGCGCCAACCCCTGGGGCAGCTCAGCCTGGAGCCGTGCGCGAGCCTCTTCCGGCTCGATCGCGGCGGCGAACTCCAGATCGAACCACTCCCCGAATCCCTCCACCCCCAAGGGCAGGGGCAGCGCCAACTGCAAGCGGGGCAGAGGGTGGTAGCCACCGCTGAAGCTCACCGGCAGGCCGCTGCGACGCAGCGCGCGCTCCAGCATCCGCAGGGTGTCGAGGTGGCTGATCAGCGCCAGATCAGCGGTTTTGGAGAAGCCAAAACGCAGCCTTAGACAGCGGTCGCTGGCAGGGGCACGGATCGGCAGCGGCGGCGGGATCGGCAGCGCCGGAACCACCACATTGTGGCCCAGATCAGGACCACAGACCCCGCAGTGGCTGCAGCCCTCGAACGAGCAATCCGGCACCACCGCTGCCGCCAAGGCACGCTTCAAGTCCTCCGCCAACCAGCCCTTATCCACACCGGAGTCGATGTGGTCCCAGGGCAACGGTTGACGGCAAAACGCCTCCAGATCCTCGCGGGGACGCGCCTCGCAGGCCGACCAGTCCCCCAGCTCCAGCGCCCGGTAACGCCCAGCCAGGCCAGCCGCCTCGATCGCGGCAGTCCAGGCTCGGTGGCTGCGCTCCGCCGCTTCAAACCAGGCGTCCAGGCCCGCGCCAGCCCGCCAGGCGGCCTCGATCACCGCCGCCAGGCGCCGATCGCCGCGACCGATGAAGTCTTCAACCGCGGAGAGACGCACATCGGTGCAATTCACCTTGAGCCCCCGCAACGGGCGCAAGGCGCGGCGCAACAGCTCCTGGCGCCGCTGAAACTCCGCTGTGGAGACGCTATGCCACTGGAAGGGGGTGTGTGGCTTCGGCGTGAAGTTGCTGATCGTCAGATTCAAGCTCAGCCGACCCAAATCGCGGCAGTCTTGCTGAAGCCGGAGACATGTATCGGCGATAGCCTGCACATCAGCATCGGTCTCGCCAGGCAGGCCAAGCATAAAATAAAGCTTGATTTTAGTATAGCCATTCTGCATCGCCGTTCGAATACCTCGCAACAGCTCTGCGTCCGTCAGTCCCTTATTCACAATGTCGCGCAGGCGTTGGCTGCCGGCTTCCGGAGCGAAGGTCAACCCGGCAGCACGGGTCCCCCCGAGGATGTGGGCGATATGGTCATCAAAGCGGTCGACCCGTTGGCTGGGCAGGGTGAGGCTGACATTGTGCTCCGCCAGGCGATTGCGCAGCTCCACCCCCACAGCCGGCAGCGCCAGGTAGTCGCTGCAGCTCAGCGACAACAGCGAGAAGTCGCTGTAGCCGGTGCGGCGCATGCCCTCCTCCACCGCCTCGATGACGGCCTCCGGCTCCACATCGCGAGCCGGGCGGGTCAGCATGCCGGGCTGACAGAAACGGCAGCCGCGGGTGCAGCCGCGGCGGATCTCCACCGTCAGGCGATCATGCACCGTTTCGATGTGGGGAACCAACCCCATGGCGTAGTGGGGCATGGGCGTGGCGGTGCGCCGCAAGACGCGGCGGGGGAGGCCAGGCTCCAGGGGCTCGATCGTCACGCCATCCGCGCCAGGGCCATAGAGCGCCGGCACGTACACGCCCGGCACCTGGGCGAGATCGCGCAGCAGCTGTCGCCGCGTCAGCCCGGTGGCCCGGGCCTCAGCCACCACCAGGCCGATTTCAGGCAGCAGCTCCTCACCATCACCGAGGGCAAAGAAGTCGAAGAACGCGGCGAATGGCTCGGGATTGCTGGTGGCGGTGGGCCCCCCGGCGAAGATCAGGGGTGGCGCATCCGGGTCGGCCAGGGGCAAGTCGCCGCGATCGGCCGCCCGCAGGGGGATGCGGGCCAGATCCAGCATCGCCAGCACGTTGGTGGCCCCCAACTCATAGCTGAGCGAGAATCCCAGGATGTCAAAGGCCGCCAACGGCAGCCGACTCTCCACGCCAAAGAGAGGCGCAGCGGTAGCCCTGAGGCGCTCGGCCAGATCGGCTGCCGGTAGATAGCAGCGGTCGCAGAGCTGACCGGGGACTGCATTGAGGATCGAGTACAAGATGATATGACCGCTATTGCTAGCCCCCACCTCGTAGATTTCGGGATAGGTCAGGCACCAACGGGCAGCGGCCGCCGGCCAGGCCTGGCTCCAGTCGCGAGCGATGACTCCTCGCTCATTGCCGAGGTAGCGGCCCGGTTTACTGACGCCACTGTCGATCAAGCCGGCGAAGTCAACGGGATGGGGGACCGGGGCTGCCGGAGGGGGGGGCGCTGGCACTGCGGCGAAGGATGGGGCAGAGGTCAAGACGACGGAGGCGGCACTGGCTTGATCGTATGCAGATCTCCGGAACAGGGAAGCCGAGCACAGGGGGGGCACAGCTTCAAAGCCGCCAATCACGTCTCGGCAGAGGCCTGAGCAACCTGGCTGACGGCTGCTTGTTTCCGCGATGGAGTTTGGAATTTGATTCCAGGCAATCTCATGATCAAAAGCGACAAAGACACGAATAGCAACCTTCGAATTTCTGGGGGGGGCACCTCGAAAATCACCTTTCCAGAGCCTTCTCCAAAATGCGGAACCTGTCAGCGCAATAAGTCTCATGCATGCCTCGCGTGAGACTTGGCGATTTTTCGAAGTGCCCTGGTGAGATTCCAGCTCGGATCCTCAGCGAAAAGTCAGGAGTCATCGAGCTTGAATGGGGTTCAAGCTACCAACCGCTCAGGAGGGTCGCCGCCGGCCAGGCCGAGAGAGGCTCGCCGACGAACCTCGCCGACCAGGCTGGCGTTGCAGCACGGCCGGCCATCTGCTCAACCGGCCGATTCCACGCCATGTCTCCCCCGGGAGGGTGCGACGGGCTGGGGCTGCAGCAGCAAGGCCCCCCGATCAAGCCATGGCCGCGGCCGGAGCGGTTGGACAGCGGGAACCGTCGCAGCCGTTGCCAACCGGCCGCGGTTGCTGCCTGCCCCTCGCATCGGCGACCAGCCGCCGTAGGACAATCCAGCGGTTTTGAAGCCCCGCCCCCATGGTCCAGGTCAACAGCAACTACCTCAAGCTCAAGGCGGGCTATCTGTTTCCCGAGATCGCTCGGCGGGTGAAGGCCTTCAGCGAAGCCAATCCGACAGCGCCGATCATCCGGCTGGGCATCGGCGACGTGACCGAACCGCTGCCGGAAGCCTGCCGCAACGCCATGAAGGCAGCGATTGACGCGATGGGCAGCCATGAGGGCTTCCACGGCTATGGACCCGAGCAGGGCTACCTGTGGCTGAGAGAAGCGATCGCCCAACACGATTTCCAAGCCCGCGGCTGCCAGGTGAGCGCCGAAGAAATCTTTGTGTCGGATGGGAGCAAATGCGATAGTTCCAACATCCTTGATATTCTGGGGGAGGGCAATCGCATCGCCGTCACCGATCCCGTGTATCCGGTATATGTCGATAGCAACGTGATGGCTGGACGCACCGGCGATGCCGACATATCGGGTCGGTATAAGGGCCTTACCTATCTGCCCATCCATGCGGAGAATGGCTTCACCGCCACGATTCCTTCAGAGCCGCTTGATCTGATTTATCTCTGCTTCCCCAACAACCCCACCGGCGCCGTCGCCAGCCGGGAGCAGCTGCAGGCCTGGGTCGACTACGCCCGCTACCATGGCGCCCTGATCCTGTTTGACGCCGCCTACGAGGCCTTCATCCAGGATCCAACGCTGCCTCACTCGATCTATGAAATCGAAGGCGCCCGCGAATGCGCCATCGAATTTCGCTCGTTCTCCAAGAACGCTGGCTTCACCGGCACGCGCTGTGCTTTCACCGTGGTTCCCCGCGGCCTGAAGGGCTTAGCCGCCCATGGGGAGGAGGTGGAGCTCTGGGGCCTCTGGAACCGCCGTCAGAGCACCAAATTCAATGGAGTCAGCTACATCGTCCAGCGCGGCGCCGAAGCGGTCTACTCGCCCGAGGGGAAAGCCCAGGTGCAGGAGTTGATCCGTTTTTACATGGGAAATGCTGCTCTCATCCGGCGAGAACTCAGCGCCGCAGGGTTAGATGTCTATGGGGGCGAGCAGGCACCCTACGTGTGGTTGAAGACTCCGGATGGCATCGATTCCTGGGCATTTTTTGATCTGCTGCTGCACAACGCCCACGTGGTCGGCACCCCGGGGAGTGGCTTCGGAGCCGCTGGCGAGGGGTATTTCCGCCTCTCCGCCTTCAACAGCCGTGCCAACGTGGAAGAGGCCATGCAGCGAATTCCCAGGGCGTTGCGCCCTTGATGGCGGTGCAGCCGGAGCGGGGTTGGGGCTCCCTTCCCCCTCCGGTGGAAGAAGCCCAGCTCGCGCAGCGCAGCCGCAGAGTCCGTCCCTCGCTCAACGAGCCGACCGGAAACAGGGCACGTGCTTGCCTACGCCAAGCCGATCGCTCATCCGCCGCTCGCACCCCAGCGTTTCCGAAGTTTCGGCCTGCGGGGGACTGGGCGAGATCGGGATTGGCCCTTAACGTGCCCTGATCCAATCCGTCGTCCCCATGCGCCGCTGCTTCGTTGCCCTGGCTGTAGCCATGGTGCTGCCGTGGCCGGCTGTCGCCGCCGAAGTCATCGTTCGCCCCGGCGAAACCCTCTCGGAACTGGCTGAGCGCCATGGGGTGAGCGTGGAACGGCTGCTCAAGGTCAATGGCATCACCGATGCCAACCATGTGGAGGCTGGCCGCCGGCTGCTTCTCCCTGCCGCGACCTCGGCAGCGAGCTCTCGGTCCCGACCAACGAGCGGCAGCGGCCGCGGAGCCGCGGCCGGAGGCTCGGTGGTGGTGCAACCCGGTGAGACCCTCTCCGAAATCGCCGAACGCGAGGGGGTCAGCCTCACCACGCTGATGCAGCTCAACGGCATCTCCAAGCCCGATGCGGTGCAGGCGGGCTCGCGACTGGTGCTTGGCGGTGCGTCCAGCACGCCGAGCTCCAGCGGTCGCCCCAGCCCTGGCCGACGGTCTGCAGTCCCTGGAGGTGTGGTTGTGGTTCGCCCAGGCGATACCTTATCCGACATCGCCCAACGGGAAGGCATCAGCCTCGCCACGCTGATGCAGCTCAACGGGATCAGCCAAGCCGACGCCCTGCAGGTGGGCACCCGCTTGGTGCTCGGCAACAGCAGGGGACCCACCGGCTCATCCGCATCTAACAGCAAGGTAGGGACATCCAGCTTTCCCAGCAACGCCACCACCCACGAGGTCAGAACCGGCGAAAGCCTGTCGGTGATCGCTGAAGGCTATGGCTTGCCGATGAGCCGTCTGATGGCGCTCAACAACATCAGCGATCCCGACAAGGTGAATGTCGGCACCAAGCTGCAGCTGCGCGGATCCGTCCCCAGCACGCCGCGCCCGCCCCGCTCCGCAGCAGCGCCGACGCGGCCGGCCAATGCCGTGGCCACGGCCCCATCCAAGCCAGCCCCCAAGCCGTCAGCCAAGCCAGCCGCCACCCAGGCGCCGGCCAACAGCAGCGCCGCCCCAACAGCCGCCCATGGCCATCGAGATGCCACGACGGCCCGCGGCGGCGGCAGCAACAGCAGCAGCGCTGGGAGCGCGGTGGCGATGGCATCGGCCCGCCCGGCCAGCACGGCGTCAGCCGGCGGAGCTGTCAGCAGCCCTGCCTCGACCAGGCCAGCGACGAGCGCGAGCCGGCCAACGCCCGCAACCGCCAACGCCAGCCCCACGACAGTGGCCACCGCGACCGTCAGCAGCCAACCTGCTCAGGCCAGCCCGACGCCAGCGAAACCCGACTGGCGCACCTACGGCCCCTTGCAGGTGGACTGGGCCAACTGGCAGCCGATGGGTGGAAGCCTGGTGGCCCCCACCCTCAATGCCGACGGTCGCTCCCTCTACCTGGCGATCAACTGCGGAGCTCGCAAGCTCAATGCCACCACCCAGGCAGGCCAGTGGAAGAGCTGGGATGATCCCCAGACCGACTTCGAGACCCAACTTGTCTCCGATCTCTGCAAGTCGCGCAGCTGAGTCTCGCCTCGCCGGGCTGTCAAGCTGCCCAGTGCAAGGGCCAAGGGCTAACCAGCCAGCGGCGGCCCGTGCTGCGAAGCCATAACCGTTGAGAGCCGTCATCGCTTTCGCCAATCAGCTCTTCCTGCACCAGCCGTCGCACCAACCAACGCCAGTGATCCTCTTCCGAGCCGTGGGCCGCGACCAGCGCTTCAGCCAGGCCGCGCAGATCACTGCTGCAGCGCGCCTTGAGAACCTCCAGAACGAGCGCAGCCGGACCTGACCAATCACGGCTGGCGCGCGGCGCTGTTAAGCAGGTGTCGCAGCGGCCGCAGGGCTGCACCAGCTCTCCAACCGCCAGCAAGAGGGCCTGCTCACGACAGGCCTCGCCTTCCGCCACCGCCTCCATGCGGCGCAGCTGCTGCTGGGCCAGCTCCTGCCGCCAGCGTTCCGGGGAACTGAGCGGCCGCGGCGACGCCTTGGCCGCGGCCCGCATCGCCCGAGCCAAGTTGAGGCGATCGACCGGATCGAACAGCACCAGACAGTGGGCCGCCTCACCATCGCGACCGGCCCGGCCCGATTCCTGCAGATAGCTCTCCGGACTAGCCGGGAGGTCGAGATGCAGCACCAGACCCACATCGGGGCGATCCACCCCCATCCCGAAGGCCACAGTGGCCACCAACACCGGTCGCGGGTGATTCTGGAAGTGGGCCAGGACCAACTGGCGACGGGAAGCCTCCATGCCGGCGTGGTAGGCGATCGCCTCCACCCCGGCGCTAGACAAGCGCTGGGCCCAGTCCTCCACCGACTTGCGCGTGCGCGCGTAGATCAAGACCGCCCCCCGGGAAGACCCGATGGCCTCAAGAACCAAGGGCAGGGGATCCGCCGGTCGGCGACGCATCGCGTAAGAGAGGTTGGGACGACGAGCCGAGCGCACCTGAATCAACGGGCGACGCAGCTGCAGCAAGCGGATGATGTCGGCCCGCACCTGGGGTGCTGCGGTGGCGCTCAGGGCCACCAGCGGCACGCCGGGGCAAAGGTCGCGCAGGTGCCCGAGGCGACGATAGTCGGGGCGGAAGTCGTGCCCCCAAGCGCTGATGCAGTGGGCTTCATCCACCGCCACGGCCACCAGCTGGCCGCCGGCTTGCACCTCCTCCAGCAACTGACGGGTGGCTTCCACCCACAAGCGCTCGGGGGAGAGGTACAGCAGGCGCAGACGGTTGTGGCGCAAGCGCTCCAGGATCGGACGCCGGGCACTGGCGTCGAGGTCGCGATACAAGCAAGCGGCGGCAATGCCGCGGCGCTGCAGCTGGGCCACCTGGTCCTGCATCAACGCCACCAGGGGCGACACCACGACCACCAAGCCGTTGCGCACCAACGCCGGGAGCTGGTAGCAGAGCGACTTTCCCCCGCCGGTTGGCAGCACCGCCAGCACATCGCGACCGGCCAGCAGGGCCTCCACCACCGGCCGCTGACCAGGACGGAAGCTCTCCCAGCCGAAGGAGCGGACCAAGGCGGTTTCCAAAGGATCCGCGGGCAACGGCGCCAAACCGATCGGTCCCGGACCTTAGCGAGCACCTGATGGGGTCGCTCCTGGAGCCGGCGCAGCTCCAGGAATCGCGGCAGGTCAGGGCTTCAAGGCCATCGCGTCGGTTCGTTCAGCGGCGGCGGTTCCAGTTGCTCCGCCGCTTCCTCCACCAGCTGCAAACGCAAGCGCTTGCCTCCCGCCAGCTCTCCCAGGGACACCCGCAGCGTGGTGCCGCTCAAAGCCTGCAGGGCCGTGATCAGCTCGCGCAGGTGGGGGGTGCTGCTGCCACTTTCCAACCAGAGGCGCTCCTGCAGTCCGTTGAGACGCCGCCAACTGGTGTGGAGCTTAAGCACGGCGCTCTCCAGCTGCTGGGCCTGGCGCACGGCATCGCAGAGGATGCCGAGCACATCGAGCCGCAAGGCCTCCTGGATGGCCCCCTCCAGATCCAGGTCAAGCTGCTGCAAGGCCCGCACCGCCACACCAGCTTCAGCCAGGCGCGTCAGCCAGCGGGCCGTGTTGGTGACATCCCGGACCCGATCGAGCTCCGGCTCCTCCCGCAACACCGCCCGGAGGTCGTCTTGCTGGGGCCCGGGCAGCCGGGCTAGCTCCCGCACCAGCGGCGCCACAGCCCGGGGCGGCAACAGGTTGTCGGCGGTGCGCTGGCGAATTTCATCGGGCAGCAACGGGCTGGTGGCGGCGGTGAATTCGTCATGCAGACGCCGCACCTGCTTGCGGGTGATCTGCTGACCCTCGTTGGCGGCCTCGCTGATCATCTGTTGCACTTCGGGCTCGGCCTGGGCGGTCTCGATGAAGGCGCGCTTCGAGAAGTTGTTGACGCTCGACGACTCCAGCAGGCCCTCGCCCACCAGGCCGTCGGCCGACTCGGCCAGCTGGATCAGGGTGTAAGCGCGGGTCTTGCTGATCTCCCGCTCCCGCAGCCATTGCAGGAAGCCCGTGCCTCGCCCCTCGCCACCACGCTTTTCGCGATCGCGCACCGCCGTGAGAATGCGTCCGCGCCAGATCTCAGTCTGCAGGTCAAAGCGATCACACACCGCCCAGGCCTCCTCCAGGCGAGCCAGGAACTCGGTCGTGCTGATGGCTTCGTTGTCGGGATCCGGCAGGTCGAGGCTGAACAGCGGGGCCTCGGAAGGGGCCATCGTCGGGGTCGGGCGGAGCGGATCGCGATGCTGCCACGGAAGCTGGCGACAAATCGTGACGTCCCGCCGTTCCGGCCCTACGTTCGCGGGTAGGGTCACGGCGACAGCCACCCGACCTCCCTACCCAGCGATGGCCATCTCCCGCGGCGACAAAGTTCGCATCAAGCGCCCCGAGTCCTTTTGGTACAACGAGGTGGGCACGGTGGCCTCCGTCGACACCTCCGGCATCCGCTATCCGGTCGTGGTGCGGTTCACCACCGTGAACTACAACGGCGTCAGCGGCTCCGAAGGAGGCATCAGCACCAACAACTTCGCCGAAGCCGAGCTGGAAAAGGCCTGAGCCTCGTCCAGCCCTGCCCTCCCCAGTCGGAATCGTTCCGGCAGCCATGCTGCGGATGGTCAACATCATCATCCGCAGGCTGGGCTTGTTTTTTGGACCTCGCCCCCTTGCTCGCCCCGAGCGCCCCTGAAAGCCAGGCAAGGCGATGGACAGACGCTCAACCCAGCCGCACTGGACAGCTGAAAGGCAGCAACGCTGAGGTCATCCCTGAAAGCCAGCCCTCCCGTCTGCCCGCCGTGAGGTCATGGCGTTTTTTAGCCATGGCCGCCCTGCAGCGCCGGAGCGGAGACGACGATGCATGCGCTTCCTCCATGCCTGAGCTGCCTGAAGTCGAAACTGTGAGGCGTGGCCTAGAACGCCAAACCCTGGGTTTCAGCGTGGCGCAGGTGGCGGTGCGACGAGAACGGGTGATCGCCGGTCCTGCTCAGGATGCCGACGGATTTGCCTCAGCCCTCCAGGGCCGCAGCGTGGAGGCCTGGATGCGGCGGGGCAAGTATTTGATCGCACGTCTCGATCAGGGGCATTGGGGGGTGCATCTGCGCATGACGGGTCAGTTCCTCTGGCTTGAGGCGCGCGAGAGCCAGACGCGGCTGCCCTGTGCCCATACCCGTGTGCAGATCTGGAATCCTGCAGGACAGGAGCTGCGCTTCGTGGACATCCGCAGCTTCGGCCAAATGTGGTGGATTCCGCCAGGCATCCCCCCCGACGCGGTGATGACCGGGCTGCAACGGCTGGGGCCAGAACCCTTTGATCCCGCCTTCAACGCCAGCTACCTCCACCAGAAGTTGCGGGGTTCCAACCGGCCGATCAAGTCGGCCTTGCTCGACCAGTCGCTGCTGGCCGGGGTGGGGAACATCTACGCCGATGAGGCCCTGTTTGCCGCAGGCATCCGTCCCGATACCGCCAGTGGCCACCTCGAACCGCATCGTCTTGAGGCCTTGCACCGCAGCCTGCTGGAGGTGCTGGAGCTGAGCATCGGCGCCGGCGGCACCACCTTCAGCGACTTCCGCGATCTGACGGGCACCAATGGCAACTATGGCGGGGTGGCCTGGGTCTATCGACGCCGTGGACAGCCCTGCCGGCGTTGTGGCACCTCCCTGCGGCGAGATCGACTGGCTGGCCGCAGCAGCCACTGGTGTCCCCGCTGCCAGACCTGACGAGCCGCCGCAACGCAGCCAGCCATGAACCGTCGGCCACCGATGCCAAGACCCAAGGCAGCGATTCCGATCCGCCATGCTCCAAGCTGAAGCCAAGCCTGCGGCCAAGAGCAACGGATGTGCATCCATGCGACCACGAAGACAACGGCAGCTGACAGCCCGGAGCGCAACGGGAGCTGCCTGGCCACGGCCTTGAGCCAAACCATGGCCGCCTTGCACCGACGGGGCTGGTGCGATGGAACAGGGGGCAACTTCAGCGCAGTGGTCGCGCGAGACCCGCTACGACTGCTGATGGCCCCAAGCGGTGTCGACAAAGGGGAGGTGGAGCCTGGGCAGCTGATCCAGGTGGATGCCAGCGGAGCCGTGGTGAACGGCATCGGCAGAGCCAGCGCCGAGACCTTGCTGCATCTGCGGATCGTGGCCTGTTGCGAGGCCGGAGCTGTGCTGCACACCCACTCCCAGGCGGCCACCCTGCTGTCGCGTTGGTACGCCCCGGACCATTCGCAGAGGCTGGCCTATTTGGAGCTTGAGGGCTACGAAATGCTCAAGGGACTGGAGGGCATCGACACCCACTCCACGACGGTGCGGGTGCCTGTTGCGGCCAACGATCAAGACATTGCAGGTCTAGCGGACCGGAGCGAGCCAGCGTTGGCGACGGCGCCCTACGGCCTGCTGGTAGCGGGCCACGGCCTTTATGCCTGGGGTCGCGATCTGGCCACGGCCCGACGTCACCTTGAAATTCATGAGTTCCTGCTGGAGCAGCACTGGCGACAGCTGCTCCTGGACGGACTGCTTGCCCGTCGCCCGAAGATCAACACGACAACCGACGAAACCACAGCTTGAAGAGCACAAAAAACAAACAACGATCCACGAAACCCGCAACACACCCGATCGGAGCGAACGCACCCCATGGCAGCCATCAATCCAGAGAGATCAGCTCTGAACTGCTCTCACGACAAGCCACTCTCCATCAGCCATCTCCTGCTGGACATCGAGGGAACTACCTGCCCCGTGTCGTTTGTAGCCGATAGCCTTTTTCCGTACGCCAGTACTCAGCTGGAGAATTACCTGAACAGTCATCAGCAAGAAGCTGTCGTGCAGGAGTTATTAGAGCAGGTTCTGCAGGCTTGGAGGCAGGATCCGAGTGAGCAGGCCCGCAGGCTGCTCTTCAAGCACGGAGGCGCAGATAAGCTGGATCGAAACCAGATTCAAGCCTTGATCGATTACCTACAATTGCAGATTCGCAATGACCGGAAGCTCACCCCTCTTAAGGAACTCCAGGGGATGATTTGGATCCAAGGGTATGACGATGGAGATCTCCGAGCCCCCTTGTACGAGGATGTGCCCGAGGCTCTACGGCGTTGGCATCGGCAGGGTTTGGTGCTGGCTGTGTATTCATCTGGATCCGTTGCCGCCCAGAAACTCCTTTACGGTCACACCAGTGTCGGTGACCTTAGCGGCTTGATTAGCCACTGGTTCGACACCCGCATCGGTGCCAAAACAGACGCGAAGAGCTACGCCGCCGTGGCGGCGGCGATGGATTGCCAACCAGCCTCTGTACTCTTCATCAGCGACCGCCGTGCCGAGCTGGAAGCAGCATCAGCAGAAGGGATGGCAGTGCTGTTCAGCGATAGACCGGGCAATCCAGAGCGAGATCCTGGAACCTTTGAGAGGATCACCAACTTTGAGGAGGTCATCCTCACTCATTGACCTAGGGCAAAAAGCCGGCCAAGCCGGCCGACAAACTCCACTCACGAACAGATAGCAACATCAGAATCGCCATCAAAAAGCCGCCAGCTCAA
>CAYOCW010000020.1:6588-20251 GCA_964402615.1 uncultured Cyanobium sp. | reverse complement strand
AGCGGCGCCACCGACGTGCTCGCCTTCGCGGCCCTGGAACAGGCCCCGCCTGGGCTCGCCCTGGACACCGTCCCCCTCGTCGCGGGCGAGGCTCTGGAGTTGGGCGACATCGTCATCTCCTTGGATACCGCCAGCCGCCAGGCCCAAGACGCCGGCCATGGGCTGCGGCGGGAGCTGCTGTTCCTGGCCAGCCACGGCCTGCTGCACCTGCTCGGCTGGGACCACCCCGACGATGACAGCCTGGCCGCGATGCTGGAGCGCCAGGAGCAGCTGATTCAGCTCGTCCATCCGTCGACCTGAGGCGCCAGCCCCGCTCGCGACCGGTCAGCCTTCACCGTGCTCGCACACGACAAACCAGTGCTTGCCACCGTGCTTAAGGTGCGGGTGTCCGTGTCGAGGCAAGGCATGACTAGGCTGGCCGCCGATGATTTGCCCCCGCCCCTGCGCTCCCTCCCCCCCTCGTTCGGCCACGACAACCACCAACGCGGACGCCGACTGCGGATCGGGGCGTGGAGGGTGGCGGGTGATCTGCCCAGCAGTTTTCGCTATGCTGCCCAGGGCTTGGCTTACAGCTTCGCCAGCCAGCGCAACTTCCGCATCCATGTCACGATCGGCTCTGTGGTGTTCGGCCTGGGCCTCTGGCTGGGGTTGAGCGTCGACCGCCTGGCGGTGCTGGTGCTGACCGTGGCGGCGGTGCTGGTGCTGGAGCTGCTGAACACCGCCACCGAAGCCGTGGTCGACCTGGCGATCGGCCGCCAGTTCCACCCCCTGGCCCGGATCGCTAAAGACTGCGCCGCCGCCGCCGTGCTCGTGGCAGCCCTCTCCTCGCTGATGATCGCCTTGCTACTGCTGATCCCCCCCCTGTGGGCGAGGCTGGGCCTTTAGGTCGGGTCGCCTCGCTCCCCCTCCCCTCGCCCATGCTGCTGGTCCTCGATAACTACGACAGCTTCACCTTCAACCTGGTGCAGTACTTCGGCGAGCTCGCCGCCGAGCACCCCCTGGCCAGCCATCTGCGGGTCGAGCGCAACGACGCCCTTGATGTGGAGAGCATTCGCGCCCTCAATCCGGCGGCCATCGTCATCTCCCCGGGCCCCGGCGACCCCGATCAGGCGGGGGTCTGCTTGGAGGTGCTGCGGCAGCTGGGTGCCACGACGCCGATCCTGGGGGTATGCCTGGGACATCAGTGCCTGGCTCAGGGGTTCGGGGGCCGGGTGGTGCGAGCCCAAGAGCTCATGCACGGCAAAACATCGCCGGTGTTGCACGCCAACGCGGGGGTGTTCAAGGGTCTGCCCAATCCCCTGATCGCCACCCGCTACCACAGCCTGATCGCCGAGCGCGAAACGCTGCCCGATTGCCTGGAGATCACCGCCTGGCTGGAGGACGGCACGATCATGGGCCTGCGCCATCGCCGCTGGCCCCACCTGCAGGGCGTGCAGTTCCATCCCGAGAGCGTGCTCACCGAGGCCGGCCACCAGCTGCTGGCCAACTTCTTGCGTGAGGCAGAAGGCCAGCGCTGCTAACTTCGTGCCACTTCCGGGTTCCAGGACCGCTCGTTGCCATGCGCCGCTTGCCTGAACCCCGGCCGTTGCGCCTGCTGATCTGCACAGCCCTGGCTGTCGGAGCTGCTGAAGCAGGGTTGACCTCCAGGGTTCAAGCTGGCGGCGCTGGCGTGACGATCACCAGCTACGGCCACAGCGCCCTGTTGGTGGAGGGCGGCGGCAAACGAGTGCTGTTAAATCCATTCAAGGCCGTGGGCTGCGCTGCCGGGTTGGCGGAGCCGCGGCTGCAGGCCGATGTGGTCTTGGCCAACAGCCGCCTGCTCGATGAAGGCGCTCCGGTGGCCTCCGGCCGATTCCTTTCCAAGCCGGGCTCCTATCGGGTGGGGGGCCTGCAGTTCGAGGGCATCGCCAATCCCCACGACCGGTTGGGTGGGCGGCGTTTCGGACAGGCCACGATCTGGCGCTGGCAGCAGGGCGGGTTGGAACTGGCCCATCTGGGCTCCACGGCCGGGCCCCTCAGCCCCTCCGATCAGGTGCTGCTGGGTCGGCCGGATGTGCTGATCATCGGTGTGGGAGGCGGCGCCAAGGTGTATTCCGGCCAGGAGGCGGCGGAGATCGTGCGGCAACTGCGGCCCCGTCGCGTCATCCCCGTGCAAACCCTGAGCGGTCGCCAGCCGCCGGGGTGCGACATCACCAGCGTCGAACCCTTCCTGCAGGCGATGGCCGGGACCCCCGTGCAGCGCAACGGGGCATCGATCACGCTGGCGCCCCCACTCGGGGACAACACCACGATCACGCTGCTGCGCTGACAGGCACCCGGCAGAGTCCTCTGCCATCCAACCGAGGAACGAGCCCACAGGAGCACCGACGAGGCAGGCCACGCTCCAGGTCCTGGCCCGTCAGAGGTTGGGCATCTCCCGCGCGCGCCTCCGGCGACCGCCTGGATCAGCTGGCCAGCTGGCGCCACGCCGCCCAAAACCGCTGCATTTGCTCGCGCGTGCCGATGCTCACGCGCAGGCTGCCATCGATCAGGGGCTTGCCGGCCATCGAGCGCACCAGAATGCCGGCCTGATGGCGCAGCCGCTGCTCCACCTGGGCAGGATCCACTTGGGGCCAGATCAACAGGTAGTTGCCGCCAGCAGCGTGGAAGCGCGTGCCAGCCAGCTGCATCTGCTGCACAAGCCAGGCGCGGGCGGCGCCCACCTCCGCCGCGTAGGCATCCACGTAGTCCTGATCCCGCAAGGCAGCGAAGGCCGCCGTCACCGCAAAGCTGTTGATGTCATACGGGCCGGTGACCCGGCTCACCCGATCGACCACAGCGGCATGACCGATGGCAAAGCCGATGCGCAGGCCTGCCAAGCCCGCGGTTTTGGCCAGGGATCGCAGCACCAGCAGGTTGGGGGTGGCCTTGAAATCCGCCAGCGGCAGCACGCTGTCGCCGGTGAAGGCCTCGTAGAGCTCATCCACCACCACCAGCGTGTCGGGAGCAGCGGCGGCCAGCTCCAGGATCCGCTCCGGCGCGAGGCGGGTGCCGGTGGGGTTGTTGGGATTGCAAAGCAGCAGCAACCGCGGCGGCGTCACCAGAGCGTCGGAGGCGACAGCACCGGGGACAACGCCCGTCAAGGCGGCGCGAATCTCCTCCAACGGGAAGGCGAAATCGGGCAGGCGATACGGAACCGCCTCGATCACCATGCCCTGCATACGGGCGCAGGGGGTGTAATACCCGAAGGTGGGGCTGGTGGTGAGCAGCGTGTCGCCCCGGTCACCGTAGGCGTGAAACAGCGCCTGGATCGCTGCATCCACGCCATTGAACAAGCCGATCTGCGCAGGCTCCAGGGGCTGGGCCAGACCCGGCCGGCCGTGGCGGCGGTCGCTGAGGTTGGCGACCGCCGCCTCCCGCAGGCCGTCGTATTCGGGGTAAATGGCGATGTGATCGGCGGGAATGGCGCGGATCGCCTCCACGACCTTCGGGCTGGGACCGAGCGTGTTCTCGTTGAAATCCAGCCGCAATAAACCCCGCCGTCCCTCCAGGGGAGCGCTGTAGGCCTGAAGCGTCTCCACCGCGGGGCGGGCCCATGGCCCGGAGAAGCCAGGTTGCGGCCGGGCGAATCGGTCGTCGGTGGACGGCGGTGCCGCTGGGAACGGAAGGGTCAAGGGCCCCGGGGATGCCATGGCTTCAAGTGTGACAAAAGAGGGTGGCGACGACAGCGTCCGGGGGCTGCAGCTGGCAGAGCCGAAGCGTTCACATTCCCCATCGCCGTGGCTGTCGGGCCAGGAGCGCACAGCCCAGGACGCCCCTCGAGATCAGCCGCGGTTGGCTTGATGAACAAGCCGACGCATCGACACGGTGCGCAGGCCCCCGGGGACGGCTTGCACAGATTCGGCTCCAAGCCAGCGACGGCGGCTGCTTGTTCCAGGGCAGATACTGCGTGAGAACAGATCATCCATGTCACGCCAGATGCGAGACAAGCCCTGCCCTTGCGGAGCAAGGCCGACAGACTATTGAGATCAGAAGCCTATGACGTTAATATTGCCAAATCGGATCCGTGGCAACACATACTTGATCGTCACCGGATTAATCTTGAAATTCTGGAAGTCTGCAAACAAGCCGCCATTGACCGTCTGCAGCTGCTCCATAGAGAGCGCTTCGGGATCTGGACTGGTGGAGGCTGATCTGGATGGGCGTTGCATGGTCGGGCCTTGGATGATGGTGTGCATCGGGAGACGCTTTGTTCTCCCGACATCACTGTCGTCTCCATGACTCCGAGAGCCTGTGGCCACCATCAAAGGCTGCTGTGAGATGGATCACAGGTTTTTGCCTGGCATCGCCAGCCTCGTGTCAAGCGACAAGAGGCTGGCGGCAGCTCAAGGCAGGCCTGCACCGTCTGGCGACGGTGGCCTCAGCGCTGCCCCTGGCCCAGGTCCGTGAGCTCGAGCGGCTGGGGGCTGACCAGATACAGATATTCGTGGTTGTGGAGATGGCTCACCTTGCCCACCACTTCGCCATGCTGGTTGCAGATGCCGATGCGCGCCCCCACATAGCGTCGATAGGGATGCACGAGCGTGTGCACATAGCCTTTGCTGGCCAGGATGACCTCCATCTCCTCCCGACTGATGAAGCCCTCATCGCTGAACGACACCACCAGATAGGGCACCCGTAACGCCGTGATCAGGCTCTCAAACGCCTGGCGATGCTGGCGCTTGCTGTTGAACACACTGCGGCGCACCCGACAGTCCTGGCGCTTCATGGCGATGCCATAGAGCTGCGGCTCGTCCCAGCGGGCCAGCGTCTCCCAGATGTGGTAGTTGCCAAGGTAGGAGTGCTGGTTGTAGGGGGGATCCAGATACACGCAATCGCCCTGGAGGCGAGGCGCCAGGGCCAGGACATCGCATTGGCTGGCACGGCAGCGGCGTTGCCCCTGCCGATCGGTCAGCAGCGGCAGTCGCAACTGCAGCGGCTGATAGGAGCGGGACGACCAGCGTTTGAGGTAGGCCATCTGCAGACCGGTGGTGGAATCGACCCGATCGGCTGCTTCGATCAGCGAGGTCAACGCAATCGCCCGCAGCAGCGGGGGCAGCGTCAGGGTTTCGATGCGCTCGCGAATTGCATCGATGCGCTCGCCGTTGTGGGGCTGGAAGTAGCGGCTGCGCAGGCAGTAAGCCTCGGTCACGAAGCCGGCCCGACCCGGCAGGGCATTGAGTTCGGCGATCAGCCGTGCGGCGCGCTCCTGCCAATCGCGGGCATCGGCCTCCACGTAACACTGGGCCAGGATGTGAGCGTAGCTGTTGTGGTCGTTGGCCCGCACCACGTAGCCAACCTGCTTCAACGCCATCGCCACCCGCGCCGTGCCGCTGAACAGATCGACGACGCGCTGCACCCGCGGCAGCAGGCGCATGCAGGCGGTGATCTGGGGAATCAGCCTCCGCTTTGAGCCGAGGTATTTGATCATCGGCGGCGGCACGGTAGCCGGTCGACCCGCGGCAGGCCGTGAGAGCCAACCCGGCGGCGGCGGATGGCAGGCAACCTACCGGGGGAACGGCGGTGCGCCCTCGCCGTGCCGCCAGCTTGTCATCTCGGCCCGATCCCGGGCAGTCTCGGGGCATTCCCACCCCCCGCTCCCGCCATGGCGCTCCCGGCTGCTGAGGCCTGGCTGGCGCAGCTGCTGCCCCTGCTGCGCTCACCCCTAGGGGCCGTGGCCTTCGTGCCGCTCTATGCCCTCTGGGTCACCCTGCTGCTGCCGGGGGTGTGGGCCTCGATGCTGGCCGGCGCCCTCTACGGCACGGTCTGGGGCAGCGTGGTCACCTTCTGCGGCGCCTGCCTCGGGGCGGTGCTGGTGTTCCTGCTGGGTCGTGGTCGGCTGCGCGGTTGGGCGCGGCGACGCCTGGCCGCCAGCCCCAAGCTGCTGGCGGTGGAGGCGGCGGTCAGCCGTGAAGGGCTGCGGCTGGTGCTGCTGACGCGGCTGTCGCCGGCGTTTCCCTTCAGCCTGCTGAACCTGGCCTATGGCCTCAGCGGCGTCAGCCTGCGCGACTACAGCCTCGGCCTGTTGGGGATCCTGCCCGGCACGGTGCTGTTCTGCGGTCTGGGGGCCCTGGCCGGCGATGTGGCCCGGTTCAACACGGTGCTGACCGGTGCCGCCGATCCCTTCACCTGGACGCTGCGGCTGGTGGGCCTGCTGGCAACGCTGGCGGTGACCGTGCTGGTGACCCGGGTGGCGCGCCGCGCCCTGGCCGCGGTCCCCGGGGACACCCGGGATCGCCCCCCGCCAGCGCCCGCCGGCGGGACAGCGGCGGACGGCAAGGCCGAAGGCAGCTCTGGACAATCCCGGGAGACAAGCCAACTCTGAGCCCAGCTCCCAGTCAGGAGGCGCGGTGGAATCCGTCTTCGGCCGGTTGCCCAGAGCTTCCCGAAGGGAAGCGGACCAGTCGTTGCGCCCCGGATCCCTCAAGCCCTTCCCTGTCGCCGGCTGCCGCCGCCCACAGGGGGGCCGACCGTGCAGCGCCCCGCGAGCAGCTGTTTCAGATGCTGCGCAACGAATCAGCCTTTTCCTTGAAGGTGCTAAACAGCAGCTGCAGATAGGTGACCTTGCGCAGTTTGATATTGGCCGTTAGGGACATCCCCACCTGCAGCGGTAAGACCTGACCATCTTTGAGGCGCAGCTGCTGGTTGTCGAGACGGATATCTACCGGGAAGCGATAGAACGGATTCAACTGATCCGGCGCCAGGGCATCGGAACCAATGCGTCGGATCTTTCCATGGAGCACGCCAAAATCGGTGGAGGGAAAGGAGTCGATGCTGATGTCTACCTGGCGACCCACCTTGACAAAGCCGATGCTGCGACTCGGCACCTCCACCCTGGCTTCGAGCCGATCGAACGGAACCAGCTTCATCACCGGTTCGCTGGTCTGAGCCACAAAGCCGCGAGTTTTGGGCTTGAGTTCAAACACAATGCCAGGTTCTGGCGCCCGGATCTCCTGATAGCGAATGTTGACATTGAGCTCGATCAGCTTGCTGCGCAGATCTGCCAGTTCCCCCTCGATCTGCCGAACTCCCTGTTCGAGGATGGCCACCTGACGCAATCGATCGGCACGGGTCTGGGCTAGTTGACCAATCACATCCTGAACCTTGTTCCGCTGACTGAGATACTGCAATTCCTGCACTGCCCCCTGCTGATTCAGCAGCTCCAGCCGGGACATTATATCTTGCTCCAAGGCAAGATTCTGGCTGATCTTACTCTGCTCTGTATCGTTCACCTGCAAATAACGCAGCAGCTCATCACGTTTCAGTGCCAGCTGCTGTTCCTTGTAGGCGATCGTTTTCTCGGTACTGCGACGCCGATCCAGGGTGGCTTCGGTGTCGAGGCGCAACAGCACCTCGCCCTTGTCGACTCGCTGCCCTTCCTTGACCAGCACCTTCTCAACAACCCCACCCATCGGCATCTGCACATCCTTCACCACCCCGACAGGCTCCAACTTGCCGGGGGCAGTGACGATCTCTTCGGTCTGGGCAAGGGCTAGCCAGCCGATGCCGAAGCCCGCGACGCCGATCAGGGTCCAGGTGATGCTGCGGGCCCAAAAACGAGACTGCTGCAGCACCACATCTTGATGATCATTCTGGATCGAGCGCTCCAGTTGATTCTGGGCCGAACGGAACAGGGCTCCAGGGCCCGGTGGGAGCTGGGGGCGGGCCATCAGTTCGCCTCCTGCTGGCGATAAAGGGCGTAGTAGCGACCGCGCAGTTCCATCAGTTCAGCATGGCTGCCGGTCTCGACGATGGCGCCCTGATGCATCATCACGATCAGATCGGCGCGGCGGATGGTGGAGAGGCGGTGGGTGATGAAGAACACGGTTGCGTCGTGAAGTTCCTGGCGCAGGTTGTCGCAGACGATGCGCTCGGTGTCGTAGTCAAGGGCGCTGGTGGCCTCATCAAGCACCAGCAGCTTCGGTTTGCTCAGCAAGGTGCGGGCGATTGCAATCCGTTGCCGTTGGCCGCCGGATAGCGAAGCACCCCGTTCCCCGATCATGGTGCTGTAGCCGGCCGAGAGTTCCATAATGAAATCATGGGCTGCGGCAATCGTGGCCGCGCGCACGATATCTTCACTGGGCGCCTCGGGATTGGTAAGGGCAATGTTGTCGCTGATCGTGCCGCTGAACAGCAGAGGATCCTGGGGAACGATACCGATTTGGCGACGCAATGAATACAGCTCAACTTTATCGATGTCATAGCGATCCACGAGGATGCGCCCCTTCGTGGGTGAATAGAGCCTGGGCAGCAGTTTCATGAGTGTGCTTTTGCCACTGCCGCTCTGGCCGACGATACCGACGAAGGTACCGGGCTGGACATGCAGCTGGATGTTGGTCAGGACTTCGGGCTGACCGGGACCGAAGCAGAAGCTGACATTGTCAAAGACAACATCGCCATGCACCGGCGGCAGCGGGATGTTGGCCTTGTCCGCCAGACTGGATTCCTCCGGCGTATCCACCACATCCGCCAGTCGCTCGAAGGATACTCGCAACTCCTGAATGTTTTGCCAAATCGAGGAGAGGCGCAGCAGCGGTTGGGTCACGTAGCCACTGATGATACGGAAAGCGATCAACTGGCCCAGGGTGAGCTCACCCTTGAGCACCAGGGCAGCGCCCACCCAGAGCACCAGCAGCTGGGATAGCTTCTGCAACACCTGGCTGCTCTCGGTAACGGCCGTGCCGGTGATCGTTTTCTCGAAGCTGCGGGAGATGTACTTTCCATAGAAGTCCTGCCATTTCCAGCGGCTGACCATCTCCACGTTTTGGGCCTTCACCGTCTGGATTCCGGTCAACACTTCAACCAGATGACTTTGAGTGCGGGCATTTTCCTCGGCCGCCTGGCGATATTGGCGGCGAAATAGCGGCGCCCCCAGCAGGGTCATGCCAACCTGGATGGGCAGCACTGCCAAGGCGATGATAGTGAGCAACCAGCTATAGAGAAACATCACGATGATGTAGATCACCGAAAAAGCCGCATCCAACAGCGTGATCAGCGCCTGACCGGTCAGGAAATTGCGGATCTTTTCCAGCTCAGCGATACGGGTGCCCAATTCCCCCACAGGGCGCTGGTCAAAGTAGTTGAGCGGCAACCGCAGCAGGTGATCGATCACCTCAGCACCCAGGCGCAAATCAATGCGATTAGTGGTATCAGTGAATAGGAAGGTACGCAATGAACCAATCACCCCCTCCATCAGGGTGACCACCACCAGTGCGATCCCAAGGATCTGCAAGGTATCGAGGCTGCGCTGAGTAATTACCTTGTCGATAATCACCTGAATCAGCAGTGGATTGGCCAGGCTGAACAGCTGCACCACAAACGATGCCAGCAGCACCTGCAGCAACATGCCGCGGTAGCGCTTCAGGGCCGGCCAGAACCAATTCGGTCCGAATTTCTGCTCCGGCGTCGTGATGCTGCGCTCCAGCAGCAGCACATCGAGTCCTTCGGGATAGCGCTCGGCCAGCTCAGCCGGCGTCAGGTCCACCCAGCCCTCAGCGGGGGACGCCAGGCGGATGCCAGCCCCATTGCTCATGGTGACCACCGCAAAGCTCTCGCCCCAGGCCATCAGACAGGGGGTGATCAGCCTTGTGGCAGCCGCCGCTGGCACCCGGGCCCCGGAGACCAGCAGTCCCAGCATCGCCGCGATCTGGCCACAGAGTTGCAGGTCGATCGCCTGACCGCGTCGCAGCTTGTCGCGCAGCACCTTTTCGATCGCATCGCGGCGATAAGGCAGCTCCAGCAGCCGGGCCAGCATCTGGAAGCAGGCCAGCGTTTCGTCCAACGGCCCCCGGGCCCGGATCAGCTGCAAACCGCGCGAGCGATTGTTCTGCCCCAGATCAAGGCTGCTCGGCTGGGGGGGGCGGCCAGGCACCGGCAGTCCCTCCACGTCACCATCCACCCCCGCCAGCACCTCGGGGTAGACCGTCGGCACGCTGTCCTCAAGCCGGGGCAGGATCACCAACCGCAGCGGCAGCGGCGGACGGGGCTGGGGCAGCGGCCGATCGGCCGGCAGCACGCTGCCCAGGGGCAGATCCGGCACGTTGGCGCTGGCCAATACCAGGTCCTCATCGGCACCGGCCGGTCGCTCGGCCAACGCCTCCGGGGCCACGGCGCGGGCGAGATGACGGAGGTCCTCCAGCCCATGGCGCCAGGCGCCGGCATCAAAACGGCCCGCGCTCTGGGCCGGCTGGCGCAGGGTCATCAGCGCGTGCAGCTCCGCCGTCCAGAGCTGTTGGGCACACCAGCGGCGCAGCGGTGGTTCCACCTGCAGCAGCTGCAGGATCAGAGCATCGGGGATGGCCACCGCCAGCAGGGCGGTGGCGGCGTTGACCTGCTCGCAACCCTGGGCCCGCAGCAGCGAAGCCAGGCCGATAATCGCGCCATTCTGCAGCCGTTCGAGGGTGAAGGGAACCCCGTCCCGTTCGGCCAGCAGCCGGGCCGTGCCCTCCAGTAGCACCAGCACCTGATCGCCGATCGCCTCAGCGCTGCTGAGCAGCTGGCCCTCGCCGTAGCTCACCAGGCGAACCCCCTCGCGCAGGCGTTGGCGGGAGGCCGCCGACAACCCGTCAAATGGACTGATGGTCAACAGATCGTCGACCGTTCGGGCTGAGGAGATCGTCATGGCTGGCTGTGCTCCTGGATTCGCTGCGCTACCTCCTCCTCCACCCAGGCATCGAACAACTCGCGCGCCATGCGTTGCTGCATGTCGTCATCAAAGCTGGCGGCGCGCAGGGTTTCCAGGCGCACCACCAACCACCAGTTCTCGATCGCGAAGGGGGGCAACAGCTGGCCCGGGCGACTGGTGCGCAACCGCTCCGCCAGCAATGGATGGGCCTGGGTGAGGGGCACCGGACCGACCACCCCCCGCGTCGCCTGTTCCGGCCCCTTGGCGTACTGGACGGCCAGCTCAGCGAAGTCGGCCTCGCCCTCGGAGATGCGCAGGTAGAGCTCCCGGGCCAGGGAGGGATCCTCGACCCGCAGCAGGCTGTAGATCACCAGGTCCAGCTGGTTCTTGCGGGCCAGGAAGCGCTGCTCGGCCCGATGCAGGAAATGCTCGCTGCAGTAACGCTGGATGCGCAGCGGCAGTTCCGCCTGCCAGATCGCATCCGCCTCGTTGATCGCCTGCGACCGCAGAAAGGCCTGAAGGGCCTCGGCGGAGCGCAGACGGTGGTGCCCCCCCCAGGCCTGTTGAGCGCGCGTGCTGTCCTCAGGCGAGATCTGGATGTCGCGCACAGCCTCGGCGATCACCTGCTGACGCAGCAGCGGCAGCAGCAGCTGGAAACGGGCCAGCTGCTGCCAGAGCGCCGCCGGAATCTCGGGGGCGTCGGAGCCGGTGGTCACGGCGGTAGAAATGCTGGAGCGGTCAGGCGCCCAGGGGCTCATCGCCGAGGACGTCGTGGGGCCGGGAGAAGTTGGGATCACGGTATGAATCAGCGGAAAAGCCCCTGACAGTTCCCCCATGCTGACCGACATTGTCTGAGCTGACAGCGTCAGGGTCACGGCTGCCAGGCTGACCACCCATACCCCCATCTCCGGGCGCGGTGATCGAATCGGCTGGATCGCAACGCTGGCCGCTGATCAGAAATGCCGGTGGTGCAGGGGGAGCGGATCGATCGGCCATCGAGGAGCGGCAGGGTGCGATCTCAGCGGGCCGGCAGGAGCCAATCGCGCAGGGCCGCCGCCAGGACAAACCAGCGCAAGCGCAGCTGGGCCCAAACGCCAGGCCTGGCCGCCAGCTCGTCGTAGCGGGCCCGGCCGCAGTCTGTCTTGATCCAGCGGCAGATGGAGGGGGGAGGCATGGCGCGATTGTGGCGCGGCAGCGCTGCGGGCGGCGGACTGCGGTGGATTCACGCAGCATTTTCCAACAACCGCCGCAGCCCGGCCTCATCGAGCACCGTGATGCCGAGGCTGCGGGCCTTGTCCAGCTTCGAGCCGGGCTCGCTCCCGGCCAGCACATAGCTGGTCTTGCGGCTGACGGAGCCGCTCACCCGGCCGCCGCCCGCCTCGATCAGCGCCTGGGCCTGCTGACGGCTGAGGGTTGGCAGGCTGCCCGTGAGCACAAACGTGAGGCCGGCCAGGGGCTGGGCGGCGCCCGCCGCGCCCGCCGCCGCCTCGGCTCCGGCCAGGGGGAGGCCCAGGGCGGCCAGCTCCTCCAGCAGTTGCCGGTTGGCCGCCGTGTCGAACCACTGCCGCACCGATTCAGCGATGATGCCACCGATCCCGTGGATGGCGCTCACCGCGGCGGGGTCGGCCGCCGCCAGCGCCGCGGCGGAGGGGAAGGCCCGAGCCAGCGCCTTGGCATTCACCGCACCCACATGGTGGATGCCAAGGCCGTAGAGCAGGCGGTGCCAGGGCTGCTGCCGCGAGGCCGCCAGGGCGGCCACCAGGTTGGCGGCGGAGGTCTGCCCCATGCGCTCCAGGCTGGCCAGCAGGGCCGCATCGAGGCGGTAGAGATCAGCGATCGAGCGCACCAGGCCGCGCTCCACCAGCTGGGCGATGAGCTTGCCGCCGAGCCCCTCGATGTCTAACGCGGCCTTGCTGCTCCAGTGGCGCAGGGAACCGCGCAAGATCGCCGGGCAGCCATTGTTGACGCAACGGGTGGCCGCCTCGCCCGCCTCTCGCACCAGCAGCGAGCCGCAGACCGGGCAGCTGGCCGGCAGCTCCAGCCTTGGCGATCCAGCCGGCCGCAACTCCAGCAACACCCGCACCACTTCGGGGATGATCTCGCCGGCTTTGCGCACCACGATCGTGTCGCCCGCATGCAGGTCGAGGGAGGCCAGTCGGTCGGCGTTATGGAGGGTGGCGCGGCTGACGCTGGTGCCCGCCAGCTCCACCGGCTCGAACAGCGCCACAGGCGTGACGGCACCGGTGCGGCCGACCTGGGCCTCGATGCGCAGCAACCGGCTGGGGGCCTCCTCGGCGGGATATTTGTAGGCGATCGCCCAGCGCGGCGCCTTCTGGGTGAAGCCGGCATCGGCTTGAAGGCGCAGATCGTCGAGTTTCACCACAACGCCATCGGTGGCATAGGGCAACCCGTGGCGCTGCTGCTGCCACTGCTGGATGAAGGCCTCCACCGCCGGCAGGTCCGCCAGCAGGGCAGCGTGGGGATTGACCCGGAAGCCGGCGCGCTGCAACCACTGCAACGCCTGCCATTGGCTGCTGGGCGGCGGCGGATCAGCCGGGTCCGGGCGCCAGGCGTCCGGCAGATGCAAGGTGTACGCAAAGAACGCGAGGCGGCGCGCCGCTACGACGCGCGGATCGAGCTGGCGCAGGGTGCCGGCGCAGGCGTTGCGGGGATTGGCGAAGCGCGGTTCGTCGCGCTCCTCCCGTTCGGCGTTGATGGCGGCAAAGGTGGTCTCGGGGATCAGCGCCTCGCCGCGCACCTCCAGCCAGGCGGGCGGCTGCCGCAGCTGCAGCCGCAACGGAACGCTCTGGATCGTGCGCACATTGGCGGTGATCTCCTCGCCGTGCTCGCCATCGCCACGGGTGGCGGCTCGCACCAGCAGGCCGTGCTCATAACTGAGCGCCAGGGCGTTGCCGTCGAGCTTGAGCTCCCCGACCAGGGGCAGAGCCGCATCAGCCGGCCGATCGAGCGCCCGCAGCAGGCGGCCGTACCAGGCCTCCAGCTCCTCAGCGGTGAAGGCGT
>CAYOCW010000020.1:0-6578 GCA_964402615.1 uncultured Cyanobium sp. | reverse complement strand
GCGATGCCGCACCCTGGTGAAGCCCCGAGCAGGGGCGCCACCCCCCCGCTGGGCGGGGCTGTCGGCGGCGAGCAGGGAGGGGTCGCGCGCCTCGATCGCCGCCAGCTCGCGATACAGCTGGTCGTAGACGGCGTCGGCAACGCTGGGGCGATCGAGCACGTAGTACTCGTAGGCGTAGCGGTTGAGCAGTTGGCGCAACTGGGCCGCCCGCACAGCTGGATCGACCGGCGCAGCAGTCCCTGCCGCGGCGATGCCTGCCGGGGTGTCCGCCGCCGCCGCCGCCGCCGCCGCCGCGGAGCCGAGGGGGAGCGGCTCTGCGACGGGTCGGGAGCCGGCTTGCGGCGGCGTCTGCGGCGACGCCGAGCTGTCGTCAGGTGTGCGGCGGCTGCGAGTCAACGTGAAGTCCAGACCGGGGGGAGCGCAGAGGGAACAGCCCGGGCAGCAGCTCAGGCGGCAGCCGGCTTCTGGATGCGGTCGACGCGCCAGGCGTTGTCCACCTTCACAAAGGTGAACTCGAGCGGCAGCTCCTCCTTGCTTTCCGCCTTGAGCGTCACGGTCAAGATGATGTGCTGCTCCTGCAGCCGCGGCCGGGCGGACTTGATGGAGTTGTATTTGTTCAGCTGCAGGTTCGCCAAGAAGCGAATGAACTGCGAGCGGTTGACATGGGAGCGGTAGTTCTTGGTGGTCAGCAGATAGGCGCCATCGATCTGGCCGCTCGCCACCTGGGTGAAAAACTGCTTGATCAGCGGGTTGATGCCGCGGGCGCTGAGCACCAGCTTGACGGCGCTGATCGTCCAGTACAGCAAGAGAGCGCCGGCCGCCGCCAGCAGGGCCTTGCTACCGAGGCTGCGGGCCAGTTCCCAGTCCATTGCGGCGTGCGCTCCCAGTGAATCGGGGCCGAGTCTGACCGATCGCCAGCGGCGGCCGGGGTGGCGGCGGGCGGTCTGGAGTGCGGTGCCGCCGCGGCCCGTTGGCCAAGGCGGCATGATGCCGGCCAGAGCTGGCCCCCAGCCGTGACCCTGGAACCGCTGCTGCCGTTGTTCCATCGCCTCGACCGCCAGCATTTCGAGGGCAGCCTCAGCCCCGGCGGTCAGCCACTGGTGCAGCTGCGCTGGAGCGATCGGCGCATGGTGCGCAGCGCCGGGCTGTATCGGTATGGCCTTCGCGGCGACGGCAGCCGCCTCAGCGAGATCGTGTTGTCGCGGCCGTTGCTGGAGCCCCTGCCGCAGGCGGCCACCCTCGGCACCCTCTGCCACGAGATGATCCATGCCTGGATCGATCGGGTGCTGGAGCAGCGCGAGGTGCATGGCCCCCAGTTCCGGGCGCGAATGGCGGCGATCAATGCCGCCCAAAGGGATTTCCAGGTGAGCCTCCGGCACAGTTATCCCCGGCCGACGATGCGACAGGGCTGGATCGCCTCCTGTCCCCGCTGCGGCTGGGCGGTGCCCTACCGGCAGCGGCGCCAGGGGCTCGCCTGCCGCCGCTGCTGCCAGCGCTTTCACGGCGGTCGCTGGGATGCCAGCTGTCTGCTGATGTTTGAGCGACCGCGTTCGAGCGTCAGCGCGGCTGAGCTGCCGACCTGATTGACTGGGCCGCAGCCGAGCCTGGGGATGGGCGCCTTTCTCTGGACCCTGGAATGGGGAGGGGTGACCATCGCCCTGCTGGGTCTGGGCCGCGAGTGTTGGTTGCGCCAACGGCGGCGCCGCTGACGCCGGTAGGGTGTGGCCATGCAAGGGCGATCTGGAGACCCTCTCGACCAACGGCTGGACCGTTGGATCAGCCGCGGCCGGGATTTTGTCGATGGGGTGGCCGGATCCCGCCCGGGTGGTCGCACGACGACCAGCAGCGGCATGCGGGAGGTGGAGCGGCGTCCCGGCTGGCGCCACGAGCTTGAAGGATTGGGTCGCTGGGTGGAAAACCGGCTGGACAGGCTGTTGGACGACGAGGAGAGCGACTGGCGCGAACCCTGGCAGGACGACGATCGCTCCGCACCGCAGCGGGGTTCCGGCCCGAGAGCCGCGCCGGCAGCACCGACCCAGCCCTCGCCATCGACAGCCCGCCCCGCCCCGGCACGACGGGCCCTGGAGGCCATCTCCCGACGCGGCCCGGGCCCGCTCGGCGACCGGTCCAGCCGGAGCCTGGCCCGGAGCTCCAGCGCGGGGGAAGCAGCAGCAGCGGATCCACCCAGGCCCGGGCCGCGGGGCAGTGACCAGCCCAACGCGGAAGCCTGGCCCGATGACGCCCTGTTCACGGTGACCCGCTGGAGCCGTCCGACGCCGGGCGGAGCAGCCAGATCCACAGCAGCGGGATCCACCCCTGGCGGCCCGCGCCTGGACCGGGAATCGCAGCCGGCGCCCGCTGCCGTAGCGCGACCGCTGCCACGCTCCAGCCGGCGCCGAACCCTCTGACTACGGTGGGGCGGTTCTTTGCACCGTTCCGGTGTCAGCAGCCATGAGCACGTTGGTGGTGGTCGGTTTTCCGACGGTGAAGGAAGCGGAGGAGGTGCGCACGGAGTTAGTGGCCGTCCAGCGGGAGCAGCTGATCTCCCTGGAGGATGCCGTGGTGGTGGAGCGCGACGCGGAGGACCGCGTGCATCTGCGGCAGGCCTTGAACCTCACGGCCGCCGGCGCGATCGGCGGCGGCTTCTGGGGCACTCTGGTGGGTCTGCTGTTCCTGAATCCCCTGCTGGGAGCGGCCGTGGGAGTCGGCATTGGCGCCGCGTCCGGTTCGCTGTCCGATATCGGCATCGATGACAGCTTCCTGCGCGAACTGGGCGAAACCCTCCCCAGCGGCAGTGCTGCCCTGTGTGTGCTGCTGCGG
Source organism: uncultured Cyanobium sp. (assembly GCA_964402615.1). GTDB lineage: Bacteria > Cyanobacteriota > Cyanobacteriia > PCC-6307 > Cyanobiaceae > Cyanobium. Next base: position 3,758 of record CAYOCW010000020.1, on the reverse strand, counting down.
GATGCGGCCCCCGATCGGGTGATCGAGCGCCTGCGCTCCCATGCGCCGCACGCACGACTGCTGCGCACCAACCTCAGTCACACCGATGAGGAGAACCTGCGTCAACTGCTGGAGAAGGCGAGCAAAGAGGCCGAGGCCCTGCGCCTCGCCTGACGGGTCGGACCTGGAAGCTGGAGCCGCGTTGACGCAGCGCCTGGTTGACGGGGCTGACCAATTCGCTGGGGATCTCGCCGGCCATCTCCTCGGCTGACATGGCGATCGCGGGGGATCCCTGCTGCAGGGCCTGCAGCAGATCGGCCCAAAGCCCCACCAGCCGGGACTGCTTCAGGGGCTCCAGCCCCTGGTCCTCCAAATAGGGGCCCACATAAAGGCGATGCCAGAGGGCCTGGTGGTGGTGGCCAGCCTGCTGGCAGAGGGCGAGCCCGGCGCGGAGCGCTTCCGGGCTGGGCTCGCCGCTGCTCAGCCGCAGACCGCAGTTGCGCAGCAGCTTGCCGATCACCACGGCCGAAACGCCGTAGTGGCGGCCGAGATCGGTGAGACTCTGCCACTCCTGACCGAGGGGAGCAGCGCCGCTGGCGCCAGCTGAGGAGGCATTGGGGGCTGTCTGGAGCTCCCGGGGCGGCGGCGAGGAGCGCAGAGCGGGTTGATGACGGGAGGCCATGGATTGGGTCGGGTGTGACCGAATCCTGCTCAGGCCCTGAGCGGTGTCAATCTGTCAAATGGAAACCGCGACGTGGCGTTACCAAGTTTTAGAAACTTAACGAATTGTGCGTCGCCGGGATCGCGTCAGCGCGAGGCTCCCCCAGCCAGCGCTGCAGGGCGGGCGAAAAGACCTCCCGGATCACCGTCAGCTCCCGGCCGCCCCGGAAGAAGCGGTAGTGGCGACTCCAGTAAGGCCCGGGATGGCCAAAGCGCTGCCCCAGCCAGGCGGCCTCCACCTGCCCCAGGCCATCCACCTCGCGGAACAGCTCCGCCCGTCCAGCGGTAAGACTGGTCCAGATCGGCTGACGGCGATTGCGCAGGTGGACTTCGGCCTGATGCTGGTTCCACCAGCTCTCCGCCCAAGCCAGGGTCTCGCCCGCGCAGACCAACCAGACCTGCCGGCGCAGCAGCGGTGGCTCCAGCTCGCGCACCTCGTCGGGATCGCCGGGCGCGGGGCCGGGCTGGGGAGCCATCGCGATCACCTCGACCGTCACCGGGTGACCGCTCAGCAGCTGAAGATGGCGGGTGGGTCCGCCATCACCCAACAGCATCAGCTTCCAGGCGCCGCTGAGCTGGTGTCCAGCTGTGGCTGCCAACACATCGGCGAGCGGTGACTGCCAGAGAGCCCGCGGCGAAGGGAGCAAGCCTGCCGGGCCCGCGGCTGGATCCAAGCCAAGGGGCGAGTCTTCGGCGTTGCTGAGATCGGCGGGCTGCACGCGGTCAGGGTGCGGTGGTGAGGCTGAGGCGGCGGACCTCGCCGTGGCGCTCGATCACCGCCGTATCGCCATCGGCGGATTGCAACCTCCATCCCGATGGGCCGATGGCGTCGCCCACGGCCACGTTGGAGACGCTATTGCCGACCTGGAAGATCGCGGCGCCCGGGCGGCCCTGGGCGGCGACGACGCCCACCAGCTGGGGGGCGGGGCCGGGCGGGGATCCGCTGTCATCACGCGCCGCACGACTGGCCGGAGGCGCTGTCGCCGCGAGACGGGGACTGAGCGGCACGCGCAACACCGGGGCTTGATCGCTGCTGCTCCGAGGCAGGTTGCCCAACTCCTGCATCCAGGTTTCATCCGCCGGCGGCGGCGGCGGAAGATCGACGCCGGCCGTGGCCTGCGGGGCGGGCAGCGGCTGGGCCAAAACCGGCTGGGCGGCGGTGGCGGGCCCGAGACTGCGCAGCCGCTCCACCAGCAGCAGATTGCGCTCCTCGCGCAGGTTTTCCTGAACCTTCCAGGAGTGATTCAGGAACAGCGCCGAACACAGTGCGCCAACCAGGGAGAGGCCAGCCAGGCTGGCCACCAGCAGAAGCTGATGGTCTTGGGCAACCAAGGCGCTGAACCTCGACAGCAACGGAGCGCGGCGCGGCGTGGCGCCCGCGCGCCGCGCGGGGCGGGCCGACGGGCGGGGCCTGGCCGCCGGGCCCCGGGGCTGGTCGGTGTGGGGCGGGAATGCGGCGGTACCGGAACCGATGCTGCGTGGCTCCAGATCGATGATCGGCTCCTCATCAAAAATCCGATTCATCATCTGCTCGGCCTTGAGCTCCCAGTAGGCCTGCGATGAGGGGATGCCGCGCAGGGGTTTCATCCGCTTCCAGCCGCTGAGTCAGCGAAGCGTAACGCCAGTGGCCTGCTGGCGCCGCTGCAGTTCCAGCCACAACAACAAGGCGGTCACGTCGGCGGGGCTGACCCCCGGCACCCGACCGGCCTGGCCAAGGGTGAGCGGCCGCACCTGGTTGAGCTTCTCGCGGGCCTCCGCCGAGAGGGTGCTGAGCGTCTGGTAATCGAGGTCGGCGGGCAACCGTCGCCCCTCCTGGCGTTTCACCTGGGCGATCTGTTGCTCCTGCCGCTGGAGATAGCCGCTGTATTTGATGTCGATCTCGACGCCCTCCAGCACATCGGCCGGCAGATCAGCATCGATCAGGCCATGGCGCACCAGATCAGGCGCATGCAGACCGGGGCGACGCAGCAGATCGGCCAGGGTGATCGCCTCACGGATGGCGGCGCCGCTGGCGGCAACCATCGCGGCGGCAGCGGGATCATGGGCCCGCAATCGCACGCTTTCTAGGCGGCTTCTCTGCGCAGCGATGGACTGCTGCTTCGCCTCGAAGATCCGCCAGCGACGCTCGTCGATCAAGCCCAACTCATAGCCCAGGGGCGTCAACCGCCGATCGGCGTTATCGCCTCGCAACACCAAGCGATATTCGCTGCGGCTGGTGAGCACCCGGTAGGGTTCGCGCAGATCGCGACTCACCAGATCGTCGATCAACGTGCCGATATAGCTGCCTTCCCGTGGAAACAGCACCGGTTCCTGCCGGCGGATCTGACGAGCAGCGTTCAAGCCTGCCACCAATCCCTGGGCGGCGGCCTCCTCATATCCGGTGGTGCCGTTCAACTGGCCGGCGCTGAACAGGCCTGCCAGGCGTTTGGTCTCCAGGGTGGGCTTGAGCTGGGTGGCGGGCAGATAGTCGTACTCCACTGCATAGGCAGGTCGCAACATCACGCAGTGCTCCAGCCCGGGCAAGGTGCGCAGCAGCTCCAGCTGCAACCGCTCCGGTAGACCGGTCGAGAAGCCCTGGATATACAGCTCTGGGGTATCGCGACCCTCGGGCTCCAGGAAGATCTGGTGGCTGTCCTTATCGGCAAAGCGCACGATCTTATCTTCAATCGATGGGCAATAGCGGGGTCCCTTGCTGTCAATCACGCCCCCATAGATCGGGGTGAGATGCAGGTTGTCCTGCAGCAGCCGATGGGTGGAGGCGGTGGTGCGGGTGATGTGGCAGGCCATCTGCTCACCGCTCTGCCAGGCGGCTGGATCAAAGGAAAAGAAGCGGTCGGCGGCATCGCTGGGCTGCTCCTCGAGCCGATCCAGCGCGACGCTGCGGCGATCCACCCGGGCGGGGGTGCCGGTCTTCAGTCGATCGGTGTGAAAGCCGAGAGCTTGCAACGCTTCGGTCAGTCCTTCGGCTGGTTGTTCGCCCGCGCGACCCGCCGGCATCGATTGATGCCCCACCGTGATGCGCCTCCGCAGGAAGGTGCCGGTGGTGAGCACCACCGTCT
>CAYOCW010000019.1:0-22171 GCA_964402615.1 uncultured Cyanobium sp. | reverse complement strand
GCACGGCGATGGCCCTGGCGGCCCTGGCGGCGGCCGAGGATGGCAAGCCGCCGCTGAAGTTGCATGGCTATCGGCTCAGCCGCCAGCGGATCGATCAGCTGGTGGAGCGGCTGGTGGCGATGACGCCGGAGCAGCGCCGCGCCCTGCCGGAGCTGAATGAACGCCGGGCCGAGATCATCGTGCATGGAGCGCTGATCCTGCAGACCGCGATGGCGATGCTGAAGGTGGAGCAGCTGCTGATCTGCGAGCGGGCCTTGCGCGAGGGGTTGATTGTCGACTGGATGCTGCGCAATGGGCTGCTGCCCGATCGCTTTGCCTTCCAGAGCACGATCCGCGAGCGCACCGTGCTGCATCTGGCCCGTCGCTATGGCGTCGATCTGGAGCGGGCGGAGCGGGTGGCGAATCTGTCGCTGCAGCTCTACGGCCAGACCCGCGAGTTGCTGCATCAGGATGATGGCTCCGGGCGTATTCTTCTGTGGGCTGCAGCACAGCTTCATGCCTGCGGCAAGCACATTAATATTGGAGCCTATCATAAGCATACTTGGTATTTGATTCGGCATGGAGAGCTGCTGGGTTATTCCCAAGCCGAGCACCTGATGGTGGCGGCCATCGCCCGGTACCACCGTCGCGGCTTGCCGAAGAAGCGCCACGAATCGTGGCAGCTGATCGAGAGCCGTGAGGATCGCCGCACCGTCAGCACGATGGCGCTGTTGCTGCGCTTGGCCGCCGCCCTCGACCGTCGCCCCCAGCCGCCGCTGCAGGGCATCAAGGTGCGACAGAAACCACCGCAGGAGGGCCATCCCGGGCGGTTGGAGATCACCCTGCTGCCCAACGCCACGCTCCCGGCAGAGGCCAAGGCCGACCTCAGTCTCGAATGCTGGAGCCTGCAATCCTGCGCCGCCGCCGTCGCCGAGAGCTGCGGCCTGGAGCTGGTGGTGAAGGCCGCGCAGCCGGAGCTGGTGCCGGGGTGAGGCCAGCATCAGCGCCTCACCCTGGAGCCGAACGGTAACGCTCGGCTGGCGATGGTTCTCTGGCTGTGCAACAACGCTCAGCCCGCTTCCCGGACCCCCAGCGTTCCCACGCCGCCGCCGCCAGGCGTCAGTGGTGGAAACTTCTCTGCCGTTCCCCCGGTTCGGGCATCGGGCCGTCGAGGCTCTGGAACCAGGCCACAGCCCGCTCGATGTCTTCAATCAGATCATCGGCCATGTCGCGGCTGAAGCCTGCCCGGACCACAAAACGCAGCACCGCCATCGATTCACAATCCGCCGGCAGGGTGTAGGCGGGAATCAGCCAGCCGCGCTCGCGCAATTTGTCGGACAGCTGAAACACGGTCCAGTGGCGAATACTGGGGTCTAACTCCACCGCGAACACGGGCAACTGTCCCAACGGATGGCTGACCAGCCGCAGCGCTGGCAGCGCCGCGATGCTGTCGGCCAGGTGGCAGGCGATCGCCTCCAGCACGGCCATGCGGTGCTGATAGCCAGTTCGACCTAAATGCAAGAAGTTGAAGTACTGGCCAATAATTTGGGCGCCGGGCCGCGAGAAGTTCATGCCAATCGTCGGCATCTCGCCGCCCAGATAGTTGACATTGAACCGCAACTCCTGGGGTAACTGGTCGTTGTGGCGCCACAGGCACCAGCCCACACCCGGCAGCACCCCGCCGTACTTGTGGCCGCTGGCATTGATCGATACCACCCGTGGCAGGCGAAAATCCCAAACGAGATCGGGGCTATTGAAAGGCGCCACAAAACCACCGGAGGCGGCATCCACATGGATGGGGATGTTGAGCCCGGTGCGCTCCTGCAACCGATCGAGGCCCTGATGCAGGTCTTCAATCGGTTCATAGCTGCCATCAAAGGTGCTGCCGAGGATGCCGATCACCCCGATCGTGTTTTCATCACAGCGGGCGATCGCCTCCTCCACCCCCAGCTGCAGGCGCTGCGGTGTGATGGGAACCAGGCGTGGCTCCACATCGAAATAGGCGCAGAATTTGTCCCAGCAGATCTGGGTGTTGCTGCCCATCACCAAGTTCGGGCGGCTGAGCTCCTGCCCGGCGGCCTGGCGGCGCTGGCGCCAATGCCACTTCATCACCAGACCACCCAGCATGCAGGCCTCGCTGGAGCCGGTGGTGGAGGTGCCAACCGCCTGATCTGGTTCGGGCGCATGCCAGAGAGCGGCGATGATCCGCAGGCAGCGTTCCTCCAGCTCGGCGGTCTGTGGATACTCATCCTTGTCGATGATGTTCTTGTCGGCGCATTCCTCCATCAAGCGACGCGCTTGCGGCTCCATCCAGGTGCCCACGAAGGTCGCCAGGTTCAACCGGGAATTGCCATCCAGCATCAGGTGATCGTGGATCAGTTCATAGGCCAGATCGCCCTCCATCCCCGTATCGGGCAGGCGATCCCTAGGGATTTCGTCGGGGAGATTGGCGGCGGCGATCCGGGCGCTGATGCCGGCATTAAAGCCGAGGTTGGTGGCGCGGCGACGGGCGGGCATGATGATCGATGTCTCACAACGGGCATTCAAGATCATGGCCGCGGTTCCATCCGGCCCTGGCCCCGGCACAGATCGCTGAGGCGGCGTTGCCAAGCCAGCGGTATCGGGCAACACTGAAATCAAACCCGAACCTACCTGTCAGCATGACTTTGCTGTTTCGTTACAACGCCTTCACGAAATCCCAGCCTCCCGCCTGCGGTGAAGGCCTTCGTCTCGGGATTTGGCAGGGCAGCGGCACCGCCGCCACGCCGCAAGCGGTGCAGGAGAACCTGGAACGGCTGGAACAGGTGGCCGCGTTGGCGGCGGCGCAACAGGTGCAGCTGCTGGCCTTCCCGGAGCTTTACCTGAGCGGCTACATCGTCACCCCGGAGCTGGCGCGGCAATTGGCCGAGCCGGTGGATGGCCCGAGCTTGCAACGGGTCGCCCGGGCGGCTCGGACCCAGCGCCTGGCGATCGCCTGCCCTTACCCGGAGCGGGCCCGGGTGGGCGGTGAGGAGCGCTTCTACGACGCCATCGCCCTGTTCGCTGCCGACGGCAGTCTGCTGCGCAACTACCGCAAGACCCATCTCTGGGGGCCAGACGAAAAGCGCTGCTGGAGCCCTGGGTACAGGCTGCCGGAGGAAGGGCCCGCCTTCACGGTGCATCCCGTCAACGGACTGCCGGTGGGGCTGCTCAATTGTTACGAGGCTGAGTTTCCGGAGCTGAGCCGCCGCGTGGCACTCGAAGGCGCCAAGTTGATCCTGATCCCCACCGCTGCCGATGCCTTCGCGATCCTCAGCACTGGTGAGCGCACCGACCGCCCCTATCCCGATGTCTCCCGCAGCTTGATCGTCTCCAACGCAATTCAGAACAACTGCTTTGTGGCCTATGCCAACCGTTGCGGCGAGGAAACCGTGAATGGTCAGGTGATGGCGGGGTACCTGGGCAACAGCATCGTGGCGGGTCCCCATGGCGACATCCTCGCCGCAGCGCGCCACGAACCCACGCTGCTGATCGCCGATTGCTGCCCGAACGACTACGGCCCCCTGCATCCAGCCAACACCGACTACATCGCCGACCGCCGCCCCGAGCTCTACTGACCCACCGGCCCGCTGCGTGCGTCGATCCGGCTCCAGGGCGGAGATCCCCCCTGGAGCTGTCGCCACGGCGGTCGGCCGGTTCTCCATAACCTTGGTTTGCATCTCCGCATCCTTGATGAGCGCAACCCCCCTGCCCAGCTCGGAACAGCTGGCCCGCTACCTGGAGCTCCGCGGCGGCTTGGACAAACCCTGGATGTGGCATCTGCTCAGGATCGTCAAGCTTAAAGAGAACAAGGAGTCCATGGCGGCCGAAGACTACGAGGAGCGGCTGCGCGATGCCCATGCCGATCTGATGCGCCTCGGCGAGTTCTGGAAGGGTCGTGAAGCGGAGGTTTTCGGTGGTCGCTATCAGCCATCCGCCCTGATCGAACCCCTGCCCGGCTCGCCGGACGATCGCTGAGCTCTGCGTGCGCCTTCGCTTCCACCGCTCCCCCCTGATCCCCTTGGCCCCGTTGCACCGATCGCCCGCGAGCCCCCCCTCGCTGGACGCCATCGCTGTCGCCGATCATCCGGCAGAGGCCTACGGCATCGCGGGCTTGATTCGCTTCACCCTGCTCAGCCTCTACGCCGCCTTGGTGCTGCCGCTGCCCTTCTTGGCGCCCTCCGCCTGGCGACCGTTCGCCCTGCTCGGGCTGTTGCTTGGCGCCCTGCCGATCCTGGCCCTGCTGAGTGAACGAGTGGAACTGCGCCCCAGCGGTCTGCGGGTGGGCTACCCCGCCTGGAGCGCCTGGTTGTTGCGCCGCGGCTGGGCGCTTCCCTGGGAGGCCATCGCCGACCTGAAGCCCGTTGCCACCAGCCAGGGCGGCCGTGTGTTCTACGTGCGGGTCAAACCTGATCCGACTGCGGTCGCCGCGGAGCCGATCAAGGCCTATCTGCTCCCTCAACGCCTGGAGCGGTTCGAGACCTTCCTGGCCAGCTTCAGCCGCTACACGGGGCTGAACACGGCGTCGGTGGGTCGTCTGACACCGGCTTGGACCTATTGGCTACTCGCCTCTTTTTCGCTGTTGTTATTGCTCGGCGAGCTGTTGTTTGGCCTTCAACAGCTGGTCTAGACCGGAAGCACCGGAGCTGAATCGGCGTAGCGTTCTTGTCTTGCCCTGAACAGGGCTGAGCTGTGCTGGTTTCAGCGCAGGCGACTGGCATTGAATTGCGGGACCAAAATGCCATTGCTGGCCTCCTCATCCTGGGTGGGCAGGGTGTCGAGGCTGAAGCGATAGCCCTGCTGGCGCATCGTTTCAATACCACCGCCCTCGCCAAGCCCGGCCTGCTCCAGCTTGCGGCGCAAGGTGAGCACTTGGGTATCCACCGAGCGGGGCCCACCGCTGAACGGCGGCCAGGCCATGCGCAACAGCTCCTGCCGACTGCGCACCACCCCGGGCGGCATCAGCAAGGCGCAGAGCAAGGCGAACTCGCGCGGGCTCAACTCCACCGGTTGATCGCGCAGCGTCACCTGACGCAGCAGCAGATGCACCTCCAACGGCCCGACGCACACCCGCTCCTGCAGGCCGTGGCCACTGCGCCGCAGCAGCGTGCGACAGCGGGCCGCCAGTTCCTCCAGGCCAAACGGCTTGCGCAGCACATCGTCGGCACCGGCATCCAAGAGTGAGACCACCGGCTCGCTGCCGGAGCGGGCGGTGAGCACCATCACCGGGCAGTGCAGCTGCGCCGCCAAGCGCAGGGCCGAGAACTCCTCCAGCAGCTCGGCGCTGACCAGCAGGTCGGGGGACTGCTCCTGACACAGGTCGATGGCCTCCCGCGCCGTGGCCACAGCTGCTGCCAGATGACCGTCCTGGCGGAGCCTCTGAGCGAGCACCGTCCGCAGGGTGGAGTGGGGATCCACCACCAAGACGCGTCGGGGTGTTGACTCCTGGCTGCCCGGGGGAGGAGGAGATGTCGTGCCCTGTTGGACCATGCGAATCGAGTTCAGATCAAAGCAGGACGCGAACAGAACGCGTTTCGTGAATGAATGCTAACGGTGTTGTTGCACGGGACCGGGTATCAGGCGATGCCTTCCCAACCGTCCCCCCCCCCCCCGGACCTCGCGGCAGCCGCCTTCAGGTTGCACAATGGGCCCAGCGGCCCGAGGGCTGACCACCACCATGACCGCCCTTCAACACCCCGACGCCATCCGTCACTTCCAATCCCTGTGCGATGCCTGCCAGGAGCTGGCCCAGCGGTATCACAGCCCCGCCGAGCTCAGGCTCTATGCCGACGGCTACCTGCACGCTCTGCGGCGCACCGGCGTGCTGGATCACCTCTCCCAGAGGCGGCTGGAAGAGTTGATCGAGCGCTGGATCCTCGATCCCTCGTCCTTTGTCGGTCCTGACGGCGATCCGCGCACGCTCTACGAAAGCAGTCGCCACTGAATTGTTGCCCGTGCGCTGGCCCGGCCTGCCTGGCTGCCTGGAGTGAAGACGAATGCTCAAGAACAGCCCTGGCATCCTCGTCGAAGCTGTAGCACGGGATGCCCAACAGGCTGGTCTGGCAAGTCCAGAGCCGATCAGGAGGCCAGCACGACGGTGAGTTTTTCGCGCAGCTTGCCGTTGTTGTAGAGCTCAATCAAGATGTCTGAGCCGCCAACGAATTCCCCCTTGACATAGACCTGTGGAATCGTCGGCCACTCGGAATATTCCTTGATGCCTTGGCGGATTTCCATGTCCGAGAGCACATCGAAGGTTTCGAATGGCACGCCAACAGCATGCAGGATCTGCACCACGTTGTTGGAGAAGCCACACTGCGGCATCAACTTGGTGCCCTTCATGAATACAAAAACAGGGCTGCTGGCAATCAGCGCTTCAATGCGCGTCTTGAGCTGGGCATCCATGGCAGAAAAAGGGGAGACGGCTGAAGGGGTGAGCTGAGGGTTGGGTTGAAGCGATCCGACGCGCCTCAGCCGGGAACGCTGGTTTGCAGGGCCAGGGCGTGAATGGCTTCGCTCGCTAACTCCTGGCGCAGGGCTGCGTACACCAGCTGATGCTGGCGCACAAGGCTGAGACCGGCAAATGCCGTGGATCTGACCTTGACCTGCAGGTGATCGCCACCGCCGGTCAGATCTTCCACCTCGACGCTGGCGTCGGGAAGGGCTCGGAGGATGGCTTGACGGACCTCGTCCTGGTGAACCATGCGGTGTGACGGGCCTGAGGAGCGTTGAACTGGGCGGAATTTAAACGGCTGGGCGCTCAGCTGCCTGATCCAGCGCTACCGGACGGCGCCGGAGCGCCGTAGGGCGTGGTCACAAAGCCCAGCTCCAGCAGCTGCTGATAGGCGCGGCGACCGGGATCGCTGGCGGGCGTCATGCTCTTGACGACCTCCACCAGCAGGGGAACGGCAACCTCGGGTTGGTTCTGGCGTCGGAACAAAGCAGCCAGCCGCAAATTGGCCTCCACCAGCAGCCCCAGCGTTTCCCGACCCTTTTCATCCATCTCGCGAGGGATCCGGGCATCCAGGCCGCGGAACGAACCGCTCAGGTCGCGGTAGAAGCCCAGCAGGCGGCGGCTGGCATCACGCGCTTGATCGTAGAGGCGACGCGCCTCCGCCAGGTTGCCGGCGCTGACGGCCGCGTCGCCCCGCTTGAGCAGGGCCTCCACGGCGGCCAGGTTGAAGGGGCTGCCGGCCCCTTCCAGAACCTTGGGTTGGTCGACCAGCGAGGGCGTTGGCGTCTGGGCCAGGCTCGGGCTGAACGGCAGAGCCGCAAGCAGCAGAACCAGCAGCTGGCTCGCTCGCCGTCTCTGGCGGCGGGTCGATCCGGTCAAAGCGCTAGCTCTCATGTGCACAAGTTGCCTGGATTCCGGCGACTTTACGGGGCGTTCTCGCGGATCTCCAGGGCGGTTCGGGCCGATTGCTCGGCTGACCGCATCGCCTCCGCCAGCAGGCCATTGAAGGCCCGCGCTGCGTCTCGCCCCTGGCCCAGGGGCTGCAGGGGTTCAGCGAAGCTCAGGGCGGCCCGATCTCCCCATCGGGGTTGGGGATGGCTGTAGGCGATGCCCACGGGCACCACCGTGACCGGCACCCCCTGGCCCGCGGCCAACAGCGCCAGCCGGGCCAGCCCCTGCTGCAGCCGGATCGGGGACTGCGGCTCGCGAATGCCCCCCTCTGGAAACACCACCAGCTGCTGACGCAGCGCCAGCAGATCGATGGCGTAGCGCAGGCTGGCCAGGGTGGGACGGCTCTGATCCACCGGAAAACAGCCCAAGCGATGCAGGAACCAGCCCTGCAGGCCCCGCATTTCGTCCTTGGTGACCATGAAGCGGCAGTCGCGACCGCTGACGCGCCGCCCCGCCGCCCGGGGCAGCAGCAGCGCATCCCAACGGGAGCGATGGGTGGGGGCCAGCAGCACCGCCCCGGCGCGAGGCAGTCGTTCGTCGCCCAGCACGAGGATGCGTTCAAACCACGCCGGCAGCACCACATCCTGGGTGAGCCGCATCGCCAATGGCGCCAACCAGGGGCTGATGCCGTTGCAAAGCGTTTGTTCTCGCTGGCTCAGCAGCGCCTTTTGCTCGTCGGAAGCGGCTTGGGGCTGCCTGGGTTCAGCCATCGCTGGGACCTGGGTCGCCAACACCGGGCCTTTCGGGGAGGACTGTGTTGACCGTAGTCAGCCTCTGTCCGTGGGCGGCCCCGCCGGGGGCAGTTGACCCGGCGGCCGATAGGGTCGTTCCTGAAGCTCGCCAACCTCTCTGTTCATGGCCAGTCTTGGCGTGAATATCGATCATCTGGCCAATGTGCGCCAGGCCCGGCGCACCACCGAACCCGATCCCGTCACCCACGCCCTGCTGGCGGAATTGGGCGGCGCCGACGGCATCACGGCGCACCTGCGAGAAGATCGGAGGCACATCCAGGACCGCGATGTGCAGCTGCTTCGGGCCACAGTTCGCACGCGGCTGAACCTGGAGATGGCCGTGACCGCCGAGATGGAGGCGATCGCCCTGGCCATTCGGCCCGACATGGTCACCCTGGTGCCGGAGCGCCGCGAGGAGGTCACCACGGAAGGCGGTCTGAACGTCGTCGCGCAGCAGGCGGCGATCGCCGGCCTGGTGGAGCGGCTGCAGGGGGCCGGCATCGGCGTCAGCTTGTTCGTCGACCCCGATCCGCCGCAGCTGCAGGCCTCCAGCGCCTGCGGGGCCCGTTGGGTGGAGCTGCACACCGGCCGCTACGCCGACGCCGGCTGGGCCGATCAGCCCCAGGAGCTGGCCCGTCTCAGCCTCGCCACCGCCGAGGCCCGGGCGCTGGGGTTGCGGGTCAATGCCGGCCATGGCCTCACCTATCGCAATGTCGAGCCGGTGGCGGCGATCCCGGCGATGGAAGAGCTGAACATCGGCCATTCGATCATCGCCAGGTCGCTGGCGGTGGGCCTGGAGCGGGCCGTGCGGGAGATGCGGACGTTGATCCAGAATCCCCGTCGCGAACCCCTCTTCGGCAGCCCGCAGCCCTGATCTTCTCCCCATGACCACCTTTCACTTCGTCGCCGCCAGCGAGGCGTTCCTCACCGTCGAGGAACCGCTGGAGGAGGTGCTGCGGGAGCGTCGACGCCACTACGGCGAGACCGGCAAGCCGATCGACTTCTGGCTGGTCGATCGCCCGGCCTTCCTGGAACGCCCCGAGCTGGCGCCGCAGCTGGCCGACCTGCCCCGCCCCGCCGCGGCGATCGTTTCGACCGATCCCCGCTTCATCACCTTTTTGAAATTGCGGCTGGAGTTCGTGGTGCGTGGCCAGTTTGAAGCCTCCGACCTGGAGGCCGCCCTGGCGCGCCTGGCCTGAGGCCCTGCTGGCCTCCTCCCCGCGGGCGGGCGATCGCAGCGGCCTGCGGGGCGGATCGGTTCAAAACAAGCCCAAGAAACGCTTGGGGCGATCCCGGCTCGATTCGGCTCTGCCCTGGCCGCCATCCTGCTGATAGCGGGGCAGGTTGTCGCCGATGGTGAGCAAGGCCTGCTTGTTCTTCCACCAGATCCAGTCGCGGATCGGTGGGGTGTCCAGCAGATCGCGGCGCGTCAAACCCAGGCCAAGCCGGTTGGAGGCCTCCAGCAGCACCTCCACCATCGCCTCGCCGTCGCGGCAGCGGGCCAGCGCCTCGTTGGTGCGCTTGGCGCCATTCAACGCTTTCACCAGCAGAGCCACCCGTTGTCCAATGCTCAAGCTCTGGGGATTCATTGCAGCAACACCACGGTGGCGGCACCGTATCAGCGTTTTCCCCCCAACCTCGTCGGGGTCGAGCAGGTGACACCGGTCCGTGATCCGGGGCACAATGGCGTCGACGCACCCGTTTATGCCGTCCCGAAGCCGCCTTCAGCGCCACTGGGTCATCGGTGACGTCCATGGTTGTGCCGACGCGCTCCAGGACCTCCTCGCTCGCCTGCCTCGCTCCGATCACCTGATCTTTTGCGGAGATGTGATCAATCGGGGCCCCCGCATCCCGGCCGCCCTGGAGCTCGTGCACGCCCTGGTGCGGCGCGGTCGCGCCACCTGGTTGATGGGCAACCACGAGCGCGCCCTGGCCAATGCCTTGCGCCTCGGCAGCTGGCAGACCGCCGCCGAGCTGGCCGGCTGCGACACCTATCGCCAGTTGGGCGATCGTCGCTGCCGCCTCTGGCTGCCCCGCCTCAGCGCCCTGCCCCTGGCCTTTTGGGGCAACGGCTGGGTGGCCACCCATGCCGGCTTCGACCCGTTGTCCTGGCGCCCCGATCTCACCATCCGCAGCCGCTTTTGGGACGCCTATGACGGTCGCTTTGGCGAGGTGATCGTCGGCCACACCCCCGCCCCGGGCGTGCGCCGGCTCGGCCGCCACATCGTGCAGATCGACACGGGCGCCTGCTACGGCGGCCTGCTCAGCGCCTACTGCCCCGAAACCGGCGAGGTGGAACAGGTGCCAGGCCTCTCCAGCCTCAAGGTGGCAGCCTTGCCCCACCAGGCCTCGATCGCCTCCATTCTGCCGCCACCGCTGGCCTGCCTGGTCGCCGGCGCGCCCCGCTAGCCCTGTTGCCCACTCCGCTGCCGTGCTGATCGTCTACCGCAGCAACCGGGCGGATGTGTTGGCCGATCTGTTGGCCGAGCAGTTGCGGCTGGATCCCCCCGATCCCTTCACCACGGTGGCGGTGATCGTCAACACCTGGCCTATCAGCCGCTGGCTCAGCGAACAGATGGCGGCGCGGCTGGGCGGCATCAGCGCCAACCTGCGCTTCCCCTTCCCCGGCTCCAGCCTGCGCGCCGTGGTGCGGCGTCTCGTCGCCGAGCTCGAACCGCGCCGTGGCGACGGCGTGCTGTCGGCCGAGCTGGCGGTGGATCAGGACCCCTGGCGCGCCCAGCGCTTGGTCTGGTCCGTGCTGCGTGCCCTGCCCCGCTTCCAGGCGGAGCTGGCGGAGCAGGACCGGCCGGCGGCAGCGCTGCTGAAGCCGCTGCTCGAGCCCGACGGCGGCGGGGCGACGCTGCAGCTGCGCACCTGGCAGACCGCCCGCGCCATCGCCGACGCCTTCGACGACTACGGCCTCTACCGCCCGGCCATGCTGCAGGCCTGGCAGGCCGGCCGCGCCGTCGATGATCGCGGCGATCCCCTCCCCGACAGCCAGCACTGGCAGGTGCGCCTGTTTCAACTGCTGCGCCCCCAGCTGGAGGGGGATCCCCACGGCCTCCAGGCCCTGGCCGCCATCCGGCTGCTGGAGCGCCAGGCCCCACCCCCCGAAGCTCTCGCCCCCCTGGGCAACCAGCTGCGCCTGTTCGGGCTGAGCAGCATGGCGCCGGTTCAGGTGCGGCTGCTGGAGGCCCTGGGTCGGCACCTGCCGGTGGAGCTCTATCTGCTCAGCCCCTGCGCCGATCTGTGGCAGCGCTGCACGGATCGCCGCCTGGAGCTCAGCGATGCCCTGGCCTGCACGCTGCCCCTGGAGCCGGACTGGCTGCTGCGGGCCCCCGGCTTGGAGGCCCGCTTCGGGCGACTCGGCAGCGAGTTCCAGCAGTTGCTGGAAGGCTGCGACGGGGTGAGCGACGGCAGCGCCCCGGAGCGGGATCTCTTCCTCCTGCCCGCCACGGCGACCGCGGACCAGGGGCCGGGCCCCAGCCTGCTGGCCCAATTGCAGCAACAGCTGGCGGCGCCCTCCCTCTGGCCGCGCTTGAGCCTCCACTCCGAGGATCAGTCCCTCGAGTTCCACGCTTGCCCCGGACCGCTGCGGCAGGTGCAGGTGGTGCGCGACCGCGTGCTGCAGCTGCTCGCCGCTGATCCCACGCTCGAACCGCGCCACATCCTGGTGATGACGCCGCAGGTGGATCGCTTCGCCCCGCTCGTGGCCGCCGTGTTTGCCGACAGCGATGCCACCGGCGTGGAGCTGCCCTGGCGCCTCACCGACCGCAGCCAGCAGAGCGACAGCGGCGTGGCCCGCGGCCTGCTGACGCTGCTGCGGCTGGCCGCCGATCGGTTCACGGCCAGCGGCCTGGAGCAGCTGCTGCAATGCCCGCCGCTGCAGCAGGCCTTCGCCCTCAGCTCCGCCCAAAGCGCCGAGCTCTCCGCGGTGTTGCAACAGGTCGGCTTCCGCTGGGGCCTCGATGGCCAGGATCGCGGCGGATCGGCGCCACACAGCCTGCGCTGGGCGATGGATCGCCTGCTGCTCGGCCTGGTGCTGCCCGCCACGCCGGGCCTGGCCCCCGCCGACACGGCCCCCTTTGCCTGCGGCGTGGCGCTGGAGACCCAGGGTCGCTGGTTGGCGCTGCTGCAGCGGCTCAGCCACTGGTTGCGAGCGTTGCGTCAGCCGGCGCTGCCCGCCGCCTGGGCCGAGCGGTTGCGGGCGCTGCTGCCGGACCTGTTCGGCGATGGTGGCGACGGCGCCTGGGAGCTGCCGCGGATCCACGCCGCCGTGGCCGAGTGGCTGGAGGCCAGCGGCGAGGCGCTGCCGCCGCTGGATGCCGCCGTGATGGCGGCGGTGTTGGAGGAGCTGCTGGCGGCCGATAGCGGTCGCTTTGGCCATCGCAGCGGCGCCCTCACGATCAGCGCCTTGGAACCGATGCGCGCCATCCCCCATCGGGTGATCGTGCTGATGGGCCTGGAGGCCCACGCCTTCCCGCGCCAGGGGCAACGGCCCAGCTTTCATCTGATGGAGCAGCGGCGTCGCCTCGGCGATCCGGATCCCGCCGATCAGGATCGCTACGCTCTGCTGGAAGCCCTGCTCTCCGCCCGAGAGCACCTGCTGATCAGCTGGAGCAACCGCGACGACCGCACCGGTGCCGAGCTCCAGCCCGCCAGTCCGGTGCGGCAGTGGCTGCAGTGGTTGGCGGTCGAACTGCCCGGTGGCGTCGCCGAGCGGCTGGTGGTGAGCCATGCCGCCAGCCCCCTCGATCCGCTCGAGTTCCAGCCGGGCGACCAGGGCCGCCCGCCCGCCAGCAGCGATCGGCGCCTGCTGCGCACGCTGCGGCAGCTGGTGGACGCGCCTCCGGCGGCCGCGGGCGCCCTGGTGGATCGGGCCATGCCGGAAGCCGTCGCCGCCGAGCCGCCCCGCGGGCCGGTGGAGGCCTTCGAGGAGCTGCGGCTTTGGTGCCGCGAACCCCAGCGCCAGTGGCTGCGGCAACTGGGCCTGCGCCCCTCGGAATGGCAGCAGCAGCTGGACGACCTGGAGGCGCTGGAGCTGGCTGAACAGCAGCGGGCCCGGCTGCTGCGCCAGCGGTTGGATGCCGACCTGGAGCCGCCCCAGGGCCGGGCCGACCGCGCCGATCCGGAGGCTGGCACCGCGGCGGCCGCGGCGCAGGCCACCGCCAGCCTGGCGGGCGATGATCCGGGCTTCTGGCTGAACCGCCATCGCGGCCAGGGTCTGTTGCCGCCGCGCACGGCGGCGGAGCTGGAGGCCCGCAACCTGCAGCGGCGCTGGAGCAGCCTGCGCCAGTGCCTCGCCGCGCTGGGCGAGGCCAGCGAACGGCGGCTCGCCTGGCAGGGCCTGGAGGCCACCCTGCGCTGGCAGGGTCAGCACCTGGTGCTGGTGCAGGCCAGCAAGCCGCAGGCGCCGGATCGCCTGGAGCTGTGGTTGCTGTTGCAGCTGGCCTGCGCCGCAGCCCGCAGCGCTTGCGAGCGGCCGGCCGGCGCCATCCTGATCGCCCGCGATGGCAACAGCCTGCAGACGGCCCTGACGTTGGCGCCCGTCGCGGCCGATCAGGCGGCGGCGGAGCTGGAGCGGCTGATCGCCTGGCGCCAGAGCTGGCGCCAGCGTTGCTGGCCGGTGCCGCCGCGCACGGGCTGGGCCTATGTGGAGGGCGAGGCCAAGCGTCGCGGCCAGGGATGCGAGCGAGCCGCTGACATCTGGGAGGGTTCGCCCCTGAGCCCAGGGGAGCGGCAGCGGCCGGAGATGGTGCTGTGCTTTGGGGCGGACCGTCCGGCTGATCTGCTGTTGGCGGGCGAGTTCGCGGCCCAGGCGATGGCGATCTACGGGCCGCTGCTGGAGGCCCGGACATGAGCGCCGCCTCCACCAGCCGCCAGGGGGCCGAGGCGCCGTTCGAGGCCAATGCCTTTCCCCTCGATCCGGGCCTCCGGTTGTTGGAGGCCAGCGCCGGCACCGGCAAGACCTTTGCATTGGCCCATCTGGTGCTGCGGCTGGTGAGCGAGGGCGGCCATCGCATCCGCGCGCTGCTGGTGGTGACCTTCACCGAGGCGGCGGCGGCGGAGCTGCGCGATCGCATCGCCACCCGCCTGCAGCAGGCCCTCTCCGGCCTGGAGGGCCGCGCCGACTGGCAAGCGCCCGATGCGGTGCTGGCCGACTGGCTGGCGCGCCAACCGGATCCGGAGATTCGGCGCCGTTGGTTGGGTCAGCTGCTGCTTGCCCTGGAAGAGCTCGATGGCGCCGACATCACCACCATCCACGGCTTCTGCCGCCGCAGCTTGGCGCGTCAGGCGCTGCAGGCGGGCCTGCCGCCCCAGCTGCCCCTCGAGAGCGACCCGGAGCCGCTGCTGGCCCAGGTGGCGCACGACTACTGGCAGCAACAGGTGCTGGCCCTGCCCTTGCCGCTGCTGGCCGGCCTGCGGCGGGCCGGCCTGGCGCCGGAGGGATTGCGGGAGGTGTTGCGCCAGTTGGATGGCGACGCGGCGCTGGCGCTCGACCCGCTACCGGCGCCGAATGCGGTGGATCTGGACCTGGCCGAGCTGTTGCTGCCCCAGTGGCAGGACTGGCTTGAGCGGTTCCTGGAGCGCTGGTCGGAGCAGGGCCAGGCGTTGCAGCGGGCGTTCTGCGCCGCGGCCCAGCACTGGCGCGCCCTGGGTTGCGACAAGACCACGCCTTACAGCGCCAAACCCCGCAGCGATCGCGTCGCCGAGCTCAACAGCTGGTTGGCCCGCCAGGGCGAGGCGCTGGGCTATGAGGCGGTGCGCGGGCAGACGTTGCTCAGCGACTACTTTCACCCGGGCGCCTTCAGCCACAAGGCCCGCCAGGTGGAGGGGGAGTCGCCGCCGCCGAGCCTGCCCGAGCCCGAGCTGCTGACCGCGATCGCCGAGCTGGTGGATGGTCCGGCGCAGCTGCTGTTGCTGCACGCCTGCCATTGGGGGCGGCGGGAGCTGCGGCGGCGCCGCCAGCGGGCCGGGGTCATCAGCTTCGGTCAGTTGCTGGAGGCTCTCGATCCCGGCGTGGAGGCCCAGGAGCCCAGCTCCCTGCTGCGCGGCGTGGCCGAGCGTTATGCGGTCGCCCTGATCGATGGATTCCAAGCCACCGATCCGATCCAGTGGCGCATCCTGCGGCTGGCCTTGGGCGGCGGCAACCATCGGCTGGTGATGGTGGGGGATCCCAAGCAGGCGATCTACCGCTTCCGCGGCGGCGACCTGCCCACCTACCTGGCGGCCCGCGATCAGGCCGACGCCTGCCTGGGCCTACGCCAGAACCGCCGCTCCAGCCCCGCCCTGATCAACGCCCTCAACGGCCTGATGGCCGGCCCGCTGGAGGGGGAGGGCCAGGGGCTGCCCCGCTCCGGCCTGGCGGTGCCGCCGGTGCAAGCGGCGGCCGACCTGGAGGCGCTCGACGCCGAGGGTCAGCCCGTGGCGCCCATCCAGCTGCTGTGGCTGGGTGGCGAGCGGCCGGCGGGGGCCAAGCTGCCCTCCCGCACCAGCCTGGAGGCGGAGCTGCCACCGCGGATCGCCGCGGCGGTGTGCCGCCTGCTGGGACGGGGGTTGGTGCTGCGTCAGGGCCAGGAGCGGCGACCGCTGCGCCGCGAGGATCTCTGCATCTTGGTGTCCACCCACAACCAGGCCGAGAGCCTGCGGGCGGCGTTGGAGGCCCGGGGCCTGGCCAGCCGGCTGGTGAGCAAGGCGGATGTGTTCGCCTCGCCCGCCGCCCTGGCCCTGCAGCGGCTCTTGGATGCCCTGGCCGATCCGGCCGACCGGGGGCGATTGCGGCTGTTGGCCGCCTCGCCGCTGCTGGCCTGGAGCGCGGCCCGCCTGGCCAGCGCCAGCGAGGAGGCGTGGAGCGAGCTGGCGGGCCAGCTGGAGCGGCTGGCCCGCCGCCTGGGCCGTAGCGGTCCGATCGGCGTGATCAATGCCCTGCTCGACAGCGAGGCGTTGGCCCGGCTGGCCCTGGGCGGCCGGCTGCTGGCGGATCTGCAGCAGCTGGCGACCCTGGTGCAGGAGCGCCTGCATGCCGATCAGCTGGGGCCGGCGGCGGCGGCCGACTGGCTGCGGCGCCTGCGGCTCGATCCGGATCGCCACGTGCCGGAGGAGCATCAGGCCCACAGCGACCGGGCCGATGGCGCCATCGCCGTGGTGACGGTGCACCGCAGCAAGGGATTGGAGTTTCCCGTGGTGGTGTGCCCCTACCTGTGGCAGGCGCCCCATGCCGGCCGGCGCCGCCTGGCGCTGCGCTGGCAGCCGCGAGGCAGCGCGGCGCCCCGGCTCAGCCTGCACGGCGATCGCCGCTGGGGCGAGGGCTGGCAGGCGGCGCGCCAAACCCTGCAGGCGGAGCAGGCGGAGCGGGAGCGGCTGGCCTATGTGGCCGTGACCCGGGCTCGCCAGCTGCTGCTGCTGGCCTGGGGTCCGGCGGCGGAGCAGGGTTGCAATCCGCTGCAGCCCTGGCTGCTGCCCCGGCAGCCGCTGGCGAGCGGCGAATCGGGGGAGGGCAGCGAGCGCAGCGATGCCGACTGGCGCCAGGCGATCGCCAGCTCCATCGCCGCTCGCCAGCTGCCGATCCAGCTGGAGGATGCCCCGGCGGCGGACGATCCGACCCCGCCGGCGCCGCAAGCGCCGTCTGACCAGCGCTGGAGCTGCGGGCCGGTGCCGCGGCGGCGCCTCGACAGCCTCTGGGGCCGTTGCAGCTACACCAGCTGGACCCAGAGCCGCCATGGCGCCGCGGCCGATCCCAGCGGTGGCGATCAGGCCCGCGACGAAGGCCGCGACACCGCCGATCCGGCGGGGGAATGGCTGGGGGCGACAGCGCTGGCTTGGCCCCGCAGCGGCCCCCTGGCCCACTTCCCGCGCGGCAGCGGCGCCGGCGACTGCTTGCATCGAATCCTCGAGCAGGTGGACTACCAACAGGCGATGGAGGCCCCCGAGAACCGGCAGGTGGCGGAGCGGGAGCTGGTGCGGGCCGGGTTCGCCGACCAGCCGCTGGAGCCCCTGCTGGAGGGGCTGGAGCGGCTGCGCCACACTCCCTTCGGCGGCGACTTGGGCGGCTGGAGCCTGGCCCGGCTGCCCAGGCGCGAACGGCTCAATGAAATGGCGTTCGACCTGTCGCTGGAGCTGGTGCGGGCGGCTGACCTGGCCGCGGTGTTCGCGGCCCACCCCGGAGGCTGCTGCGATGCCGCCTACGCCGAACGCTTGCAAGCCCTGCCGGTGGCCAGCCGCGGCTTTCTGACCGGCTCGATCGACCTGGCCTGCCCGATCCCCGATCGCGACGGCACTGTCCGCTGGTGGGTGATCGATTGGAAGAGCAATTGGCTGGGGGAGCGGGATGGCGATGGTGAGCCCCTGGCCTGCGGTCCCCGCCACTACCAGCGGCCGGCGATGGCGGAGCTGATGCTGGGCTGCCACTACCCGCTGCAGGCCCATCTCTACCTGGTGGCGCTGCACCGCTACCTGCGCTGGCGCCTGCCTGGCTATCTGCCGGAGCAACACCTCGGCGGCTATGCCTATGTGTTCCTGCGCGGCGTGCCGGGGCCGCTGACACCGTCAGGCCAGGCGATGGCCGGCCCGGCGATGACCCGCCAACCCGATGCCGGCCACGCCCGGGCCGGCCAAGGGGACTGGCGCCTGTTGGACCCCAGCCAGGGGGAGGACGTGCCGGGGATGTTCCTGGAGCGGCCGCCCCTGCAGCGGCTGCTGGCGTTGGAGGCCCTGTTCGCCGGCGGTCCGCCGCAGGAGAGGCGATGACGGCGACGCCGCTGCCGCCGGAGGAGGGGGGCTGGCTGGGGCCCCTGGCCGGTTCGTTGGCGGAGGCCTTGCCGCGCCTTTATGGCGAACCGCTCGATCCGTTGGTGCGCGAGGTGATCCTGGTGCTGGCGGCCGGCTTGGGCCAGGGACAGCTGGAGTTGCCCCTGGGGGGTCCGGCGCCCGAGGGGATCAGCGCGGCGGAGTGGCCGGAGGGGCATCGGCAGGCCCTGAGCCGCAGCCGCCTCTGCCAGGAACCCGATGGCCCGCTGGCGCTGCTGCCTGAGGCCCTGGCGCCAACCGCGCAGAAGCCAAAGACGCAGAATCCAAAGGCGCAGGCGCCCGAGACGGTGGCCTGGAGGCGCTGGAGCGAGCAGCGCGATCAGGTGCTGGCCGAGCTGCTGGCCCGGGCCGCGCGCCCACCCGTCTGGGCCAGCCCAGCCCAGCCGCAACGCCCCGCCAGCCCGACAGCCAACCGGTCCGCAGCCAACACGGCCGGGACAACCGGAGCCGAGACGGCAGGACCAACGACGCCTGCGCTGGCTGGAATGCCGCAGCCAGGCCCATCCAGGCGTTCGCGGGGTGGTGCTCCCGAGCAGCTGTCGCTGCTGGGCGAGGAGGGCCCGCCCCAACCCCAAGCCATAGCCCGGCCGGAGCCCGAGCCGCCCGCCCTGCCGCCGTTGGGAGACCAGCAGCTCCAGGCGGTGGAAGCCCTGCGGCGCCATGGCCTGGTGCTGTTGGAGGGAGGCCCGGGCACCGGCAAGACCAGCACGGTGCGGGGCCTGCTGGCGGAGCTGCGCCAACACCAACCCGAGGCCCGCGTGCAGCTGGCGGCGCCCACCGGCAAGGCGGCGTCAAGGCTGCGGGCCACCTGCGGCGTCGAGGTGCCCTGCACCACCGTGCATCGGCTGCTGGAGAGCCGCGGCGATCGCTTCCAGCGCCACCGCCGCAACCCATTGGCCCTGGATTTGCTGGTGCTGGATGAGGTGTCGATGCTGGATCAGGCCTTGATGGCCGCTGTGCTCGAGGCGTTGCCGAGCCACTGCCAGCTGGTGTTGGTGGGCGATGCGGCCCAGCTGCCGCCGATCGCGCCGGGGGCGGTGCTGCAGGAGCTGCAACGCCCGGATCGGCGCCAACAGCTGGGCGCCGCGGCGGTGACGCTCAGCCGCGTGTACCGCAATGCCGGATCGATTGCCGCCGTGGCGGCCCAGCTGCGCGAGGGGTTGGAGGCGGGCACGCCCCCCCTGGCCCACCTGCGCCCCCTGCTGCAGCGGCTCGGCCCCAACGACAACCTGGCCTGGCAGGAGGTGGACAGCAACGTGGCGCCGGCGGCGGCGCTGGCGGCGGCCCGGCAGCAGCAGCAACGGCTGGCAACCCTGGCCCAGCGCTGGCATCAGGCCACGGCGAATGAACGCCCGGCGCTGCAACAGCAACTGCTGCACCAGCGGGAGCGTTTGCTGTTGCTCACCCCCAGGCGTCGCGGCCGCTGGGGGGTGGAGGGATTGCATCAGCAATTGCTGGGAGAACGGGCCCAACGCCCCGCCGACCAATGGCCCAGCGGCACCCCGGTGCTCTGCTGCCGCAACCTGCCGGAGTTGGGGCTGGCCAATGGCGATCTCGGCGTGTTGGTGGGCCCTGAGGAGGCCTCCAATCAACGCCGCCTGCTGTTCGAGGCGCCGGGCCAGCCGAACGAGGTGCTGCTGCTGCATCCCGCCCTGCTGGCCGGAGCCGTGGAGCCCGCCCTGGCGTTGACCGTGCACAAGGCGCAAGGCAGCGAGGCCGAGGCGGTGATCGTGCTAATGGCCCATCCAGACGCCAGCGACGGCCGCTTGCTTTACACCGCGTTGACCCGAGCGCGGCAACGGGCGCTGTTGATCACCGGACGGCCGCGGCGGGGTGATGGGGGTGGTGGGGGTGAGGATGGCGAGAGGGGGTGAAGTGGGTGGTTGGAGGATGAGGGCTTCGGGGAAGCCTGAAGGCAGTCCGCCACCTCCCGGATGCACGATCCCTGCCAACACCTGGTTTCACCAGCAAGGCCCACATTGCTTGGCAAGCTCCGGGAGGAGCTGGCCGTGCGCCATGTCGCGCCACGAACCGTCAAGGCTTATGTGCAGTGGGTGCGGCGCTATCTGGCGTTTCATGGGCGCCGGCATCCGAGGGACATGGGCACAGCCGAGATCCACGCTTTCCTCAGCCACCTGGCCACGGATCGCGAGGTGAGTTCCTCCACGCAGAATCAGGCTCTCTCAGCCCTGCTGTTCCTCTACCGGCAGGTGCTTGGAGTGGACGTGGGAGATCTGAGCGGGGTGCCACGGGCCCGGTAGCGGCAGCGGCTGCCCACGGTGCTGACCGTTGAAGAAGTGAGGGCTGTGCTTGATGGAGTGGATGGCGTGGAGGGGTTGGTGGCCCGGCTGCTCTATGGCGGTGGTCTACGGCTCACAGAGGCGCTGCGGCTGCGTGTGAAAGACCTTGATGGCGAGAAGCACCTGGTGACCGTGCGTTCCGGCAAGGGTGACAAGGACCGCAACACGCTGTTGCCGCAAGGCTTGCTGGAACCTCTCCAGCACCACCTGAGGGACGTGAGAGGGATCCATCAGCGCGACATGGCTGCAGGCTGGGGAAGGGTGCAACTGCCCCATGCCCTGGCGAGGAAGTACCCGAACGCCGCCAGGGAATGGGCCTGGCAGTGGGTGTTCCCACAACACCACCGCTGGCGTGATGACCAATCTCAGCAGGAAGGGCGTCACCACCTGGATCCCACCCTGGTCCAAAAGGCGGTGCGCAGGGCCGTACTGGCCGCTGGCATCACCAAACCGGCCGGCTGCCACACCTTCCGCCACTCCCAGTGGCTCCGCCACGCTGGCCTACGGCCAGGTAAGGCCACCCATCTCCTGGAGCGGGGCCAAGACATCCGCACAATCCAGGAGCTGCTCGGCCATAAAGATGTGCGAACGACCATGATCTACACCCATGTGCTCAACCGTGGCCTGCTAGGGGTGGCCAGCCCCGCCGACCTTTTGTAACGTGATGAACAGTGGGTTACAGGGTCCTGTAAGCACGAGACCGAACGTCCGCAGATCATGGGAAAGCTTGGTGGCAGAATGGGAGTCGATTCCTCCCGCCGCGTCCGTCAATGTGGTTACAGGACAGAATGAGAAGAACAGGGGGCCTACAGGGTCCGTCCATTTAGCGTTGGGCGTCAAACTAGGGAGGAATAGCAAATGGCAAAACGAGTGTTCTTTAGCTTCCACTACAAGGACGTTGCCGATTTCCGAGCAAACGTCGTTCGTAATCACTGGCTAACCAAACCTGACCGCGAAATTTGCGGTTACTACGATGCCTCAATTTGGGAATCAGCGCAGAAGCAAGGAGATGTCGCGCTTAAGCGGCTAATCAACGGTGGCCTTGAACAAACCACAAACACGTGCGTGCTGATTGGTAGTCAAACATATGAACGCCCGTGGGTTCGATATGAATTACTGAAGAGCTTCAAGCGGGGTAATCATCTCTTTGGGGTGCATATCAACTCCATTAAGTGCAAGGACGGAAAGACAAAGATCAAAGGCCCCAATCCACTAGAGTATGTCGGCGTCTCCTTTTCCGATTCTGGCCTTACCGCGACGCTATGGGAAAAGAAAAACGACAAGTGGGTCGAGTACGACAAGATCGATGGCTCCGCCTCGTATCGAGTTGAGGTCGCTCAGAAATATAGGGGTAACGGCTACAACTTGGCCAACTTCTACAACGTCTATGACTGGGTCACAGACGATGGCTTCAACAAATTTGCAGGTTGGGTCGGTTAATGGAACAGAAGTCCGATCAGGCCGCACCGCTGACAGAAAAGTCAGCATCAGTGCAGGCACACCTTCAGATTTTGCAAGGCATCATCCAAAGGATGGCCACGAATAGCACCTCCTGTAAGGCTTGGTGCATCACTATCGTTTCAGCGATCCTAAGTAGGTCGCCATAATTAAATCGCCCTAGGTTGCGATTTGTAAAGCCGGCTCGGTTGATATGAACTGGGCAACATGGCCATTCTTTGCCGCTCTATTCTCAATACCTTGAACCACATGATATGCAAGCTCAGGAGTATCAGAAAACATCCTTCCAGCGAGTTCATCTCGTTTTAGGTGAAGCCACTCAAGTTCAATCGGATTCATCTCCGAGCAGTACGGTGGCAAGAAAAACAGATAGAGGCCTTTGGCTCGCCACTCCTCCCAGTGTTTTTGAGTATGTTTACTAAGAGACAGTGTGTAAATTTATGCGACGAAGCCGACGGCAGGGGGCTGGCCGTAGT